>JAFWTG010000101.1 GCA_017519005.1 Oscillospiraceae bacterium | reverse complement strand
CACTGCCAGCTGACCATCCTTTCGGATGGAATACCGGTTTTCGCCGCAGGCGTAGATTGGGAGCCGGTCGCCTTCGAAGGTCTGGTTGACATACTGCACCTCGACCGCCTTCACCGGCGTTTGTGCAAGTTGCTCTACAAAATACCGGTTAACCAGATACCTGAAAGATAGGAACAATTCAACCGTTGCGGCAATTCTTTTCGGGAATGCTTTGCAATTCGGCCGGGAAACGAGCTCTCTCAGAAGACTGTCACGAGTGTAGATTCTTTTCCACCTCGCCAGCCCGATTTGCCAGATGCTGGGCCAGGGGTCTGGTTTCCAGGCGGGCTTTTTCCGCCCGGATCTCCGCCATCAGGGCTTTTGCTTCCTCATCGGCAGTCTCCTCGTGGTAAAGCGCTTGAATCAGTTTGTCCTGTCTTGCAATAATGCCGCTCTGAATCATTGCGGTGGGCTCCGCAGCAGTCAGCACCCGCCTGGCGCCGGTTTCGATGCGCTGCTCAGCCTCCCTGCGGATGCGCTCGGATTCCGCTTTCACCGCAGCCAGGCGCTGCTTGACACGATCCGTGCGATAGATCACCTCGGGATAGGCGTCGGCAAAGCGGCGGTAGAAATAGGAGCGGTTGGTGAGCAGACGGCGGATCTCCATGCTGATTTCCTCGGTGTTGTCCGCCTGGCTGCTTTCTACACTCCGTTTCACCAGACGCAGTACGAGGTGAGTCATGACGTAGTCAACTGCAAAAACGGCCAGCAGCGCAGCCGCGAGGACTTCCTTCGTCGGTGCCGGAAGCAGCGCAAACAGCCGCTCAATTACCGGATTAAGCAGATGCAGGATCGCTATCCCGCCCATGCCGAAGAGAATCAGATTCCCGATCCAGACCCGCCCGTGCAGGTTCATGGGTTTCTGGCTGTAATCCCACCAGCGGGCATGGAAGCGCTTCTCCATCAGGTAGCTCGTCAAATACTCTACCGTCCCACAGAGCAGGAAGGACATCAGAAAGCTGGTCCCGTAGGAATCGGAAGCACGGGGAAAGACGATGCCCGCCAGCGTGATCAACAGCGCACCGCTTCCGTAGATCGGGCAGATAGGCCCGGTAAAGAAGCCGCGGTTGATGAACCTGTGGAACTGAATGTATTTCAGTGTCACCTCAATCAGCCAGCCCGCCAGGGAATACAGAAAAAACAGTAGCACAAGCTGACTCAGGGTTGCGAAAGCATTCTGTTGGATGACCACTTTTTTCTCCTCGCTTTCTCGGTTTCAATCGGTAACGCCCGGGTATGTTTTCTGAAATCAACGCCAGGCCTTCTCATTTCTTGTCTCCGTCAAATGTCAAGTCCATTCTAACATAGGGAATCTACTTTGCCTTCAATTCGAGCAGTTCCTTCTTTTATTTCTTGTAACAACTCATTATTCTCTTTTACTATACCCAGAATTTCACTAAGCTTTTACGTTTTTCTCTGAAGATTTCTATCTTTTTCAACGATTCCCGGTTTTTTTCAGATAGCGGATAAAATGATCGAAGGCGGCAAAGCTCTGTCGGTCCCTGCGCCAGATGGCAGTGACGGAGGCCATGTCGATCTCAAACATGGGGAAGCAGGCCAGGCCGCTCTCCTGGGCGGCGATGTCCTCCGGCAGAAAGCCGCAGGCGGCGTTTTCCCGGATATACTGCAAAATCGTGAAAGCCTGATCGCTGTACTGGATGACGTTGGGCGTGCAGCCTGCCCGGTCAAAAAGGCGCTTCAGATACTTGGTCTGGCTGGACCGCTCCGAGAGCAGGATCAGCGGCGTGTCTCCCAGCTGCTTCAGAGAGCCGGGCTTCTGCCGGACGATGGGATTGTTTTGATTGGCGCAGAGCAGGAGCCGGCTGTTGGACAAGGTCACGTAGCCGTAGTCCTCCCCCGGCAGGGCGATGGAGACTGTAACGGCAAAATCCAGCTCCCCTTGGTCAATTTTGTGGTAGAGCCGCTCCGTGGAGTCCTCCGAGACTTCCAGGGTGATCTCCGGGCAGTCCCGGGTAAAGCGCCGCCGCAGCCGGGGGAAGACCCCGCCGGCGCCCATGGTGGCCACTCCCACCCGGAGGATGCTGTTCTCCCTGGCGATCAGCTCCGTGTGCTGCCGCAGCCGCCGGTATTGGCCCAGCAGATGCTCCGCCTCCCGCTGGAAGGCCCGGCCTTGCTGAGTCAGGCGGATGCTGTTGGGCCGCCGCTCAAACAAGGGAAAGCCACACTCCTCCTCCAGCTCCCGCATGGCAACGGAAAGAC
The DNA here is from genome assembly GCA_017519005.1 of Oscillospiraceae bacterium. Classification (GTDB taxonomy): domain Bacteria; phylum Bacillota; class Clostridia; order Oscillospirales; family Oscillospiraceae; genus JAFRPC01. The sequence continues at coordinate 6,004 of JAFWTG010000101.1, read as the reverse complement.
CCGGCTGCGAGACGGAGAGTTCCGCCGCAGCCTTGGTGAGATTCTGGTGCTTGCAGACTGCAAGGTAATAGCTCAGTTGATTTAAGGTCATGGCGCATTCCTCCTGCCTCCATGATAGCATAAATAAATCTTATGCACAAGAGATTATTTGTATTTTACAAGATAAAAAAACTATGCTATGATGCAGTTACAGAGAAACAAAGCTGCGCAGCGAAGTTTCACGATCCGTAACACTGTAATGAAAAAAGACAAGAAATAAAAGGAGGAACGGACATGAGTCCCGCTGTCATTACCCTGATCTTCCTGGCCTTCGCCGTGGTCATGTTTGTGACCGAGAAGATCCCCCTGGGCCTCACCTCCATGATCGTCTGCGTCGGTCTGGTGCTGACGGGGGTTCTGGATGTGAACGCTGCCTTCAAGGGCTTTATCAACAGCAACGTCATTCTCTTTGTCGCCATGTTCATCGTGGGCGGCGCCCTGTTTGAAACGGGCATGGCCAATGAGATCGGCGGCATCGTCACCAAGTTCGCCAAAACCGAGCGGAGTCTCATCATCGCCATCATGCTGATCGTGGGCCTCATGAGCGGCGTCCTGTCCAACACCGGCACCGCCGCGGTACTGATCCCTGTGGTCATCGGCATCTCCGCCAAGTCCGGCTTCAAGCGCTCCCGGTTGCTGATGCCCCTGGTCTTCGCGGCGGCCATGGGCGGCAACCTCTCCCTCATCGGCGCCCCCGGCAACATGATCGCCCAGACTACTCTGGAGCCTGTGGGCCTCAAGTTCGGCTTCTTTGAATACGCCATCGTTGGCCTGCCCATCCTGATCGTTGGCATCCTGTTCTACGCCACTGTCGGCCACAAGCTGCTGCCCAACCATGACGTGAAGGACGACGACTCCGTCTTTGACGAGCAGCGGGACTTCAGCAAGGTCCCCAAGTGGAAGAAGATCCTCTCCCTGGTGATCCTAATCCTGACCCTGCTGGCCATGATCTTTGAAGATCAGATCGGCGTGAAGCTGGCTGTCTCCGGCTGCGTAGGCGCCATCCTGCTGATCCTCACCCGTGTCATCTCCGAGAAGGAGGCCATCAAGTCCATCGACATGAAGACCATCTTCCTCTTCGGCGGCACCCTGTCCCTGGCGGAGGCCCTGGACAAGTCCGGCGCCGGCAAGATGATCGCCGACGCGGTCATCGGCCTGCTGGGCGCCAACCCCTCTCCGCTGATCCTGACCTTCGTGGTGTTCATCCTCTGCTGCGTCATGACCAACTTCATGTCCAACACCGCCACCACCGCTCTGATGGCTCCCATCTGCCTGTCCATCGCCCAGGGCATGGGGGCGGACCCCCGGGCCGTGCTGATGGCCTGCGTCATCGGCGGCTCCTGCGCCTACGCCACCCCCATCGGCATGCCTGCCAATACCATGGTGGTGGGCGCCGGCAACTACACCTTCATGGATTACGTGAAGGCCGGCCTGCCCCTGATCGTGATCGCCACCATCGTCAGCATGATCATTCTTCCCATCGCCTTCCCCTTCTTCCCCTGAGTCCGTATACAAACCCCATCTGAAATAGGAGGTACATACTATCATGACCAAAGAAGCGCAAGTTCAGAAAATGACCGACATGATGGCCAAGTTCGTGGGCTACACCGGGAAGAAGCTTCCCGACGACGTGATCGCCAAGCTGGAGGAGCTCCGCTCCAAGGAGGACAGCCCCCTGGCCAAGGTCATCTACGACACCATGTTCCGCAACCAGGAGCTGGCGGTGAAGCTGGACCGTCCCTCCTGCCAGGACACCGGCGTGCTGCAGTTCTGGCTCAAGTGCGGCACCGGCTTCCCCCTGATCAACGAGCTGGAGGGCCTGCTCAAAGAGGCTGTGGTGAAGGCCACCTTCGCCACCCCCCTGCGCCACAACTCCGTGGAGACCTTTGACGAGTACAACACCGGCAAGAACGTGGGCAAGGGTACGCCCACCGTCTGGTGGGACATCGTTCCCAACTGGGACGGCTGCGAGATCTACACCTACATGGCCGGCGGCGGCTGCACCCTGCCCGGCAACGCCACCGTGCTGATGCCCGGCGAGGGCTACGAGGGCGTCACCAAGTTCGTCCTGGACCGGATGACCTCCTACGGCCTCAACGCCTGCCCCCCGCTGCTGGTGGGCGTGGGCGTGGCCACCTCCGTGGAGACCGCGGCCCTGCTGTCCAAGAAGGCCCTCATGCGGCCCATCGGCTCCCACAATGAGAACGAGCGGGCTGCCAAGATGGAGAAGCTGCTGGAGGACGGCATCAACGCCATCGGCCTGGGCCCCCAGGGCATGGGCGGCAAGTACTCCGTCATGGGCGTGCACATCGAGAACACCGCCCGTCACCCCTCCGCCATCGGCGTGGCCGTCAACGTGGGCTGCTGGAGCCACCGCAGAGGCCACATCATCTTCGATAAGGACCTGAACTACACCATCACCACCCATTCGGGCTGCGTGCTCTGATCGGCGAACAAGGAGGATATTACAATGGTTGAAATCAAGGACGGCAAGAAGATCCTCACCACCCCCATCTCCGCCGAGGATCTGAAGGACATTCACATCGGCGACATCATCTACCTCAACGGAAGCCTCACCACCTGCCGGGACGTGGCCCATCGCCGCGTGGTGGAGGAGGGGAGAGAGATCCCCGTGGACGTGCGGAACAACGCCATCCTCCACGCGGGCCCCATCATCCGCCCCCTGGAGAACGACAAGTTCGAGATGGTCTCCGTGGGACCCACCACCTCCATGCGGATGGAGAAGTTCGAGTATGAGTTCGTCAAGACCACCGGCGTCCGGGTCATCGTTGGCAAGGGCGGCATGAAGGAAAACACCGCCGCCGCCTGCAAGGACTTCGGCTGCATCCACTGCGTCATCCCCGCGGGCAACGCTGTGGTGGCTGCGGTTTGCGTGGAGGAGATCGAGCGGGCCGAATGGCGGGACCTGGGCATGCCCGAGACCCTGTGGAACTGCCGGGTCAAGGAGTTCGGGCCTCTGATTGTTTCCATCGACGCCGAGGGCCGCAACTATTTTGAAGAGAAAAAGGTGGAGTACAACCGCCGCAAGGACGAGCAGATCGCCCTCATCAGCAAGCAGGTGGGCTTCATCAAGTAAGGCCCCGGAAATACAGAAAAGAGGCAGTCCCCCTGCCTCTTTTCGCCGTATCGGAAAGGAGAAATCCATGAAAACTTACCGCGTTGCCGTGATCCCTGGGGACGGCATCGGCCCGGAGGTGATCCGGGAGGCCGTCAAGGTTCTGAACACCGTATCCCAGCTGGACGGGGGCTTCCGCTTTGAATTTACCGAGTACCCCTGGGGCTGCGAATACTACCTGAAAACCGGGGAGATGATGCCGCCCGACGGATTGGACCGGCTCCGGGACTGCGACGCCATCCTGCTTGGAGCCGTGGGTTATCCCGGCGTGCCGGACCACGTCTCTCTGCGGGATCTGCTGCTGCGGATCCGCCACGACTTCGACCAGTACGTGAACCTGCGGCCCGTGAAGCTGCTGCGGAGCGCTCCCTGCCCCATCAAGGGCAAGGGTCCGGGGGACATCGACATGACTTTCATCCGGGAGAACAGCGAGGGGGAGTACAGCGGCCAGGGCGCCTGGCTCTACCCCAATACCCCCCAGGAGGTGGTGATCCAGGACGGCGTCTTCTCCCGGAAGGGCTGCGAGCGGATCATCCGCTACGCCTACGAGTTGGCCAAACGGGAGGGCAAGAGCCTCACCAGCGTCAGCAAAGGCAATGCCCTGAACTACTCCATGGTCTTCTGGGATCAGATCTTCCGGGAGATTGCCCGGGAGTATCCGGAGGTGGAGACCCACTCCCTTCTGGTGGACGCGGCAGCCATGCTGATGATCCGGAATCCGGAGCGCTTCCAGATCGTGGTGACATCCAACCTCTTCGGAGACATCCTCACGGACCTGGGGGCCGCCATCTCCGGCGGCATGGGCCTGGCAGCGGGAGCAAACCTGGACCCGGAGCGCCGCTTCCCCTCCATGTTTGAGCCCATCCACGGTTCCGCCCCGGACATTGCGGGCCGGGGCATTGCAAACCCTCTGGCCTCCATCTGGGCAGCCGGCCAGCTGCTGGAGCACCTGGGTCATCCACGGTGGTACGGGCGGATCCTGGAGGTTATGGAGCAGCTGCTGACAGAGGGAAGCAGCATGACCCCGGACCTGGGCGGCAGCGCCTCCACCTCCGCCTGCGGCGACGCATTTGCGGCCAGACTGCGGCAGGGGAATTGACCGGCCCGGGAACAAGAAGAATACAATGGGAGCGATTGCTATGAACTACGCGGAAGAATCCCTGCGGCTCCATGAGAAATGGGGCGGCAAGATTGAAGTGATCTCCAAGGTCCCCGTGGCCACTAAGGAGGATCTGTCCCTGGCCTACACCCCGGGCGTGGCCCAGCCCTGCCTGGAGATCCAAAAGGATTATGACAAATCCTTCACCCTGACCCGGCGGCACAACTTAGTCGCTGTGGTCACCGACGGCACCGCCGTCCTGGGACTGGGGGACATCGGCCCCGAGGCAGGCATGCCCGTCATGGAGGGCAAATGCGCCCTGTTCAAGGCCTTCGGGGACGTTGACGCCTTCCCCATCTGCCTCCGCAGCAAGGACGTGGAGGAGATCGTCCGTACCGTCTACCTGATCTCCGGCAGCTTCGGCGGCATCAACCTGGAGGACATCGCCGCACCCCGCTGCTTTGAGATCGAGCGGAGGCTGAAGGAGCTCTGCGACATTCCCGTCTTCCACGACGATCAGCACGGCACCGCCATTGTGGTGGGGGCCGCCCTGCTGAACGCCCTGCGGGTGGTGGACAAGCGGATCGAGGACGTGAAGGTGGTCATCAACGGAGCCGGCTCCGCCGGCATCGCCATCGGCAAGCACCTGATGGATCTGGGCGTGCGGCACCTGAAGATGGTGGACCGCTTCGGCGTTCTCTGCCAGGGCCTGGAGATGAACCCCGCCCAGGCGGAGATGGCGGCGCGCACCAACCCGGAGGGCTTCTCCGGCAAGCTGGCGGATGCCCTGAAGGGCGCCGACGTGTTCGTGGGTGTCAGTGCAGCCCACATCGTCTCCAGGGAGATGATTGCCTCCATGGCCCCCGGCGCCGTCGTCTTCCCCATGGCAAACCCCGTTCCGGAGATCGAGCCGGAGGAGGCTCTGTCGGCCGGGGCCGCCGTGGTGGGTACAGGCCGCAGCGACCACCCCAACCAGATCAACAATGTGCTGGTGTTCCCTGGGCTTTTCCGGGGGGCTCTGGACGTGCGGGCCCGGGACATCAACCTGGAAATGCGGCTGGCCGCCTCCCATGCTCTGGCGGAACTGGTCTCCCAGGAGGAACTGAACGCCGAATACATTTTGCCGGAAGCCTTTGACAAACGGGTAGGCCCCGCCGTGGCCGCTGCCGTGGCCAAGGCCGCCCGGGACTCCGGCGTGGCGAGGCTGTAAGAAACCGCCCCGGATCTTCGGCATCTTTTTTGCACAACCCTTCCAAAGCGAAGCTCCTGTCGCGCAAGCGGCGGGAGCTTCGCTTTGGTGTATTTTTCATTCGAATCGCAGAGGACCTGAATGAAATCCGTTCTTGCAACAGTCGAATTATGTTGACGAAAGAATCGTCTTTGTATTTAATGATTCCATCCGAACAGAATCACGGTAAAGTCTGCTTGCTTGCATCGGCCATTGTCAATATTTATTGCCCAATGACAGGCGTATCCTGCCGGGCGTTCTGTGCTTCCTGGCGTATGGTCTGGTTTTGAAGGGCGGGCTGGACCTTATCCTGCCGGGCCTTGGACACCAGCTCCTTTTGGTATAGCCGTTGCGCACGCTCATACTGAACTCCCATAGAAAGATTGAAGAATGTTCCGTGCAGGAATTGCGCCAGACGAGGCGGAGGACGCAGGCGGGCTTGACGCCCGGCAAGGACGACAACGAAGTATGGCACAATTCCTGCCGGAACAGATTAAAGGTT
>JAFWTG010000100.1 GCA_017519005.1 Oscillospiraceae bacterium | reverse complement strand
CGTAGGAGTCCACGCCTTCCTCGAAGGAGAGTTTTTTGTCGCCTCCCAGATCGTAGCGCTGCCAGTTGCGGGCCCGTGCGGAGCCTTCGCCCCAGTACTCCTTGTAGTAGGTACCGCTGATGTTGACCTTGTTGGAGGGGCTTTCGTCAAAGCGGGCGAAATAGCGGCCCAGCATGATGAAATCCGCGCCCATGGCCAGGGCCAGGGTGATGTGGTGGTCGTAGACGATGCCGCCGTCGGAGCAGACGGGGACGTAGACGCCGGTCTCCCGGAAGTACTCGTCCCGGGCCTTGCAGACCTCGATCAGCGCGGTGGCCTGGCCTCTGCCGATGCCCTTGGTCTCCCGGGTGATGCAGATGGAGCCGCCGCCGATGCCCACCTTCACGAAGTCGGCGCCGCAGTCCGCCAGGAAGCGGAAGCCCTCGGCGTCCACCACGTTGCCAGCGCCGACCTTCACCGTGTCGCCGTAGTGCTCCCGGATCCAGGCCAGGGTCAGCCGCTGCCACTCGGAGAAGCCCTCGGAGGAATCGATGCAGAGCACGTCGGCCCCCGCCTCGATCAGCGCGGGAACGCGGGTGGCGTAGTCCCGGGTGTTGATGCCGGCGCCCACCACGTAGCGCTTGTGGTCGTCCAGCAGCTCGTCCTGGTTCTGCTTGTGGGAGTCGTAGTCCTTGCGGAAGACAAAGTAGCAGAGCTGCCCGGCGTCGTTGACGATGGGGAGGGTGTTCAGCTTGTGGTCCCAGATGATGTCGTTGGCCTCCTTAAGGGTGGTTCCCTCGGGGGCGTAGATCAGCTTCTCCAGGGGCGTCATGAAGGAGGAAACCAGCGTATCCGGTCCCATGCGGCTCACCCGGTAGTCGCGGCTGGTAACGATTCCGACCAGCTTACCGTCCGCGGTCCCGTCCTCGGTGACGGCCATGGTGGAGTGGCCCGTCTTTTCCCGCAGCGCGATCACCTCGCCCAGGGTCATGTCGGGCCGCAGATTGGAGTCGCTGCGGACGAAGCCGGCCTTGTAATCCTTGGCGCGCTTGACCATGGCGGCCTCGTCCTCCACGGACTGGGAGCCGTAGATGAAGCTGACGCCGCCCTCCGTGGCCAGCGCCACGGCCAGCCGGTCGCCGGACACGGCCTGCATGATGGCGGATACCAGGGGGATATTGAGGCTCAGGGCGGGCTCCTCTCCCCTGCGGAATTTCACCAGGGGGGTCCGCAGACTCACGTTGGCAGGGACGCATTCCGCGGAGGAATAGCCGGGAATCAGCAGGTACTCGTTAAAGGTACGGGAGGGTTCGGAAATGAAGGTTGCCATAGCGTTTCTCCTTTCACTTATGGCGCACAATGTGCGCCGCTACAGGCCGCGGAAATATTGCACGGCGGATTCAAACAGATGCGCGTCGTAATTGCCGGGGACGTTTTGATAGAGGCCGCGGCCGACGCGCTCGGAGTGGCCCATCTTGCCCAGGACGCGTCCGTCCGGGGAGGTGACGCCCTCCACGGCCAGAACGGAGCCGTTGGGATTGAAGCGCAGGTCTGAGGTGGGAACGCCGTTCAGGTCCACGTACTGGGTGGCGATCTGACCGTTCCGCACCAGCTCCTTCAGCGTGGCCTGGTCGGCAATGAAGCGGCCCTCGCCGTGAGAGATGGGAACGCTGAGAATCTCCCCCACCCGCAGGGCGCGGAACCAGGGAGACTTGTCGGAGGCTACGCGGGTCCGGACGATGCGGGACTGATGGCGGCCGATGGTGTTGAAGGTCAGCGTGGGGCTGTTCTCGTCGGGGTCAACGATTCTGCCGTAGGGCACCAGGCCCAGCTTGATCAGCGCCTGGAAGCCGTTGCAGACGCCCAGCATCAGGCCGTCCCGCCGTTCCAGCAGCTCCGTGACGCCCTCCCGGATTTCGTCGTTCCGGAAGAAGGCGGTGATAAATTTGCCGCTGCCGTCGGGCTCGTCGCCGCCGGAGAAGCCGCCGGGGATGAAGACGATCTGGGACTTCCGCAGGGAGTCCGCAAAGCGCTCCACGGATCGGCGGATGCCGTCTGCGCTGAGATTGTTGATCACCAGGATCTCGGGCTCGGCTCCGGCCTCCCGGACGGCCGCCGCGCTGTCATATTCGCAGTTGGTGCCAGGGAAGGCCGGGATCAGCACCCGGGGCCGCGCGCAGCGAACGGCAGGCGCGGCCCGGCGCTCCGTGTGATAGGAGGGCGCCGTGTAGGCGGCCGCGACGCTCTGAATGCCGGTGGGATAGACGGACTCCAGCCGGCGCTCCCAGCGCAGACGCAGCTCCTCCGCGTCTACGGAGAGCTTGCGGTAGACGAAGACGGGCTCGGCCCGCAGCACGCCCACGTGCTCGCCCTCCGGGATGCCCTCCGTCACCTCCGCGACGAAGGAGCCGTACTGCTTCCGCTCCAGCTCCCGGACGCTGAGATTCTCGTTGAAGCGGAAGCCGAAGCCGTTGCCGAAGGCCATCTTGACCACGGCCTCCAGCACGCCGCCGGGGCCCACGGCCCGACAGGCCAACAGCTTCCCGCTCCGCTGCAGCGAAGTGATCCGATCAAAGAGCGCCAGCAGGGACGCGGGCCTGGGAAGGCCGTTTTCATCCCGCTCCGGGGCCAGAAGCACCACGGGATGACCGGGGGCCTTGAACTCCGGGGAGACGATATGGTTGACCTTGTCCGTGGTGACGGCGAAGCTCACCAGCGTGGGGGGAACGTCCAGCTTCTCAAAGCTGCCGGACATGGAGTCCTTGCCGCCGATGGCCCCGACGCCCAGATCCATCTGCGCCCGGAACGCGCCCAGCAGGGCGGAGAGGGGCTTGCCCCAGCGCTTGGGGTCCCGGCCGGGCTTTTCAAAGTATTCCTGAAAGCTGAGGTAGACGTCCCGGAAGCTTGCGCCGCTGGCCACCAGCTTGGAGACGGAATCCACCACAGCCAGATAGGCGGCGTGATAGGGGCTGCGCTCCGACAGATAGGGGTCGAAGCCGTAGGCCATCAGGGAGCAGTCGTCGGTATGGCCGCGCTCCACGGAGATTTTGTGGACCATGGCCTGGATGGGCGTCAGCTGGTGCTTTCCGCCGAAGGGCATCAGCACCGTGCCGGCGCCGATGGTGGAGTCAAAGCGCTCGGACAGGCCCCGGTGGGAGCAGAGATTCAAATCCTCCGCGATCCTGGCGCAGGCCTCGGGGAAGCTGCGCTCCGGCTGCTCGGGCTCAGCCTGCGGGCAGGCAGTTTCGATGCTGATGTGCTTCTCCGCGCCGTTGGAGTCCAGAAATTCCCGGCTCAGATCCACGATCCGGTCCCCGTTCCAGTCCATGACCAGGCGGGGCTCCTCCGTGACGACGGCCACGCGGCAGGCCTGCAGGTTTTCCTCCCCGGCCAGCTCCAGGAAGCGCTCTGCGTCGCCGGGCGCCACCACCACGGCCATCCGCTCCTGTGACTCGGAGATGGCCAGCTCCGTGCCGTCCAGGCCCTCGTACTTCCGCGGCACGGCGTTGAGGTCGATGCGCAGGCCGTCGGCCAGCTCGCCGATGGCGACGCTGACGCCGCCCGCGCCGAAATCGTTGCAGCGTTTAATGAGACGGGAGGCCTCCGGGTTCCGGAAGAGGCGCTGCAGCTTGCGCTCCTCGGGGGCGTTGCCCTTCTGGACCTCCGCGCCGCAGCTCTCCACGGAGTGGGCGTTGTGGGCCTTGGAGGAGCCGGTGGCGCCGCCGATGCCGTCGCGTCCGGTGCTGCCGCCCAGCAGGATCACCACGTCGCCGGGCGCGGGCCGCTCTCTGCGGACGTTGGCCTGGGGCGCGGCGGCGATCACCGCGCCGATCTCCATGCGCTTGGCGGCGTAGCCGGGGTGATAGAGCTCCTCCACCAGGCCGGTGGCCAGGCCGATCTGATTGCCGTAGGAGGAATAGCCCGCGGCAGCCGTCGTCACCAGCTTGCGCTGGGGCAGCTTGCCGGGGATGGT
>JAFWTG010000099.1 GCA_017519005.1 Oscillospiraceae bacterium | reverse complement strand
CGTCCGCGGAAGGCTGCTGCGCCGCGCAGGCGCATAAGCCGCTAAGCAGCAGTACCGCCAAAGCCAAAACTATGATTCTCTTCATTTTGAAATCTCCTGACATTATTTTTTCTTTTTGCTCGTAAACCGGTCGCTGGATTTAAAGTTGTAGATCGGGCGAATCTGTTTTTCAATGCGGACGGTATCGCCGATGGCGGAGATGATGGTCTGCGGATCCTTGTAGGCCATGGGGCACTCGTCGAGGGTGTCCTGGCTGACGGTGGAGGTATAGATGCCCTCCATGCTTTTCTTGAAGGCGAAGAGGGTGAAGCTGCTTTCCGCCTGGCTGCGGCTGAAGAGCCGGCCCGCGCCGTGGGGCGCGCTCTGATTCCAGTCGTCGTTGCCCAGGCCAATGCAGATCAGGGCGCCGTCCCGCATATTCAGCGGGATCAGCAGGCGCTCTCCTTCCCTTGCAGAGACTGAGCCCTTCCGCAGGATGCCGTGCTCCAGGTCGATGTAGTTGTGGACGGTGGTGAAGAAGTCCGCCTCGTGGAGCTTCAGGCCGTCCAGGATGCAGTCCCGGATGGTCTGTCGGTTGAGGGCCGCGTGACGCTGCATGATCGCCATGTCGTGCAGATACCTGTCCCGGTCCTCGCCGGTCAGATAGGCCAGCTCAAAGGGGATCTCGGTCTGAGACCTGCCGCCGACGTTCTCATAGGCCAGCTTCTGATAATACTCCGCCACCTGCAGGCCCAGGTTCCGGCTGCCGGTGTGGATCACCAGGTATAGATTATCCTCCTCGTCCCGGTCCACCTCGATGAAATGGTTGCCGCCGCCCAGAGTGCCGACGCTTTCCAAAGCACGGCGGGTATCGATGCTGCCGAAGCATTCCAGCTCGGAAAGGTCGATCCGTCCGCTGTTGCGGTGGGGCTTCTCCCGCACGTCTCTGCCGTGGGGGATGTTTTTGCTGATAAACGAGTCGAGGGCAGGCAGGTTGATCCGCTTTTCCTTCAGCTGGACCACGTCCATGCCGCAGCCGATGTCCACGCCCACTAAGTTCGGGACCACGTACTCGCCGACGGTCATGGTCGTGCCGATGGTGCAGCCCTTCCCCGTGTGGACGTCCGGCATGATCCGGATCTTGCTTCCCGCGGCAAAGGGCTGGTCGCAGAGGGCCTGGATCTGCCCGATGGCCGAAGCCTCGATCTCGTCCGTATATACGATCGCGCTGGTATAAGCGCCGTTGATTATTTGCATTCGTACTCCTTTGAAGCGTATTCTAAATCATCTTCCAATGCTTCAAATCATTTTGTAGAGCTCGTAGCAGTTGTGGCCCTTGGGAACATCTTTGAGCTCGCCGCGGATCAAATAGCCGTTCTTCTTGAAGAACCCGACGTTCCAGTCGCCCGCGTTTGTGATCACCATGGAAGCGCCGTTTTCCTTCTCCGGCAGGTATTTCAGCATGCGCTCGTCTGGCTTTTTCAGTGCAGGACCTGGAGACCGTCCTGGGCGTTCTGACGCTCCGGCCGGCCCTGCGGCCGGACGGCGTCCGGGTTTTGCGGCTGCGGGACCTGGGCCGTCTGCTCCTGGGCGAGCTCCCGGATGAACCGGTTCGCCAGGGCCCGGCCTCCCTCTCCGGCCGCCAGGGCCCGGAGCTCCTCGTCGGGCAGAGCGGCCAGCCTCCGGAAGGCCGGCTCCTCCTTGATCTTCGCCGTCTGCCGGCTGACGTTCTCCTTTCCCAAGGCGCGGTGGATGCCTCCGCCTGCCTGCTTATGGGAGAGATCCGCCCTGGTGACGGCGTTGAGGTAGAGGATCTTCGCGGTGAGCTCCCGCAGCTCGTTCCCGGTTTTGCCGGTCAGCTCGGCCTGGAGACCGCGCATCCGCTCGCGGACGACCTGCACGGGTTCCTGCCGGGTCTTCCGGATCCGCGCCAGCTCCTCTGATTTGCCGGCGCTGATCTGGCCGCAGAGCTCGGCCGCGCTCTGCCGCTGGGCGGTGGAGCTGCCGGCGGCGCGGTGCGCCAGGTCGTTCGTCTTGTAGTCCCGGTAGGCGGCGCTGCAGTCGGCCAGCTCGTTGAGCATCTCCCGGAGGTCCTGGCTGTCCTCGCTGCTGATCTCCTCTTTGGGATTCTCCCGGAGCCTGGCGGCGAGCTCTTTGGAAAATGCGTGCAGCTCGCGGCAGGCCTCATGCATCTCCCGGTACTGGGCCGAGCCCCAGGGCCAGGGCAGCTTGCCGGCCTCCAGCTGTTCCAGGGCCTGCTGCGTGTCCCGCAGGATGGCAAAGACCGCCCGGTGCTCCGGGTTCTCCCCGGATTCCGTCCGCTCCGCGGCCTCGTTGGCGTAGTCCGCCAGCTTCGCGGAGGCCGCCTGCTCCAGGGCCTCCCGCTCCGCCGCGTTTCGGGCGGTCTGGCCGAAGGCCTCCACCCGCCGGGCCTCCTGGAAGTTGGGCTTTTCCACAGGCTCGTATTGGCCGGGCTGCCTGGGAGCCCGCTTTGCCTTTCTGGCGAGGGAGTCCACCAGGTTCTCCTTGAACCTGTGGAAAATGGACGTGTCCCGCTCCCCCCGGCTCAGGTTTTCCAGGGTAAACTTCCCCTTGCCCCACTGCCCGTCCTCGACGACCTTCAGCTTTCCCTTTTGCAGCCTCTGCCGGAGCTTTTCCAGCCGCTGACGCGCGGCGTCGATCTCCTTCTGCGGCAGACCGTTCTTCCGCATCTTTGCCGCGATCCCGTCCATCAGCTCCGGCTTTCGCAGGGCCCGGGCCATGGAGGCGCTGATGACCTTGATGTCCTTCAGGGCGGCGAGCTTGCCGGCGGGGTGATCGTCCTGGGGGACCTCCGTACCGAAGGCCAGGTCGTTGTCGATGCCCTGGACGCCCAAAAATTTCGGGTTCCCCGTTTCCAGCCCCTCGAAGCGATAGAACATGTTGCCCATATGGCGGTCCCGGTTCAGGCAGATGTAGTCCAGGATCTCCATATCCGCCAGGTCCTTCAGGCCCTCCGTGTTGAAGACGGTTTTTGCCTGCTCGGCGGTAATGGACGCCATGGCCGTGCCGTCCACGGCCTTTCTGGGGTCCTCGCCCTCGGCGGCTTCCATGAAAACGCCGTCCACCAGCTTCCCGTCCAGCTCCACCTGGGCGGTGGTGCTGCGGGCCAGCAGCTTCGGGAAGCCCAGCACGTCGGCGATGTCGCTCATAGCGACGTTCCGCAGATCAACCCGTTCGCCCCGGCTGTGTCCGATCCGGTCCTCATTCGCCAGGATCATATTCTGCCGGCTGAGCTTTCTTCCGATGTCCGCAAGCTCGATGTCGAGAACAGCGTCGTTTTTGATCTGCTCAAAGCGCTCCTGGCTCAGTCCCATCTCCCGCCAGGGAAGCTGCCCGGCTCTCGACGGAAGCATCGAAAGCCCGCGGCCCTGCTCCGGGGCGCTGTAGTATTCCCGGATGGCGAGGAAGACGTCGCGGTATTTCTCAAGGTCCGGATCGCTGAGACGGCCGTCCAGCAATTCTTGCTCCAGGGCTTTTCTGGAGTTGACCTTCGGCAGGGTAAACATGCCCTGCCGGAGCTTGCCGTTCTCCGTCCACTGCACGGGATAGCGGGAATTCTGTCCGCCCTTCATGGCGGAATCCGCGGAGAGCCTGGAGATCTGGAGCCGGATGGTCTCGGGCCTGTTCAGGTTCAGCGGGTCCGGCTCCTGCTTCAGGCCGTTGCCCGTGATCCTGGCGGTGGGCATGACCGTCCGCGGGGCCTCCGCGAGCGGCTGCGCCCGGAGGCGTTCGGCGGTCTTCCGCGGAAGCTCCAGCAGGGCGGCGAAGGGTCCCTTCGGCGCGGCTGCCGCCAAATTGTTCAGGCTATAGCTCTCCCATTGGTTCTCCGGCACCAGCCGGACCCTGCCGGGCTCCAGATAACCGGGGGCTTTATCGGCAAAATAAGCGCGGTCCGCTTCGACCTTTTCCAACAGCGCCTGTCTGCGCTCCATAAGCCGGTCAATGGCTTCCTTGGGCAGCCCGCAGCCGCGCAGCGCATACTGCGCCTGCGCCGGAAAATCGGGATCGGCCAGCATCGTGTAGAACGCCTCCGGGATCGCGCCGAGCGCCCCGAGCCGGGCCGGATCCACAGGGTCCGTGCCGAATCGGAAGCCGTCGGGCCGGACCGTGAGGCCCGTGAGGCGGGCGCCGGATCCGTAGGGGGGATTGAAGCGCAGGCCGCAGGCCTCCGGCCCCCGTGGCGGCCGCCCGCAGAGGAAATCCACGAGCTGCATGGAGGCCAGGCCGGAGCGGGCGGGAACGGTGTCCAGGTTTTCAGCTCCGAAGCTCAGCAGCGGATCTCCGGGCCTGACCTGGGCGGGGTCCAGACCGTCCGCCCTGGAGATGAATTCCCCGGCGGTGCTGCCTCCGGCATGGGAGAGCAGCATCGGCCTGGCCTTGGCCACGAACTTCGAGCCGCCCAGAAGCCCCGCGAGGCGGGAATAGGCCGTTGCGTGGCCGGCTTCGGCTCCGGTCCGGACCGGCCGGAAAACGCCTGTCTCCAGGGTTTCCGGTCCCTCCACCCGCAGGGGCATGGGCTCGTTCCCCGCCAGGCCGGGCTCAGTCCCCAGATCCGCCGTCTGCACGCGGACCCGGCCGATCAGCTCCGGCAGGGTGAGGATCGGCAGCTCGGGGTCCCGCTCCGCGAGATCCAGCGCGTGGGCGTCCATGGTCAGCAGGGGCGCCAGCTCCCGCACGACGGATCGGATCCGCAGGCCGACGGGTCCGGTGTTTTCCTCCGCCAGCACCTCCGCGGCGGCGTCGAGGGCCGCTTCATAATCCTTCCGCAGCAGATCCAGCTTATCCTGGGCCATGGGAATATTGTTTCTGTAAAACAGGTCCGTCCTGTCCGCGAGGGCCTTGAGCTTCGCGTTGAACTGCTCGTAGCGCGCAAGGTCTTCCGGTGTGGTCAGGCTGTCTTTGATCTCCCGCATATAGCGCCGCAGATGCGCGCGGGCCTGGGTCATTTCATAGGGCATGTCGTTCGCTCCCTTACATAGCTTTTAGATAAGCCGGTATTTTTCTTTCGCCGCGCTGTGATAGAGTTTTACGAAAAGCGGCGGGTCGGAGATCGCTTCAAAAACCTTCTCTTCTGTCATTTCTCACTCGGCCTCCAGCAGGTATTTCAGCATGCGCTCCGGATCGTTGATAAACTGCTTGGTGATCTGATAGTGCTCCGTGTCCCGGTAGTCCACGCTGCGGACGCCGGTTTCATCGAAGAGCTTGATCTCCGCGCCGGGGAAGGCCATGACGATGGGAGAATGGGTCGCGAGGATGAACTGGGAATCCAACTCCACCAGGTCGTGGATCGCCACCAGCAGCGACAGCAGACGCTGCGGCGACAGGGCCGCCTCCGGCTCGTCCAGCAGATACAGGCCGTGGCCCTCGAAGCGGTTCTGGACCAGGGCCAGGAAGGCCTCCCCGTGGGACCTGGTGTGGAGCTGCCGGTATCCGTAGCGCCCCAAACGGCTCCCGCTTTGGTCGAT
>JAFWTG010000098.1 GCA_017519005.1 Oscillospiraceae bacterium | reverse complement strand
TGCCGTCGTTGGTTGGGAGCGCGCAATCTCCGATCCCTCACCCCTCCGCCCCAGTGTGCGCACTGGGGCACCTCCCCTTGCCAGGGGAGGTTTTGCGGGAGCTCACCAAATCCCAATTTGACCGATCACACGAAAGGGATCAGGCAATAGGCAATAGTTGAATAGGCAATAGGTGAACGACGAAACCGCGATGTATCCTTCGCGCTCCTATTGCCTATTGCCTAATCGCCAAATCCCAATTTGACCGATCGCACGAACAGGAGTACGCGATGAACTGTGAGATCTTGATCTGCCCCGTGTGCGGCGGGGCCCTTGCGGAGCAGGGGCGCTCCCTGCGCTGCGGCGCCGGGCACTGCTTCGACCTGGCGAAGGAGGGCTACGTCAATCTGCTGACGGGCTCCAAGCCCGCGGACGCCAGGGGCGACAGCAAGGAGGCCGCCCGCTGCCGGCGGGATTTTCTGAACAAGGGCTGGTACGCCCCCCTGCGGGACGCGCTGACGGCCCGCTTCGCGGGGCGGCGCGGCGCGCTCCTGGACCTCTGCTGCGGCGAGGGCTGGTACACCGCCGCCCTGGCCGCCCTGCCGGGACTGGAGGTCTGGGGCTTCGACCTGTCCCGGGAGATGGTGCGGCTGGCGGCCAAGCGGAACGCGGGGCTGAACCTTTTCGTGGCAAATTTGGCCCGGATCCCGGTGCGGGACGCGGCCTTCGACTGGGCCACCCTGCTCTTCGCCCCCTTTCAGGAGAAGGAGCTGCTGCGGGTGCTGAAGCCCGGCGGGCGGCTGGTTCTGGCGGTCCCAGGCCGGCGGCATCTCTACGGGCTGAAGCAGGCGGTCTACGACCGTCCCTATGAGAACGACGAAGCCCTGCCGCGGACGGAGCGGCTGCGCCTCGTGGAAACCGTCCGGGCCGCGGGGCGGATCACCCTCCGCAGCCGGGAGGATATCCAGGCCGTCTTCCGCATGACCCCCTACTACTACCGCTCCTCCCCTGCCGACCGGGCCAAGCTGGACGCCCTGGAGACCCTGGAAACCGAGATCGAATTCGTCATCGCCGAATATGAGAAATCGCCAGCCCTGTAGGGACGGCACCCGTAGGGGCCGATGCCCACATCGGCCCTCCTTCGCCGCAGGCGAACAATCTCCCGCCGTCAGCCCTGTAGGGACGAGCATTGCTCGTCCGGTTCGCCGCAGGCGAACAATCGCCCACATGGCGATCCATGGCACCCGGTCG
The DNA here is from genome assembly GCA_017519005.1 of Oscillospiraceae bacterium. Taxonomy (GTDB): domain Bacteria; phylum Bacillota; class Clostridia; order Oscillospirales; family Oscillospiraceae; genus JAFRPC01. The sequence continues at coordinate 13,891 of JAFWTG010000098.1, read as the reverse complement.
GTTGTCGGGATTTGCCTCCGGCAAATTGCGTTCGTGCCGAACGCCGGGCGATCAATGATCGCCCCTACGGCGTGGTACGGTGGGGATTCGGCGGGGCGTCGAGGGCGCCGCCCCCTACAGGCGAAAACGCCCCGAATCTGTCATTGCGAGGGCCGGAACGGCCCGTGGCAATCCGCATCCCCCGTCCCCATTTCCAAGGTTTTCAAATGGCAATTTGAAAACACCATCATTTTGCATTTTGCACTTTGCATTTTGCATTTCCGCGTGCGCTCCCCCGGAAAATTCACAATTATTTTCTTGCATCCCGTGAAATAATATGCTATAGTAATCGTAACAAATCATTACAAACAGGAGGTATCATCATGACGAAGACCATCAAGACCGTTCTGACCATCGTTGGCGCCCTGGCCGCCATCTGCGGCGTTCTGCTCATCCTCAAGAAGCTCTGCTGCAAGAAGAAGTGCTGCTGCAAGAAGGACGGGTGCGAGTGCGAGAAGCCCGAGACCGTGGAGGATTTCGTGGAGGACGTCACCGAGGCCGCCGAGGAGAAGGCCGAGGAGGCCGCCGATCTCGTGGAGGAGGTCTGCGAGGCCGCCGAGGACAAGGTCGAGGCCGCCAAGGAGAAGGCCGAAGCCATCGCCGAGGAGTTCAAGGACTACGCCGACGTGGAGCTGCCCAACGACTGATCCGCCTTCCGATCCCTTGCATGCGCTGCATGAAACAAAAACCGCGGCTGTCTCCTGAGAGACAGCCGCGGGTTTTCGTTTGCAGGAACCCTGTGAAAAATTACTCTTCCTCGTCCTTCTTGGCGTCCTCGATGATCTTGGCCTGGTTCATCTGGGGGACCTCCTCATAGCGGACGAACTTCATGCTGTAGGAGCCTCTGCCCTGGGTCATGGAGCGCAGGTCGATGGCGTAGGAGCTCATCTCGCCCATGGGGACCTCGGCCTCGATGACGCCGCCGCCCATGCCCATGACGCGGCCGCGGCGCTTGTTCAGATCGCCCACCACGTCGCCGGTGTAGGTATCGGGAACGAAGACCTTCAGCTCGGCAATGGGCTCCAGGATGGTGGGGCCGGCCTGGGGCAGACCTTCCTTATAGGCGATGCCCGCGGCGGTCTGGAAGGCCATATCGGAGGAGTCGACGGGGTGGGAGGAGCCGAAGTACAGGGTGGCCTTCAGGTTCACCACGGGGTAGCCGGCCAGGACGCCCTTGCCGACGCAGTTGCGCAGGCCCTTCTCGACGGAGGGGATGAAGTTCTTGGGCACGCAGCCGCCGACGGTCTCATCGGCGAAGATCATGTCTTCCTGCTCGTCCTGATGCTCGAAGCGGATATAGACGTCGCCGAACTGGCCGTGACCGCCGGACTGCTTCTTGTGGCGGCCGTGCTGCTCGACCTTCCGCTTGATGGTCTCGCGGTAGGCGATCTTGGCGGGACGGAGCTCGGCCTCGACCTTGTACTTGGAAGCCAGCTTGGCGATGATGACGGACAGATGGATGTCGCAGACGCCCGCGATGATCATTTCCTTGGTCTCGGGGTCGTTGCCGTAGGTGAAGGAGGCGTCTTCCTCGTTGAGCTTCACGAGGCCGGCGGCGACCTTATCCTCCTGGCCCTTGGTCTTGGCGTAGATGGCCATGCGGTAGCAGGGCTCGTCGTACTCCATGGGCTTCAGGCTCACGACCTTGCCCGCCAGGCCCAGGGTATCGCCGGTGCGGACGGAGGCCAGCTTGGTGAACACGCCGATGTCGCCGCAGCAGACCTTGGAGGTCTTCATGTTCTCCTTGCCGCGGGGGAAGAAGGTGTTGCCCAGCTTCTCGTTGCTGCCGGTGCGGGCGTTGACGACGGTGAGGGTGTCCTCAATATCGCCGGAGATGACCTTGAAGTAGGAGTTCTTGCCGTACTGGTCGGACATGGTGTTGAAGACGAAGGCCATGGGGCTGCCGGCGGGATCCAGCCGGAACTCGCCCTCGTTGCCGTCCTCGTCCACGGTGACCATGGGCTTGCCCTCCAGGGGAGAGGGCGCGAACTTGACCAGGTTGGCCATGAAGGCGTTGACGCCCAGGCCGGTGGTGGAGCAGCCGCAGAACACGGGGGTGATGGTGCGGGTGGCCAGGCCGGTCTTGATGCCGCGGGTCAGCTCCTCGGCGGTGAAGGGCTCCTCCATGAAGAACTTCTCCATGAGCTCCTCGTCGGTCTCGGCGACCTGCTCGTTGAGCTCCATCATATACTCTTCGATCTTCTCCTCGGCGTCGGCGGGCAGGGCGATCTCCTTGCCGGCGGCGTCATAGGCCTTCCTCTCGATCAGATCGACGACGCCCACGGGCTGCTCGCCGTTCAGAATCGGGAAGGTGAAGGGAACGACGGAAGCGCCGAAGGTATCCCGCAGGGACTGCAGGGTGCCGAAGAAGTTGGCGTGCTCCTCGTCCAGCTTGGAGACGTAGAACATGGCGGGCAGCTCGCGGTCGGCCAGGGCCTTCCAGCCCTTCTCGGTGCCGACGGCGATGCCGGACTTGGCGGTCAGGACGATGACGCCGGAGTCCGCCACGCGCAGGGACTGGACCACCTCGCCGGCGAAGTCAAAGTAGCCGGGGTTGTCCAGAATATTCAGCTTGGTCTTGTCGTATTCCACGGGGATCACGGAGGTCTTGATGGAATACTGTCTCTTCTTCTCCTCGTCGTCGAAGTCAGAGACGGTGGTGCCGTCGGCGCGCTTGCCCAGGCGGGTAATCACCTTGGTGGTGAACAGCATGCTCTCGCAGAGAGCGGACTTGCCGTCGCCGCCGTGGCCCAGCAGAGCGACGTTGCGGATATCCTTCGCAGTGTACATGTATGATTTTCTCCTTTCAAGCGGATAAAGCTTCCGTCTTCAGACATAATTGCACTCTATTATAAACGCTTTCCGGCAAAAAGTCAATCGGCAATTCCGGATTTTATTCGATTCAGGCAATAGAAAAATGAGGCAATAGGAGAACGAGGCAATAGGCAATAGGAGAACGATGAAAGGATGTGCGATCTTCGCATCCTCGTCCCCTATTGCCTATTGCCTATTGCCTGTTGCCTATTGCATCGTCGGTGCGGGGTACGGCGGGCGGCCAATGACCGCCCCTACGGCGGGGGACAGGGCGGCCGATGACCGCCCCTCCTATTGCCTGATGCCTGATGCCTGATGCCTATTGCCTATTGCCTATTGCCTGTTGCCTATTGCCTGTTCCCTCGTCCGTGCGGGGTACGGTGGGCGGCCAATGACCGCCCCTACAGGCGGGCCTGTTCCCTGCTCCCTCAGAAATGCCTGGCCCAGGCGGTGAGCAGCAGGGTGGGGACCAGCCAGGCGGCGGTGTAGAGCAGCAGATTCACGGCGGTGGCGCTTTCGGCAGCGGGCAGCGCCGCGAGAACCGCCATCAGACCCATGCCGATCAGCCCGCCGAGCACCGTCAGAATGGCGGCGCCGAGGGTGGCGGAGCGAAGCATCCGCCCGCCGGCGGCGGCCTGGGCGAAGCCCGAGAAGCTGTCCTGCGCCAGGATGGCGCCCTGGGCGCCGGAGCGCTTCATCTCCGCCTCGGAGAGGCGGATCCGCTCCTTGGTGGAGGGATAGTGGAAGGCGCCGGTGGGTACGCCGAACTTCGCCTTCAGGAAGCCCGGGGTCCCCAGGAAGGTCCGGGTTACCAGGATGCCCTTGAAGTGGCGGTTGCCGGCAATGGCGGCCAGGCCCTTGCGCAGATTCTCCGGCGGGGTGTAGCGCACGGCGAAGACCGCGGCCAGCTCCCCGTTCAGGGACATGTACACCGCCTGCTTCACCCGGGCGCCCTTGTCCATGTGGACACCCATGCGGCGCATGAAGTCCAGAGAGCCCAGCAGGACCACGTCCTGCATGATGCTGGCGCCGATGCCGCCGGAATCGTAGAAGCGGAAATTATCCACGTTGTAGTGGCGGCCGTTGTGGGTCACCAGCAGGTCCTCGAAGACCGGGTCCAGCGCGCTGCCGGAGCTGCGGCAGGCCGCCGCGGCGTAGGCGATGATCCGGTCCGGGTTGCCGTGATAGACCTTAAAGCCGTTCAGCGTCAGCGAGCCCGGCGGGAAGACGTCGTCGTCCCCGATGAGGATCGCGTGCTCGCCGCCGAAGACCTCCGCCCCGTGATAGCCGCACAGGGCGGCGCGGGCGGCGGAGAGGCGGTTCGCCAGCAGGCAGAACAGCCGCGGGAAGGCCAGCAGCGCCGTCACCGGGACGCTGCCCAGGAAGATCAGAGAGCCGGTCCGAAGCACGGGCTTTTTCAGCCCCAGGCTGATCAGCAGCGTCAGCAGCAGACCGACGGCGGCGGCCGCGGGGGTATAGATCGGCAGCAGGCGTTCGGTCAGGTCCCGGGTCTCCAGCTTTTCCATAAAGCGGTCCACGTCGGGCTTGGTGCGGATCAGGCCGCGGCTGCCCTTGGTGATGTCCTGCACCTCGCTGACGCCGGCGGAGAGCTGCTCCGCCCGCAGGACCTTCACCGTGGTAATCAGCGCCAGGCCCCGGTCATAGCGGCCCCAGAGGGTGATGATCAGCAGGGCGCCGACCACCACGGTGAAGGGCGGCCGCAGCTCCTGCGCGGCGGGGAAGGCGTCCAGGGCCGTGAACAGCGTGGCGAGCCCCAGCAGCAGCTCGGGCCGCAGGCCCTTCTCCCCGCGCCAGTCTCTGAAATAGAGCTTCCGGTTCACCAGGACCAGCAGCGCCAGCAGACCCAGCAGGACGTAGACCGTCGTGCCGCCGGAGAAGATCTCCGGCAGGAAGCTCCAGCGCTGGGACAGATACAGGGTAAAGAACAGACTCAGGAGCGTGAACAGGCCCGTCAGAACCAGCCGGGAGCCGATCTCGTCCAGGGGTCTGGCATAGATGCGGTAGGCCTCCTCCGGATGGAGGACGCTCTTCTCCTCAACGGGAAGGCGCTCCTCCTGCCGGGCGACGCGGCGGCGGGGCCGGGACGGCTCCTCCGGCCGCACGTCGGCGGAGGGAACCGGCTCGTCGCTCCGGCCCGCAGGCTCCGCTTTGACGCCGGTCCTGCGCGGCGCGGGCTCCGGCTGTCCGTCCTGCCTGTTCCGGTCGGCCCAGGTCAGGATCAGACCGGCGGGATTCTCCCGGGCGGTGGAGATGGTCTCCGTGCCGGGATCCGCCGACGCGGCGCCGCGCCTGCGGTTCCGGCCGCGGCTCCGGGCAGGAGGCTCCTGCTTCGGGGGCTGCAGCTCCTCCATCGGGACGGCAGCGGAGAGGAAATCCTCCAGGGTGAGCGCCTCCTGGCCGCCGCGGCGCCGGCCCTGTCTGCGGGCGGGCTCCGGCTCCGGAGCCGGGCTCAGATCCATCGGGACCGTCTCGGGCTCTGCCTGCGCCGGTCCGTCGGCGGCGTCAAAGCCCCGGCTCCGGGGCGCGGAGGAGCCGAAGAGCAGGGACAGCGGAACGTCGTCCTCCTCGATTGCGGGTTCGGAATCGCCGGGCGTCGGGCGCTGCCCGTCCTCGGCTTTCCCGGAATCCGTCTCGGGCGGGGCCGCTTCCGCCGCGGCCGCGGGGGACGCCTGCGTTTCCGGCAGCGGGGCCGCAGCCTCTTCGGACAAGGGCTCCTCCGCAGCCGGAGCAGCCTCCGTTCCGGCCTCCGGGCTTTCCGGGGCCGCAGCTCCGCGGCTGGCACGGAGATATTCTTCCCAGGTGGGAAGGCCTTCGTCCGTCTCCGACCCGCCGAAGAGGGCCAGGGGGTCCCAGTCCTCCGCGGCGTCTTCCGCGGGGCTCACGGCTTCCGCGGGGGCGGCTGCTTCCGCTTCGATGCGCGCAGCCGCTTCCCCGTCCGCCGCCGCGGGCGCTTCGTCGGCCCGCGGCTCTTCGGCAGGCTCCACCGGGGCGGCGTCCGCTTCGGGAAGGTCGGGCGTCTCCGCCTCCTCTGTGACCGCGCTGAAAACTCTGGCAAAGGCGGCCTGCAGCTCCTCGTCCGGGGAAGCAGCGCGCCCCGCGAAATCGGAGGGCTGCGTCTCGGCGGGCTCAGCCGCCCGGGACGGGCGCTGCGCCTCCGTCTGCGCGGAGGCCTCGCCTCCCCGCTCCACGGACGCGGCGGGCCTCCCGGCCCGTTCCTTCTGCGCCTCGCCGCCGTGCAGCAGGCTTTGCAGCCAGCCGCGCTTTTTGCGGCGGGCCGGGCGCTCCGGCCTTGGCCGCCTGGCCGCGGCCGCCGCGGAGGCGGCCTCCGGCCCGAAAAGCTCCTCCAGCGTCGGCAGGCTCCCGGTGCTGTCCCGGGAGAGCGGCGTCAGCGGCGGAGGTCCCTCCTCCGCGGCTTCGCTGAAGAGGGAGAGGGGATCCCAGAGCTCCGGCGCGTGGAGCTCGGTCCGGGTCTCGTCGTTTCCGCTCTGCCGCTCCTCGGCGGCGGGCGTTTCGTCGGCGCCGGGCTGTGTCTCGCCGCCCGGAGCCAGATAATCGTCAATGGAAAGCTGCAATTCGTTGGCCGCGGCCGGAGCGGCTTCGTTTGCGGGGAGCTCCCCGGCGAACGCGGGCATCTGAAGCCCAAAGCTCTGTTCCTCCCGGTCGCCCAGGATCTCCCGAATGGCGGAGAAGAGTCTTTCGTCGGACCACGCCTCCTCGGCTTCGCCGGACGCGGGCCCGGTCGTCTCAACGGGCTCGGGCTCGGAAGCCTCCGGCGCAACGGGCTCCGGCTCGGGCACTTCCGGCGCAACGGGCTCCAGCTCCGGCCAGGTAATCTCCGCAGCTTCGGGCTCGGGCACTTCCGGCGCAACGGGCTCGGGCTCGGGCTCCGGCTCGGACGCCTCCGGTTCGGCGGGCTCCGCCTCGGGTTCAGGCTGGAATGCCGCCGGTTCGGCGGGCTCGGGTTCACGCTCGAATGCCTCGGGCTCGGACGCCGCCGGTTCGGCGGGCTCCGCCTCCGGCCAGGCAATCTCTGCGGCCTCGGGCTCGGTCGCTTCCGGCGCGGCAAGCACAGCGGGCTCCGGCTCGGGCTCGGGCTCGGACGCCTCCGGCGCGGCGGACTCGGCCTCCGCGGCGGACGGAAGGACCTCGCTCAGCAGCGCGGTCAGTCCGGGGATTTCCCGCTCCATCGCCGCCAGAATTCTGGCGTCCTCCGCGGCTGCGAAAGCGTCCTCCGCAGGCTTCGCAGGGACGGCGGCCTCCGCTTCTTGCGCAGGGGCTTCGGCAGTCTCCTGCCCGGGCGTCTCCGCGGCCTCAGCCGCGGTCTCCTCGCGCTCGCCTGCGGCGGCTTGGGCGTCCGGCCCGGATTGCGGGTCGGCGGCTGCCTGCTCCGCATGCCGATCTCTGCCGCGGAAGAGGCCGCGCAGCCAGCCGCGCTTTCTGCCCGGCTTCTCCTGCGGAAGCGCCTCCGCGGAAGCGCTCTCAGCGGGAGACTCCCGCGTCTGCTCCGTCTCCGGGGCGGGAGCGGTCTGCTCCGCCGCTGCCCCGGCCTCCGGCTGCCCGTCCTGCGGCTTCTCCTTCCCGGAAGCCGTCTCCCGCACCCGCGGATTCAGCACCGCGTCCGGGTCCGGGTCCGGGGGCGCCGTTTTCAGCCCCAGCGGCCCGAAGATCTCGTCCAGGGACGGATCGGCCTGGGGCGGCACGAAGGGCGTCGCGTCAAAGCCGCGCAGGACAAACTCCAGGTTTTCGTCCACGGCGGGGACGGCGTCCTCCTCCGACGCCAGCGGCCGGGTGGGGCGCTTCATCGTCCGCGTGGCGCCGCCGCGGTTCTTCCGCGTCGCCGCATTCGGCGCCTTCCCGGCGCCGCGGGCGCTCTTCTGCTCCGCTTTGACCCGTCGGGTGGGTTCCTTCGCGCCGCGGGCTTCCGCTTCCTCGGGGCGGCTCTGTCCGGCGGTTCGGCCTTCGCTGTCGGAGCCGTCGTGGGCTTCCCGCTCCCGCCGCTCTGCGGCGCGCCGGTCCTCCCGGCTCTCGCGGGACTGCTCCGCGGCCTCCGCCGGCTCCTCGGGGAGCGTCGGCGTCCGGGCCCCACGGGGCTCCGCGTCATTCAGACTGTCAAAAAAGCTGTGCTTCTTTTCCTTTGGTTCAAAAAAGACCAGCTGCTCCCGGGAAGCGTGTTCCGCCGTCGGAGCGGCTTCCTTCGCCGCTTCCGGAGCGGGCGGCTGCTCCGGGCCGTTCTCCGGAGACTTTTGCTCCGGGCCCTTCTGCGCCGGTCTGTTCGCTTTGCGCGCAGCTTCCTTCTCCGCTGCTTTGCGGCTGCGGCGCTCCTCCGCCTCCTTTTTGGCGCGGCGCTCCTCCGCTTCCTTCTTGGCGCGGCGCTCCTCCGCTTCCTTCCGGCTGCGGCGCTCCTCCGCTTCCTTCCTGGCGCGGCGTTCCTCCGCCTCCTTTTGGCTGCGGCGCTCTCTGGCGGGCTTTGACGCGCCCTGCTTCTCCGGCTCCCCGGCATCGGCCTGCTTCGGCGCGGGAGGCTCCTCCGCTTCGTCGAGGAAGTTCGCCACCGCCCGGAAGAGCTCGTCGTCGCTCCCGGATTTTGCGGCGGCCTCGCGGTAATCGTCCTCCGAGGCCGGAAGGTTCCAGTTCAGGACCGGGTCCAGGCTCTCGTCCTCCTCGCCCAGCTCGGCGCGGAACATCGCCGCCAGATGCAGCGCAAAATCAGCCGCGGACTCCTGCTTCCCGGCGGATTGCTTCGGCGGGCGGCGTTCCGGCGTCTGTTCCGGTTCGTATTGTTCATTGCGCTTTTTCATAAGTAAACGCACTCCATACTTTTTTCTGTGCTGCCCGGGGCAAGCACGGCGTCATGCCGGGGAAAGCGGACGGCGAAGCGCCGTCCGCGTCCGCAGACTCGCGGCGGCCGTCCCTACGCGCGCTGGCGCAGGGCCTCGTAGAGCATCACGGCAGCGGCGGCCGAGGCGTTCAGGGAGGAGATTTTTCCCTTCATGGGAATGCTCACCAGCACGTCGCAGCTCTCGCGGACCAGGCGGCTCATGCCCTCGCCCTCGTTGCCGATGATGATGGCCGTGGGGCCGGTCAGCTCCGTGCGGTAGAGCTCGCTGTCGGCGTCGGCGGCGGTCCCGTAGACCCAGACGCCCTTCTCCTTCAGCTCGCGGATGGTGTTGACCACGTTGGCGACCCGCGCCACGGGGAGGTACTCCACCGCGCCGGCGGAGGTCTTGGCCACCACGGCGGTCAGGCCCACGCTGCGGCGCTTGGGGATGATGACCCCGTGCGCGCCGGCGCACTCCGCGGTACGGATAATCGCGCCCAGGTTGTGGGGATCGGAGAGCTCGTCGCAGATCACGATCAGCGGCGCTTCCCCCCGCCGGGCGGCCAGGTCCAGAATATCGTCCACGGACGCGTATTCATGGGCCGCCACGGCGGCGATCACGCCCTGATGGGCGCCGGTGGGGCTCATCTGATCCAGCTTGCGGCGGTCGGTGGGGACCACCACGGCGCCTGCTTCCTTCGCAAGGGCTGCCAGACGGGCCAAAGCGCGGTCCGTGCTGCCCTCGGCAACGTAGAGCTTGTCGATGGCACGGCCGCTCTTCAGCGCCTCGCTCAGGGCGTTGCGGCCCTCGATCAGGCCCTCGTCCGGCTCCTCCGGCCGCTGGGGGCCAGTTTTGGTCCTTTTTCTGTCAAATTGATCGTTTTTCATATCGATAGACACACTTTCTCACAATATCCAGTGTATTATAGCAGAAAATGATACGAAGTACAAGCATAAAAACGGAAAAAACCCGCAAAATGGAAGCTTTCGTCCTTCCGCCCGCGGCCTTTACGATTCCCGCTTCCCGCCGAAGAAGGCCGCGCAGACAGCCGCCGCCAGAGGGACGGTCAGCACCACGCCCACCGAGCTGGAAAGGGCGGAGATCAGCTCCACCGAGAAAAACTCCGAGCTCAGCAGCATGCGCCAGGTGGGGCCCTGCGCCCAGATCCGGATCACCGTGACCAGGCTGGTCCCCACGAAGGCCAGGACCAGGGTATTGGTCATGGTGCCGACCATGTCGCGGCCCACGTTCATGCCGGAGCGCCAGAGGGCCTTCCGGCCCAGATTCGGATTGACGCGCTTCAGCTCCGCAATCGCGGAGGAGAGGCTCATGGCCACGTCCATCACCGCGCCGAGGGCGGCGATCAGGATGCCCGCCGTCAGGATGCCGTGAATCCGGACCGGATAGTTCCGGGTCTGGAGGTTGACCAGCTCGGCGATCTCGCCGCTGACGTCGTAGAGGCTGAAGCTGTTCACCCGGCAGAGCCGCTGGGCCAGGGCTCCGAAGCCCGCGGCCAGCCCCACCCCCGCCATGGTCGCCACGATGGCGCAGAGTATCTTCCTGGAGGTGCCGCCCAGGATCACGAAGCTCATGACCGTCACCAGGGCGCAGAGGCCCAGGGCCAGCCAGAGCGGGTCCGCTCCCTTCATCCACATGGGGCAGAAGATCCAGATCAGGGCCACCACGGTCGCCGCCAGGCCCAGCAGGGATTTGAGGCCGGTTTTGCCGCCCACCAGCAGGACCGTCAGCACGAAGAGGCCCAGCACCAGCAGCACGGCGGGGCTGCGGTCATAGGCGAAATAGTTGAGCTCCAGGAGTCTGCCGCTCTCCTCGTCGCGGTTTTGCAGAACCGTGATCCGGTCCCCGGCCGCCAGCTTCGGACCGACAAAATAGCCGATCATATAGCTCAGCTCGTGGGTCTCGCCGGCGAAGGCGCCGGTCGTCAGGCGGATCAGCGCCGTCTGATTGCCCTTTTCCACGCCGTCCGCAGAGTCGGGGTCCGGCTCCACGGTGTCGTAGGAGATATTGAGCACCTGGGCCTTCTCCACGGTGACGAAATCGCTCTGAAGCCGGACGGGGTTGTAGATTTTTCCCTCCCGGGCATTGAAGAAGAGAATCAGGAAGAGGACGCCGCAAACCAGCAGGATCAGGGCCGCCGGCAGCCAGGCGGGAAGGCGGCGCTCCTGCTCCGGCAGGGGCGCGGAGGAGCTTTTTTTCACGGAAATCACCTCGTCTGTCGCGTTTTCCTTATCATACCGAAAAACAGGAGGCTTGTCAACGCAAAGTCGGGATTTGTCGCGCCGAAGCGGCCCGGAAGCGCGAAAACGGCGCGGGCAAAAGCCCGCGCCGTTCGCTCACTTCTTCCGGAAGGACTTGCAGTCGGTACACTGGTCCTCGGTGGGGTTGTACTCGTGGGTGCCGACGGTGATCCGGTCCAGGGAGCAGTGGTCGTCGGCCCCGCAGTGGTGGACGCACTGCTGCACCGTGCAGGCGATGCAGGGGTTGGAATTGGATTTGCAGTGGGAATTGCAGTCGCTTCGATTCGCGTTCATGGGAAAGCCTCCTTCGTTTTTCAGCGGAATACAAAACGCACAGCGGAGCGTTCCGCCGTGCGTTCAGTATGTCCGAAAGCTCCGTGATTTATTCACGAAACCGGCGCATCCGTGACCCGGGTGGGCTGCGGCGCGAAGGAGGGAAGCTGCTCGGGGCAGTTGAAGCGGCTGTAGCTGACGGTCTTGGCGCTCGGCACCAGCAGGACCTGCCAGAGGGTGTCGCCCAGGCGCAGCTCGTAGAGCGTGGAGGGCCGCTCCCGGGGGTCCATGTAGAACTCCCGGCCCGGGACGCCCAGCGCGGCGAGGCGGTTGCGCTCGGAGGTGTAGCCGTCCTGGTCGTAGGAGCGGGTGACCGTCTCCGCCAGGACCTCGCCCTTCTCGTAGCGGGCGTAGTCCGTCAGCTCCCCCAGGGCATAGCCCGGATAGAGGGCGCTGCCCCGGACCCGGAAGCTCTGGGGATCAAAGTCCTCCCGGAAGGAGGCCAGGGAGCTGGTGTAGCTGCAGGGGATCTCCCCCACCGCCCCGGTCAGGCAAAGGCCGCCCAGGGTCAGCAGCACCACGAAGGCCGCCGCGGGGATCAGCTGGTGCGGCAGCTGCTTCTCCGCGTTCAGCAGCAGATAGGCGCCGGCGATCCAGGCGAAGGCCACAAAGAGCAGGGTCAGGCAGAGCAGCAGAAGGTTCCCGACGCCCAGCCGCCCCAGATCGGGATAGAGATGGGGCCAGTCCAGCAGCTGCCGCAGATGGCGCACGAAGAGCAGGACCCCGGCGATCACCAGCGCCCCTCCGCCGATCCGTTTGAGCCAGATATACAAAGGACGACCCCCTTCTCTGAACCGAATCACAGGCCTCTGATCAGCCTCTGGACGTATCGCGGGTCTCCAGCAGCTTCTGCTTCAGCTGGCCCTCGATCTTGCGGAGCTCCTGCTCGGCGGCGGCCCGCTTCTGGCGGCCCTCGGTCTGGATCTGCAGGACCTCGTCCAGGGTGGAGATCAGCTGCTGATTGGTGTGCTGCAGGGTCTCGATGTCCACAATGGCCCGTTCGGACTCCTTGGCGGTCTCAACGGTGGCCATCTTCAGCTTGTCGGCGTTCTTCTTCAGCAATTCGTTCGTCACGTCGGTCACCGCTTTCTGGGCCTCCAGGGCCTGCTGGCTGTGGCTCATGCCCAGGGCCAGGACCATCTGGCTCTTCCAGAGCGGGATGGTGTTGACCAGGGAGGACTGGATCTTCTCGGACATCAGGGTGTCGTTGTTCTGGAGCAGGCGGATCTGCGGACCCATCTGGATGGAGATCATCCGGGTCAGCTCCAGGTCGTGGAGCTTCTTCTCGAAGCGCAGGCACATGGCGTCATAGTCGTTGGCCCGCTGGGCGTCCTCTGCCAGGCCGCTCTGCTCGGCCTTTTTCCGCAGCTCCACCAGGGTGGTGGCCCGCTCCTGGGCCAGCTTTTCCTTGCCGGCCAGGATGTACATGGTCAGCTGCTTGTAGTAGTCCAGATTCTTGTCGTACATCTGGTCCAGCACCACCACGTCCTTCATCAGGGTCCGCTGGTGCTCCTCCAGCTCGTGGGAGATCTTATTGACGTTGACCTCGGCCTTGTTGTAGCGGGCCTTCAGGGTCTCGATGCCGGTGCCGGCCTTCTTGAACAGGCCCAGGAAGCCCTTCTTGTCCTCCTCGGCGTTGAAGCCCTTGAGCTCCACCACCAGAGAGCCGATCATATCGCCCACCTCGCCCAGGTCCTTGGTGCGGACGGAGGCCAGGGCAGCGTCGGAGAAATCCGCCACGTTCTTCTGGGCCCCTGCGCCGTACTCCAGGGAGAGGTTCGGATTGGTAATGTCGATCTTCTGGGCGAAGTCGTGCACGATCTTCTGCTCGGCCTCGGTCAGCATCGCGTAGTCGGGACCCGCCTCGGGCACGGGGGGCTCGGGCTCCTTGGGCGTCAGCTCCAGGGTGGGGACGGGCTCCAGGCTGGGGACTTCGGCGGCCTTCCCGGCCTCCATCACCGGGGTCTTGGCGGTCTGCTCGACGGTTTCAAACTTCATTTCGGGAATATTCTCCATTATTACGTCCTCCTTACGGTAGTATCGCAGAGTCCAACATTTGTATTTTATCGCAAAAGCCGTCATAAGTCAAGAATTGAGAAGTTGACTTCATCAAAAATATTGGATATAATAAGATATATTCGTATGCCCAGCCGTCACAGATTGGAGGTACACCATGATCAAGCTTTCCCCGTCAATCCTCTCGGCGGATTTTGTCAATCTGGAGCGGGACGTCCGCGCCCTCGGACCCCAGGGAGCCGACTACGTCCACGTGGACGTGATGGACGGACTCTTCGTCCCCAACATTACCATCGGCATTCCGGTGACCGCCGCCATCAAGAAGATCTCCCCCCTGCCCCTGGACGTACATCTGATGATCGACCGGCCCATCCGCTACGTGGAGGACTTCTGCAAGGCCGGGGCCGATATTCTGACGCTCCACGCGGAGGCCGACAGCACCGAGAACACCCTGGCCGCCCTGAAGCGGATCCGGGAGCTGGGCGTCCGCCCCGCGATCTCCGTGAAGCCGAAGACCCCGGCGGAGGCCGTACTGCCCTTTTTGGAGATTTGCAGTCTGATTCTGGTGATGACCGTGGAGCCCGGCTTCGG
>JAFWTG010000097.1 GCA_017519005.1 Oscillospiraceae bacterium | reverse complement strand
ATGATGTTGGTCTTGTCGAGACGGTACTCGATCTTACCGGCCTTGATCTCCTTGACGGCAGCGGCCACGTTGGGGGTGACGGTGCCGGCCTTGGGAGAGGGCATCAGGCCCTTGGGGCCCAGCAGCTTACCGAGACGGCCGACGACGCCCATCATGTCGGGGGAAGCGACGACCACGTCGAAGTCGAACCAGTTTTCCTTCTGGATCTTCTCGACCATGTCCATGGCGCCCACGTAGTCGGCGCCGGCAGCCTTGGCCTCGTCGGCCTTGGCGTCCTTGGCGAACACCAGCACGCGGCGGGTCTTGCCGGTGCCGTTGGGCAGGACGATGGCGCCGCGGACCTGCTGGTCAGCGTGGCGGGAGTCAACACCCAGACGGATGTGAATCTCAACGGTCTCGTCGAACTTGGCGGAAGCGGTCTTGCAGACAAGGCCCAGAGCGTCCGCGGGATCATACTGCACGGAGCGGTCGATCTGCTTCGCGCTGTCTTTATATTTTTTACCTCTAAACAATGTTATATCCTCCTTAAAGTGGTGATGCGGAATAATCCTCCCACATTTTGAGACGGCGTCTCAGTCGATTAGTCAACAACGGTGATGCCCATGGAGCGGCAGGTACCTGCCACCTGGCTCATGGCGGCTTCGATGGTGGCCGCGGTGAGGTCGGGCATCTTGCGCTCAGCGATCTCGCGGACCTGGGCCTTGGTGATGGTGGCGACCTTGGTCTTGTTGGGAACGCCGGAGCCCTTCTCGATGCCCAGGGTCTTCAGGATGAGGGTGGGCGTCGGGGGGGTCTTGGTAACGAAGGTAAAGCTGCGGTCGGCGTAGACGGTGATGACCACGGGGATTTTGAAGCCGGCCTGATCCTTGGTGCGCTCGTTGAATTCCTTGATGAACTGGGAAATGTTGACACCGTGCTGGCCCAGAGCGGGACCAACCGGAGGAGAAGCGGTTGCCTTAGCAGCGGGGATCTGGAGTTTGATATAACCGGTTACTTTCTGTGCCATGAAAAGCACCTCCTAATATAAAGTGGTAATTTGGCGGGGCTTTGCCCCTCCCACGTTCTGACCGCCCTCGAGGGGCCGTCGAATCAGTCGGAGATGGTCTCCACCTGATCGAGCTCCAGCTCGATCGGGGTTTCGCGCCCGAACATGGAAACAATGACGCGAACGCTGTTTTTGTCGATGTCCAGCGCCTCGACTCTGCCGGTGAAGGAGGTCAGCGGGCCGTCCGCGATGCGGACCGTGTCGCCCACGCTGTAGTTGACCACCACCTCATGGCGCTCGACGCCCCACTGGATGGTCTCCTTCTCGCTCAGAGGCAGGGGATTGGTGCTGCTGGCGCCGACGAAGCCCGTGACGCCGCGGATGTTGCGGACGATGTACCAGGTATCGCTGTTCATGACCATTTTGACCAGAACATAGCCCGGGAACAGCTTCCGCTCGTAGGTCTTGGGGCCGTTTTCCGTCACCTCGGTGACGGTCTCCATAGGAATCGCGACCTCACAGATCACATCCTGGAGCTGACGGTTTTCAATGGTTTTCTCGATGGTAGCCTTGACCGTATTCTCGTAGCCGGAATAGGTCTGTACGACGTACCACTGTGCGTTCTCTGCCATGCCGGGTTACCCGATCGCGGCGAGAAGGGCTTTGATGCCCTCGTAGGCCAGATAGTCGATCAGACCGATCACAATCGCGAAGATGATGGAGACGACGATCACGACCACGGTGTTGTTCAGAACCTGGGGCCAGGTGGGCCACACGACCTTCTTGAGCTCGCTCTTCATGCCGCGGAACCATTTGGTCAAGCCGTTCCAGGTGCGCTTGAACCAGTTTTCCTTTTTGACTTCAGCCATGATGGTACTCCCTTCCGCTTACTTCGTCTCGGTGTGAAGCGTGTGCTTCTTGCAGAATCTGCAGTACTTCTTCATCTCGAGCCGGTCAGGGTCGTTCTTCTTGTTCTTCATGGAGTTGTAGTTTCTCTGCTTGCACTCCGAGCATCTGAGGGTGATTTTTACGCGCATTACGGCACCTCCTTATTTGCCTCCCTGTATCACCGCGGCTATCCAAAATTTAGCAGGGACAAGTCCCGATCCGCGGCTGAAAAAGGCGCACAAAAAAAGAGCCCTTTTCACAGGTGCAAAAAGTATATCATATAATTGTGGGTCTGTCAATGTATTTTTTTGGTTTTTTACAAAAAAATACATTGACAGACCTCATTTTTCCGGGTAACATGGAGTCAAACGAACAAAGGAGAACGCTATGAAAATTCTCGCCATCGACTACGGCGACGCCCGGACCGGGATCGCCGTCTCGGACCTGACGGGCTCCATCGTGGGCTGGACGACTGTGATTCACAGCTGGAACCGGGAGAAGACCATCGCGGAGATCGTCCGTCTGACACGGGAGCAGGGCGCGCAGCGCCTCGTCATGGGCTTTCCCCGGAACATGGACGGCTCCGAGGGACCCCGCGCGGAGCTCTATCGGGCCTTTGCCGCCGATCTGGAGCAGGCCGCCGGCATGCCCGTCCGGCTCTGGGATGAGCGCAGGACCACCGTAGAGGCCCACAGCATCCTCTCCGAGACCGGCTATCACGGCAAGAAGCGGAAGAACACCGTGGACGCCGTGGCCGCGTCTCTGATCCTGGAGGGATATCTGTCTTATCTGCGGCTGCATCCCGAAGCGCCGCAGGGCGGCGTCTGACGCCTTTCCGGCCGAAGCGCTTGCAGCCCTACTGCTCGCAGGGCTCGGAGGAGACGCCCTTGAGGGTGTAGCCGGCGGCGGCGACGGCGGCCTTGATGCGCGCCTCGTCCAGAGGGGCCTCGGAGATGATCTCGGTCAGGTTCTTGCTGTGGGAGGAGCTTACCTTCTCCACCTGGAAGGCCTTTTCAATGGCCTCGTTCATGTGCTTCTCGCAGTGGGGGCACATCATGCCCTCGATGTTCAACGTGGTTTTTGTCATGTTTCTGCTGCTCCTTTCGGGTTTTTGCTTATTATACCCCCTTTGCGGCAGGATTGCAACGCTTTTTTGCGGGAGTCCGGATTGAAAAACGCGATATTTCAAAATTGGGACTATGCAGAAGCGCTTTTTTCATGTATATTATAAAGGAATGCGGAACGCGCCGGCCCCCGCTCGCATAGGATGGGGCGGAGGGAGGCGCGTGGAATGCTTTGGAAGCTCTTGTTGGGCGGCCTGCTGGCCGCGGCGTCGGCAGCGCTGTTCGGGCTGCTTCGGAGACGCCTGCTGCTGCCCCTGCGGGCGGAGGAGGCGCTGCTGCTGCTCCCGGCCCGGGACGGCGCCGAGGATTTGGAGCAGCGCCTCAGGGCCTGTCGGCTGCTGGCCCGCTGGGGTCTGGTGGAGGGCGCGCCCGTCATCCTGGACCTGGGGCTGAGCGACGAGGGCCGCGCCCTGGCGGAGCGCCTGGCCGACGCCCTGGACGCCGGGCTGTGCGCCCCGGATGAGCTGAGCCTCTTGCCCTAGGGGCTGCTCCGAGCCTGCCGCGGTCTGAAACGGGCGGGCACGGGTATTCCGAATTACAAAACAGCGAAAAGGAACGATCTCCATGGAAAACGAACTGGTCCGCGTCGAAGGCAGCGTTTCGGCGGTTGTCTTTCAGAACCCGGAAAACGGCTATACCGTGCTGCGGCTGAAGGATGAGCAGGGCGAGCTGACCACCGCGGTGGGCATCGTCCCCGACACCCGGGCCGGGGAACGGCTGCGGGTGGAGGGCCGCTGGACCAGCCACAGCACCTACGGCAGGCAGCTGGAGATCGTGACCCTGGAACGGCTGATGCCGGAATCCCGGATCGAGATATTGGCCTACTTATCCTCCCACGCCATCCGGGGCGTGGGGCCCAAGATCGCCGCCCGCATCGTGGAGCGCTTCGGGGCCGAGGCCCTGAAGGTCATCGAGCACGAGCCGGAGAAGCTGGCCCAGGTGCCGGGAATCTCCGAGAGCAAGGCCCGGGAGATCCACGAGAGCTTCCAGTCCCAGCAGGGGCTGCGGCAGCTGGCGGAATTCCTCGGCAGCTACCGTCTGCCCGCCGAGCTGGCGGTGCGGATCTACAAGGCCTACGGGGAGCTGTCCATGATGGCCATTCAGGACAACCCCTATTTCCTGACCGAGGAGGGCTTCAACGCCCCCTTCGCCCAGGTGGACGCCTTCGCCCTGGAGCTGGGCTTCGACGGCGACGACGAGCGCCGGGTGGATGCCGGCGTCCTGTATGAGCTGAGCTTCAACTCCGCCGGAGGCCACGTCTTCGTGCCGGAGCCCCAGCTGGTGGACGCCGCTTCCGCCTTCCTGCGGCTGGACCGGGAGATCATCCGGGAGGGCCTGCGGCGGCTGGCCGAGCAGGAACGGGTGGTGATCGACGAGATCGCCTCCCTGACGGCGGTCTATCTCCCCGCCTACGGCGAGGCGGAGCGCTGGCTGACCCGCCGCTTTCTGGATATGGTCCGGGGCAAGGTGGGTCTGCCCGCCAATCTGGCCAAGACCGTGGCGCAGATCGAGGCCCGGCAGGAGATCGAATACGCGGAGCTCCAGCGGGAGGCCATTTTCGCCGCCGCGTCGGAGAAGCTGCTGATCGTCACCGGCGGCCCCGGCACCGGCAAGACCACCACCCTCCGGGGCATCCTGGATCTCTTTGAGCAGATGCGGCTCAAGACCTTCCTCACCGCCCCCACCGGGCGGGCGGCCAAGCGGCTCACAGAGCTGACGGGCCGGGACGCCTCCACCATCCACCGGCTGCTGGAGGTGGACGTGTCCCCCGAGGACGGGGAGATGGTCTTCGTCCACAACGAGCACAATCTCCTGAGCTGCGACGCGGTCATCGTGGACGAGACCTCCATGGTGGATCTGCTTCTGATGTACGACCTGGTCCGGGCGCTGCCCGAGACCTGCCGTCTGATCCTGGTCGGAGACCCGGATCAGCTCCCCTCCGTGGGGGCCGGAAACCTGTTTTCCGATCTGATCCGCAGCCAGAAGATTCCCACCGTCCGGCTGACGGAGATCTTCCGCCAGGCCCGGGAGAGCCTCATCGTCATGAACGCCCACCGGGTCAACCGGGGCGAGCTTCCCGAGCTGCGTGAAAAGAAGAAGGACTTCTTCTTCCTCCAGCGGTCCGGCGACGAGGCGGTCTGCCAGACCGTTACGGAGCTCTGCGCCCGCCGCCTGCCCCAGAACATGGGCATCGCTCCGGAGGAGATCCAGGTGCTGAGCCCCACGCGCAAGGGGGAGACCGGCACCCGGAACCTGAACAGACTGCTTCAGGAGGCCCTGAACCCTGCCGCCGACGGCAAGCGGGAGAAGAAGTACGGCGAGATCGTCTTCCGGGAGGGCGACCGGGTCATGCAGATCCGGAACAACTACGATATTATCTGGAACAAGGTCGGAGAGTCCGGCATGGGTTCCGGAATTTTCAACGGCGACGTGGGCGCCGTCCGGGCCATCGATTACCAGGCCCAGACCATGACCATCCGCTTTGACGACCGGGAGGCCGTCTATACCTGGGACATGCTCTCCCAGCTGGAGCCCGCCTACGCCATGACCGTCCACAAGAGCCAGGGCAGCGAATACCGCGCCGTGGTGCTGGCAGCCTGGCGCGGAACGCCCCTGCTGCTGAGCCGCAGCATTCTCTACACGGCCATTACCCGGGCCAGGGAGCTGCTGATCATCGTGGGCGACGAGGGCGTGGTGGAATATATGGTCCGCAACGACAAGAAGCAGAAGCGCTTCAGCGGCCTCAAGTGGCGGCTGTGTCATTCATGAGCCGCGCCGGGAGCGCTGCGGGCAAATCGCTCGCCCGTCAAAATACCGCCGTACCGTCCGGGCGATTCCGCCGGGCCTGCGCGGCATGGTTGGATTTGCTCTGGCCGCCCCGCTGCATCCTCTGTCACCGGATTTTGGAGGGCGGCGCGGAGCGCCTCTGCCCGGCTTGCCGGGCCGCGCTGCCGGAGCCCTTCTCCGGGGCCAGGCGCGGCGGCTTCTACAAGCGCTGGGCCGCTGCCCTCTGGTACGAGGGGACGGTCCGGGAGTCCTTTCTGCGCTTCAAGTTCGGCGGCTGCCGCTTCTACGCGGCGGTCTACGGCCCGTGGCTGGCCCGGGCCGTCCGGGAGCAGCTGGGTACGGACTTTGAGCTTTTGACCTACGTACCCGTCAGTCCCCTGCGCCGCCGAAGGCGCGGCTTCGACCAGACCCTCCTGCTGGCAAGGGAAGCGGGTGCGGCGCTCGGGATGGAGCCCGTCCCGACCCTGCGGAAAAAGAACCGGGTCAAGCCCCAGTCCCGCGCCCTGGGACCGGAGGAGCGGCAGCGGAACGTCCGCGGCGCCTTCCGGGTGCCGGACCCGGAGCTGGTCCGGGGCAAGCGCGTCCTGCTGATCGACGACGTGCTGACCACCGGAGCCACCGTCTCCGAGGCCGCCCGGGTGCTGCTGGAGGCCGGGGCAAAGCGCGTGGACGCGGCGACCCTGGCGGCAACGCCCGGATGAGGGCTTCGGAAGTCGGCGTTCCCGAATCGCGTATCCCGAACAATGGCGCACGTGCTGCGCTGCTACAATAAAGAACAGGTGATTGATATGTCAATACTTTCCAAGGACCTGGGCATCGACCTGGGAACCGCAAACGTGGTGGTATACGCCGAGGGCAAGGGCATCGTCCTGCGGGAGCCCTCTGTGGTGGCGGTGGACAAAAACACCGGCAGAATTCTGAAGGTGGGCGCCGCTGCCCGGAATATGCTGGGCCGCACCCCCGGCAACGTGGTGGCCATGCGACCCCTGCGGGAGGGCGTCGTCTCCGACTACGAGCTCACCGAGCGGATGCTGGCGGAGTTCTTCAAGCAGATTTCCAAATACGCCTTCGTGAAGCCCAGGGTGGTGATCTCCGTCCCCAGCGGCATCACCAGCATCGAGGAGCGGGCCGTGGTCCAGATCGCCCAGGAGGCGGGGGCCCGGCGGGTCTATCTGATCGAGGAGCCCCTGGCCGCGGCCCTGGGCGCCAATCTGAGCTTTGAAGGGCCCGACGGCCATATGGTGGTGGACATCGGCGGCGGCACCACCGACATCGGCGTGCTGACCATGAACGGCCTGGCCAACTCCTCCTCCATCAAGGTGGCCGGCGACAACTTCGACGAGGCCATCATCCGCTATCTGCGTAAAAAGTTCGGCCTGATCGTGGGCCAGACCATCGCCGAGGAGACCAAGATCAACGTGGGTACCGTCTTTGAGCGGACCGAGCCCGTGATGATCGCGGTGAAGGGCCGCGACTTCAAGACCGGCCTGGCGCGGGAAATCTCCGTCACCTCGGCCGATATGCTGGAGGCCCTGCGCCGTCCCGCCCGCCAGATCACCGACGAGATCCTGGCGGTGCTGGAGCAGACCAGCCCCGAGCTGGTGGCCGACATCGCCCGCAACGGCATCGTGCTCACCGGCGGCGGCGCGCAGATCTGGGGCATGGACAAGCTGATTACCGAGCGCACCGGCATGCGCTGCACCGTGGCAGACGACGCGGACTCCTGCGTGGCCTACGGCTGCGGCAAGAGCCTGAACTGGATCAACCGTATGCAGGAGGGCCCCATCAATTTTGCCAGGCGGAAGCTGCTGAAGGAATAAGCGGCCTCGCGCCGGTCAAAATTTTTTGAAAAAAAGAAAAAACAGCGAATTCTGTAACGATTTTGTACGCTCCGCGATGTATACTGTGCTCAGATAAAAAAATTGCGGAGGGATTACAATGCCAAGACCCATTCGAAACGAAGCAGAGGAAGCCGCTTATCAGAACCGAATGATGAATAAGCTCAAGAAGGGAAAAGGGCTTTTCGATCCGGACAGCAATGAGAGCAAGGCGGTCGCCGCGCTGCGGAACGCGCTGCAGGGCTACAATCTGAAGCTCAAGAATCCGAAAACGTCGGACCGGTGCAACGAGCTGAGAACCGCCATGTATAATATGAATAACGAGCTTCGCTTTCCGAGCAAGCTGGAAAAGCTCCAGGGCTTGAGCGACTTTTTGAGCGCGGATGCGGGCGATGACAAAACCCACTATGAAAAGCTTGTGGAAAGCGGCGAAGCGTTTTCGATGAACAGTCTGTTCGGAGCCACCAAGGCCCAAATCGACCTGGCCCTGAAAGCGCTCTCGGAGACGCTGGAGCTGGGCTTTGAGGTCGGAGACTTTTCCAAAGCGCGCGCGGAGCAGTTGAAAGCCGAAGAGATCGCACGGGAGGAGGAGGCACAGAAAAAGACCGCCGAGGAGTGGATCGAGGAATTCCGGAATGATCCGATCGTCGAGCGGGATGGCAAACCCTCCACGAAATGGCTTGAAAACATCATGGCTGTTCGATCCCTGGCGGATTCCAAGCGTCACAGCGGAGCATCTCTGAAGGATGAAAAGTTCTCCTTGGAAGAGATCAATCACAGAAGGTATAAGCTTCGGGATGAAGGCCCGTTCCGTTCCTTTGTCAATCATTTGCAGGATAACGAGGCGGCTTATGAATTGGCGTCCAAATGCGCCTTTCACGGGCATGGCGGCCGCCTGGACGACATGCTGACCACCTATGTGATGAACGTTGACAGCGACTACAAGTCTGTGGGAAAAGGCCTTATGGCCCGGTATAATCCTACGGCAAAGGCACAGATCGAGCTGTATCAGAAGGGCCTCAAGCAGCTGAACGCCGTCAAAGACAAGGGAAACGAGGCGCAGCAGCTCAGGAACCGTGAAAAAAGAATCCAGGCGCTCGCTGAAATCATCGGATGTCGTAATGCAGTCAATGCAGAGCGCGGAAACCTGCTCGGCGGAGATGAGCGGCTCAACCAGAAGCTGAACCTGACCGACTATCGTAAAGAAGTCAAGTTTGCCAATAGTATGCTGGATCTGATGAGTGATGAAAAAGTGGATGCGTTGAGCAAGCTGGCGGAGAAGGGCCACGGAGGAAAGATGCAGCTGGCCTTCCAGGCGGAGACAGATCGGATTCTTGAAAAGATGAACAGCAAGCAGACCGAGATCAATTCTACGATTGAGAAATCTGTCCCCCAGGAACAGGAAAGCGGGCTGTCGATGAAATGAGCGCCGCTCCGGCTGACTGGCGCGGCGAACGCTCGGGAATGGAAACCTGCAAAATTCCGCTTGCATTTTTGCGCGCCGCGTTGTATAATACGCGTGATCTGAATCCGGTATATCTTCAGGGCAGGGTGCAATTCCCGACCGGCGGTGAGAGTCCGCGAGCCTTCGGGCCGATCCGGTGCGATTCCGGAACCGACAGTACAGTCTGGATGGAAGAAGATGCTGTTCGTTGCGCGCCGACGAATATGCCTGAAGACGTACGGTCTTCAGGCATATTTTTCTGCTGACGGCGCGCAGCGTGATTGGAGGATTCATCGATGAAAGAAAAACTGTCTGTCCGCTATCTGAGCTGCGTGGCCATGTTCACGGCCCTGTCCTACGTGGCGGTGCTGCTGGCCAGGGCCATCCCCAACGTCCAGGGCTTCCTCAGCTACGAGCCCAAGGACGCCGTCATCGTCATTGCGGGCTTCATCTTCGGGCCCCTGACCTGCGTGGTGATCTCGGTGCTCTGCAGCCTGCTGGAGATGCTCACCATCAGCTCCACGGGAATCTACGGCTTCGTGATGAACGTGGTGGCCACCTGCGCCTTCGCGGTCCCGGCCGCCTGGCTCTATCACCGGCGCCGGACCCAGAAGCACGCCATGCTGGGTCTGCTGTGCGGCGTGCTGTCCATGGCGGCCTGCATGATCGCCTGGAACTACGTGATCACCCCCTTCTACATGGGCGTGGAGCGCTCCGTAGTGGCGGGAATGCTGGCCTCTGTCTTCCTGCCCTTCAACCTGGTCAAGGGCGGGCTCAACGCGGCCCTGGTGCTGCTGCTCTACAAGCCCGTGGTGGGGGCGCTGCGGCGCATGGGTCTGGTGGCCCCCAGCCGGGGAAAGAAGGGCCGCTTCAGCCCCGCCTTCACGGTTTTCGCCCTGTTGCTCGTTGCCACCTTCGTCCTGCTCCTGCTGGTCCTGCTGGGCGTGCTGTGACAGGGGAGCGGGCTTCGAAAAATCTGAAAAATTTTTTCGATTTTTGAAAAATAACTATTGATTTTACCGGGCAAAGAGAGTATAATACAACCCTGCATGGGCCTGCCCATGCCCACGATTTCGGATCAAGGAGGTGTAACCGTGCCCAACATCAAGTCCGCCAAGAAGAGAGTCGAGCTTTCCAAGGTCGCCAATGCCAGGAACAAGGCTGGCAAGTCCGCCCTCAAGACCAACATCAAGAAGTTCGACGCCGCTGTCCTTGAAGGTAATCGCGAGGCGGCTGACGCAGCTTACAAGACTGCCGTCAAGTCCGTGGACCAGGCTGTGAACAAGGGTCTTCTGCACAAGAATACCGCTGCCCGGAAGAAGAGCAGCATGACCCTGAAGCTCAACAAGCTGGCGTAATTCGCGTTCGAAAATATTCCCTTCCGGCCCAGACCGGAAGGGGTTTTTTCGTTTTTCAGGGCATCCGGTATCAGAACCGCCCGCACGTTTTGATCAGGCAATCAGCAATCGGGGAAGGGGGTTACGGATTCCTCGCTGCGCTCGGAATGACAGGGACAGGGCGTTCCCGCTGTAGTGGCGGCGCCTGACAGCCCGCCGGGCTGTCAGGTTTTGGATCATTCGAGCCCCGTGCGGAACCCGGATATGAAAACAAGCACCTCCAAAGAGGTGCTTGTTTTCCTGGTGACCCGTACGGGACTCGAACCCATGTTACCGCCGTGAAAGGGCGGTGTCTTAACCACTTGACCAACGGGCCTGGTAGCGGCAATCTGATTCGAACAGATGACATACCGGGTATGAACCGGGTACTCTACCAGCTGAGTTATGCCGCCGTATAGACGCCGCCCGCGCGACGGTGGGCTCGGAACAGCATAAGAATTATAGCGGATAACGACGGATTTGTCAAGAGTTATTTTTCAAATTTTTCAAAGCACGGCCAAGAACGGCCAAGCGGGCTTTTCAAAAAAGCCTTCCCCCTCGGGGGAAGGTGTCATCCGGCGTCTCACGGAAGCCGGATGACGGATGAGGGGCGCCGCGTTTTTTTATTTGTCGGTTGAACGCGCTGTGCGGCCGATCCGTCCTCCCAACCGGCGCTGTGCGACTCCTTCCCCAGGGTAAGGCTCTGCGCGACAATGCCTGTTGAAATCCGCTCGTGCAGACGAGCCCGCGTCCGGCTCATAAAAAAATCTCTATTTTTTCGGAAAAGTAACAACTTTGTAACAATTTTGTGTTATGATTCTATGGATGTCGGAAATCTCCGCGTTTTTCAGGCGCTTATTCAAAATCGCTTCAGTCGTTCGCTGTTTGATCCCCGGTTTTCGATTTCACAATCCCCTGCATCTTCCCGTTGGGCGAGCTGTCCGTCACGTCGCCGCCGACAATCCGGCCCTTCAGGACGAAGACCGTGGCGTAGACGGGCTTGTCGGCATTTGGGTAATTGAGGACCTGATAGACGTAACGGGTGGCCTGCCGCCCGGCGTACTGACGCAGATCGAAGCCCTGGGATTTTTGCAGCTCGTTGTAGCGGGCAAAGAGCTCGCTGTCCTCCGTGGGGATCTTGACGGACTGCGTCTCGACGGGCTCGGCGTTGACCTCCCAGCCGCATTGCGCCAGCCAGGCCACCCGGTCATCGTTGCTCTCGCCCTTGAGAACCGCGTCTTCGCCAGCCTGGGCGCGCCTGGCCGCCGTCAGGACTCCGACCAGCACCAGCGCCGCGATCACCAGCGTTGCGCCGGCCGCCAGCTTCGTTTTGGAAACCTTTGTCGTTATTACAAACATGATTCTTGCTCCTTTCCGATCTTGCATGTGTTCAAGCCTATGATCGGAGGGCGCGGGATATGAGGAGAAAGCATGATCAGACTTGACAAATACCTGGCCGACGCCGGCATCGCCTCCCGGCGGGAGCTGAAAGCAATTTTGAAGTCCGGGGCCGTGACCGTCAACGGCGTCCCCGCTGCCGACGGGGCGGCCAAGATAGACCCCGCGAAGGACCGGGTCAGCTTCCGCGGCAGGCCGGTGGAGGGGGCACGGCGCGTGACGCTCATGCTCCACAAGCCAGCCGGATACGTGACTTCTACGGAGGATCCCCGGGACCGGACCGTGATGGAGCTGATCCCGGAGCCCTGTCGGCGGCAGGGCGTCGTTCCTGTGGGACGGCTGGACAAGGAGACGGAGGGGCTTTTGTTGTTCACCAATGACGGCGAGCTGGCCCACCGCTTGATCTCCCCCCGCTGGGAGGTGGAAAAGCGCTATTACGCCCGCCACGAGGGGACGGCCGGGGAGGCCGACGCCGCGGCCTTCGCCGCGGGGCTGACGCTGCGGGACGGAACGGTCTGCAAGCCCGCCGTTTTGCGGCCGCTGGGACCGGGGGAGAGCGAGATCACCGTCACGGAGGGAAAGTATCACCAGGTCCGCCGCATGATGGCCAGCCGCGGCCTGACGGTCAGCTATCTCCGCCGGGAGAGCGAAGGCCCTCTGAGCCTGGGCGGACTGCCCCTGGGGGAGCTCCGCGAGCTGACGGAGGAGGAACTTGAGCTTCTGTACAATATAACCAAATCAAATCTTTGACAAATCCGGTAAAATACGCAGACGGAAATGGAGGGCAATTAGCCAAAACGCCGGTTTTGTTGTGTTTTTGCATAAAAAATTCTTCAATTTTTCAAATAAAATACCAAATACCTCTTGCAAAATGGGAAAAGATCGGGTATGATAAAAGGTAGAAGTTGTACAAAATCCGCTTTTGCGACCTGACGACAGGAGTGTATCTATAATGACAAACCATATCTTTTCCGACGTGATCCAGAAGATGAAGGCCGCCACCGACCGGCAGCTGGGGGTTATAGACGCCGAGGGCACCGTCGTGGCCTGCACCGATCCGGAGCAGACCGGGACCAAGCTGCCGAAGCTGGCCCGGGTGGTGGCGCTGTCCGAAGAAAACGTCGTCCATTTTTCCGGCAAGACCGTCAAGGCGCTGACGAACTTCGGCGGCAGCTTTGACTTTGCCGTTTTTGTGGAGGGCGAGGACGAGCTGGCCCACAGCCTTTGCATGATGGCCCAGGTGGGGCTCAATTGCACCAAAATCTACTACGAAGAGAAGCACGATAAGGCCACCTTCGTCAAGAACATCATCACCGACAACATCCTGCCCGGCGACATCTACATCCGGGCCAAGGAGCTCCACTTCCCCTCCGAGCAGAACCACGTCGTCTTTCTGGTCCGCCAGACCGGCAGCGTGGACGTGGGAGTGGTGGACGTGCTGCAGGGCCTTTTCCCCGACCGGCAGCAGGACTTCGTGATCTCCATCAACGAGACCGACGTGGCGGTGGTCAAGGCCGTCAGCGCCGAGGTGGAGCAGTCCGAGCTGCTGGGGATGGCCTCCGCCATGGAGGAGACCCTAAAGAACCAGATCTTCATCAAGACCATCATCGGCATCGGCGGTGTGGCAGAGCATCTGCGGGAACTGGCCGACTCCTACAAGGAGGCGCAGGTGGCCATTGAGGTCGGCAAGGTCTTCGACACCGAAAAGACCATTATCACCTTCGAGAATCTGGGCATCGGCCGGCTGATCTACCAGCTCCCGACGACCCTCTGCGAGATCTTCCTGGACGAGGTCTTTAAGAAGAACTCCATCGACACGCTGGATCAGGAGACGCTTTTCACCATCAACAAATTCTTCGAGAACAACCTGAACGTCTCCGAGACCTCCCGCAAGCTCTTCGTCCACCGCAACACCCTGGTCTACCGGCTGGAGAAGATCAAAAAGCTCACTGGCCTGGATCTGCGGGAGTTCGATCACGCCATTATCTTCAAGGTCGCCCTGATGGTCAAGAAGTACCTGGCTTCCCGCGACAATAAGATGTTCTGACCGCCCGCCGGGGCGAAAGCCTCCGGACGGCTGAAAACGAGTAGGAGAACCATATGATTGATTTCAGAAACGTAACCAAGGTCTACGAGGCCGGCAACCGGGCGCTGGAGGGCGTGGACCTGCACATCGACGACGGCGAGTTCGTCTTCCTGGTGGGCCCTTCCGGCTCCGGCAAGTCCACCATCATCAAGCTGCTGACCGCCGAGCTGGAGCCCACCTCCGGCTCCATCGAGATCAACGGCTACAAGCTGGAGACCATCAAAAAGCGGCAGATCCCTTACATGCGCCGCACCGTGGGCGTCATCTTCCAGGACTTCCGCCTCATTGAGAACAAGACCGTCTTTGAAAACGTGGCCTACGGCATGCGGGTGGTGGGCGCCTCCGGCAAGGAGATCAAGACCCGCGTCCCCTACGTGCTGGACCTGGTGGGCCTGGAAAACCGGGGACGCCGCCTGCCCCACGAGCTCTCCGGCGGCGAGCAGCAGCGTGTCGCCATCGCCCGGGCTCTGGTCAACAACCCGGCCATGATCGTGGCCGACGAGCCCACGGGCAACCTGGACCCTCAGCGCTCCTATGAGATCATGATGCTCCTGGAGCGGATCAACGCCCTGGGAACCACCGTCATGGTGGTGACCCACGAACGGGAGCTGGTGAATCGCTTCACCAAGCGGGTCATCGCCATCAACGAGGGCAAGGTCATCAACGACGGAATGGATGGGTACTATATCAATGAAGAGACTTAGAAAAATGGGATACCTCTTCAAAGAGGGTATCCGCAACATGTTCACCCACGGCTTTATGTCCTTCGCCGCCGTCTGCGTGACGGTGGCCTGCATGGTGATTATCGGCAGCTTTTCCCTGATTATCTACAACCTGAGCATTCTGGTGTCCGATATGGAGCGGCAGAACCGCCTTCTGGTCTGTGTGGATGAGACCTACGACACCGCCGAGGCCAAGGCGGTGGGCTCCCGGATCAACCTGACGGATAACGTCCATGAAGCCGTTTTTATCTCCCGCGAGGAGGCCGGCCGGCGCTTCATTGAGCAGCAGGGCGGCGGAGACGCCTTTGAGGGGATCGACGCGTCCACCTTCCGGGACCAGTTTGAAGTTTCGCTGGAAGACAACACCCGCATGGAGGAGACCATCCAGGCCCTGCGGCAGATTCAGGGCGTGGCGGAGGTCAAGGGCAGGACCGAGCTGGCGGAGGGCTTTACCACCATCCAGCGGGTGCTGAACATCGCTTCCGTCGCCATCATCGTGGTGCTGCTGGTGGTTTCCCTGTTTATGATCTCCAACACCATCAAGCTGGCCATGTACGACCGGCGCGACGAGATCGCCATCATGAGAATGCTGGGCGCCACCAATCGCTTTATCCGCTTCCCCTATTTCGTGGAGGGCTTTTTGATCGGCATGATTTCCGGCATCGTGGCCTTCTTCCTCATGTGGGGGCTCTACGATCTGCTGGCGAACCAGATTACCCGCATCGACAGCCTGCAGCTGTTCAACATCGTCCCCTTCCGCGACGTGCTGTGGATCACCGTGGCCACCTTCGGCGCTGCCGGACTCTTTGTGGGCGTGTTTGGTTCCGTCATGTCAATCCGCAAATTCCTGGACGTCTGACAGGACAGTACATTGTCATCTATCCAAAGGAGGCATCTTATGTATAAGTATCGCCGTGTGATCGTGTCCGTCATCGCGGGCGCTCTGGCTCTGCTGATGATTGGCGGGCTGGTGTTCTCCGCCTTTGCCGAGAGCTCCCGGACCATCAAGGCCCGCATCGACCAGCTGAAGCAGCAGGAGGCGTCCATCGCTGCCCAGCAGAAGCAGCTCCAGCAGGAGATCGACGCCAATGAGTCCAGCATCCGGGACCTGGTTGGCGCGAAAAACCAGCTGGATCAGCAGATCAAGCTGACGCAGGATTCCATCGACACCAAAACCGAAATGATCCAGGAGTATAACCTGCTGATCGCGGAAAAACAGAACGAGCTCAGCGACGCCCTGGAGCAGCGGGATGCGCTCAACCAGCGCTACCGCGCCCGCATCCGTTCCATGCAGGAGAACGGCAATCTGACCTATTGGTCCATCCTCTTCAAGGCCGGGAGCTTCTCCGACCTGCTGGACCGGATCGACACCATCAATGAGATCGCCAGAGCGGACTCCAATATGCTGGATAAGCTGATCAGCTCGGCCCAGGAAATCGAGACCGCCCGCCAGGATTTGGCTGCCGAGAAGCTGGAGATGGAGGAGGCCAAGGAGAGCCTCGCCACCCAGCAGCAGGAGCTGGAGAAGCAGCGGGGCGAGGCTGACAGCCTGATGGCTGAGCTGATGGCCGACCACGACACCCTCGCCGAGGCCGAGGAGAAGTACGACAAGGAGAAGGAGACCCTGCTGGCCCAGATTGCCGAGCAGGAGTCCAAGTATAAGGATGCGGTGGCCGCCGAGGAGAAGGCCCGGCGGGAGGCCGAGGCCGCGGAGCGCGCCAGAAAGGCCGCGGCGGAGGCCGCTGCCCGGCAGCAGGCCGCCTCCGGCGGCGGTAACTCCGGCGGCAGCAGCCATACCGGCGGCTCTTCGGGCGGCAGCAGCTCCGGCGGCAGCGCCAGCGTCAGCCGCTACGGCTTCAGTTGGCCCTGCACGGCGCGGGCCATCACCTGCCCCTTCGGACCCCGTATCCATCCCATTACGGGCGTCTACAGCAACCACAGCGGCATGGACATCGGCGCCAGCTATGGCTCGCCCATCTACGCCTGCGCCTCCGGCACCGTGACCACCACCACCTTCGGCACCGCCTACGGCTACCACGTGGTCATCAATCACGGCAACGGCTTCTCCACCCTCTACGCCCATATGATCCGCTACACGGTCCAGCCCGGCCAGTACGTGACCCGGGGCGAGGTAATCGGCTACGTGGGCAGCACCGGCTGGTCCACCGCGCCGCATCTGCACCTGACCATGTACTACAACGGCAGCCTGGTCAACCCGCTGAACTATCTTCCCGCCGGCGGCTACTTCGTCTGATCCGCCCCGGCTGCTTCGATAGGACGAGCCTGCCGCTCGTCCTATCGTGCTATTCCAGAAGAAATGAGGAACGAATCCATGGAACAGAATTCCGAATACACGCCAGAGAACGAAAATGAAAACCGGCTTCCCGACGCCGAGAAACAGAATGACGGGCCAGCGCCTGCGGAGCGGCCCTACTATTACGCCTCCCAGGAGCAGCTGCGGGCCTACTCGACCGGCTCGGCCTACGGGACCGAGGCCTGGGATACGCGGCCGGTGAAGCTTGTGAAGCAGACCCGCGTCTGGCCCATCGTGCTGACAGCCGTTCTGACCTGCGGACTGACCCTCCTGCTGAGCCTTGCCCTCTTCTCTGGGCAGCGCGCCCGTCCCGCGGACGGCAAGCCCGGGAGCTCCAGCACCGAGAGCACGCAGCCGGGGACCGTGATACCCGGGAGCCTCCGGCCTGAGCGGCCTGCGGAGAGCGACAGCCAGTGGGAGCAGAAGCTCAGCGAGATCAAGGAATACGTGGACGCCTACTACATCGGGGAGGTGGATGAGGGCAAGCTGGCCGACGCCATGGCCGCCGGGCTGATCGAGGGCCTGGGCGACGAGTGGAGCTACTACATCCCCGCCGAGGAGTATGCCTCCTATTTGGAGAGCGTCACCAACTCCTACGTGGGCATCGGCGTCACCATCTCCGCAGAAAACGTGGACAAGGGCATCGAGATCGTAGACGTGACCCCCGACAGCCCCGCCTATCACGCGGGCCTGGAGATCGGGGACCTGATCCTGGCAGTGGAGGGCGTTCCCATTCTGGACGGCTCCGAGGGCGCCATCGACCTGAACGAGACCAAGAACCGGGTCCGGGGCGCCGAGGGCACCGACGTGACCATCACCGTCTCTCATAACGGCGAGGTCCGGGATCTGACCATCACCCGGGCAACCATCAAGACCGTCAACGTCACCTGGGAGCTGCTGGAGGACGGGCTGGCCTATATCCACATCCGCAACTTCGAGCAGGACGCAGCCAAAGACAGCATTGCCGCCATCGAGGCGGCCAAGGCCCAGGGGGCGACGGCGATCATTTTTGACGTGCGCTTTAATCCGGGCGGCTACAAGCACGAGCTGGTGGCCCTGCTGGACTATCTGCTGCCGGAGGGACCGCTCTTCCGCAGCGTGGACTACCGGGGTAAGGAGAGCGTGGACGAGTCCGACAAGGTGTTTCTGGACATGCCCATGGCCGTGCTGGTGAACTACGACTCCTACTCCGCCGCGGAGTTTTTCGCCGCGGCCCTGCAGGAATATGACGCCGCCGAGATCGTCGGCGCTCAGACCTACGGCAAGGGCCGCTTCCAGACCGCCCTGCCGCTGGACGACGGCTCTGCCATCAACATTTCCATCGGCCAGTACACCACGCCCAACGGCGTCAGCCTGGTGGGCAAGGGCGTCACCCCCGACTACCCGGTGGAGCTGACGGAGGAGCAGCAGATGGACCTCTACTACAGCCGTCTGAATCAGCAGGACGACGCCCAGCTCCAGAAGGCCATCGAGGTGCTGACCGCTCCGTAGGGGCCGGGTTTCCCGGCCCGCGTCCCCGCCCGCAGCGGCGAGCATTGCCGGCCGCTGTCTCCCGCACGAAAGCGGCAGCAGGCGGCGGAGAACGGGGAATACGGATTCTTCGCTTCGCTCAGAATGACGGAATCGGGAACTGAAAATCAGATACGGACGAGGTACAAAAATGGACGGTAACGGAAAAAACGAAAGCGTACTCCGGGAGCTTTCGGCATTGCTGAAATCGGAACCCATCGAAACGGAACGGCTGCTGCTCCGTCCCTTTCAGCGCTCCGATCTGGAAGATCTCTATGAATACCTCTCCCAAAAGGAGCAGCAGCGGCTCGCCGGAAATCCGCCGGTGGACAGTCTGGACGACGCCCGGGAGCTGCTGGACTGGATTCTGGACGCCTCCCATCCGACCCGCAGCTTTGCCGTCGTCCTGAAAGAGGAGAACAAGGTGATCGGCAATCTCAGCCTGGGATTCTATCCCTTTCTGGAGGAGGACAGGGTGCTGCAGGCGCTTCGGGGTGTCTCCCTCTCCTACGTCCTCAACGAGAACTACTGGCGGCAGGGCCTGATGACCGAGCTGCTCCGGGCCGTCTATCCGATTCTCTTTGAGAAGGGCCGTCTGGACTACGTTCAATCCGGCTATTTTGCCTTCAACACGGCCTCCGCGGCGCTCCAGCGAAAGCTTGGAATGCGCGTCTGGACCCACGGCGTCTTTGAATGCGGCGGGGAACACATCGACACGGTGGAAATGATCCTCTTTCGCCCGGGGCTGGACCCGCGAAAGGACTGAAATCGAACGGAATTACAGTTGACAAAAGGGGCTTCGCCCTGTATAATATAGCGACAAAACGAAAACCCGGAAGAAAGGCTGAAACGATATGGCAAAGGAATTCAAGATCACCAGCATCCGCCTGGCGGAGCTGGAGGAAGAGCTGCAGTACCTCAAAACCACCCGCGAGAAGGAAGTCGCCGAGCATCTGAAGGAGGCCCGCTCCTTCGGCGATCTTTCTGAAAACAGCGAATATGACGAAGCCAAAAACGAGCAGGCCCAGCTCTACGGCCGCATCGCGGAGGTGGAGAACATTCTGGCCCACGCCGTCATCATCGACGACGGGCTGGAGGGCGTAGAAGCCTCCAGCGTGGGCTACATCGGCCTGGGCAGCACCGTCAAGGTCCGCGACCTGGAATTCGACGACGTGGATATCTACGCCATCGTCGGCTCCCAGGAGGCAGACCCCAAGAATCACCGGATCTCCGACGACTCTCCCTTTGGCCGCGCCATGCTGGGCAAGCGCGTGGGCGACGTGGTGGAGGTGGAGGCCCCGGTGGGCATTGTCCGCTTCGAAATCCTTTCCGTCGAGAAATAAGCTTCTGTAGGGCGGCCTGACCTCAGGCCGCCGCAGGTCACCGGACAGGCGACCCGGCGGCCTGGGGTCAGGCCGCCCTACGAATATAATAGGAGGATTCTATGGCTAAGTTTGTACCGCAGGACGAAATGCCCCTGGTGGACCAGGTGCGCGTCCGCCATGAGAAGCTGCAGGCGCTGCAGCAGGAGGGGAAGGATCCCTTCCGGATTACAAAATACGACGTGACCCACCACGCCCGGGAGATCAAGGACCGCTTCGAGGAGCTGGAGGAGCAGACCGTCCGGCTGGCGGGCCGCCTGATGTCCAAGCGCGGCATGGGCAAGGCCATCTTTGCGGACCTGCAGGACCGCTCCGGCCGCGTACAGCTCTATATCAAGGTGGACGAGATGGGCGAGGAAGCCTTCGCCGCCTGCCGCAAGCTGGACGTGGGCGACATCGTGGGCGTCGAGGGCCCCGTGTTCAAGACCCAGCGGGGGGAGATTTCCGTCCGTACCCGCTCCGTCACTCTGCTCTCCAAGTCCCTGCTGCCCCTGCCGGAGAAGTTCCACGGCCTCACCGATAAGGAACTGCGCTTCCGGCAGCGCTATCTGGATCTGATTGTCAACCCCAATGTGCAGGAGAATTTCCGCATCCGTTCCCGCTTCATCAGCTTCATGCGCCGGTATCTGGACGGGCAGGGCTATATGGAGGTGGAGACGCCGGTGCTGAACACCATCTCCGGCGGCGCCTCCGCCCGGCCCTTTGTGACCCACCACAACACCCTGGACATTGATATGTACATGCGCATCGCCACGGAGCTGCCCCTCAAGCGGCTGATCGTCGGCGGCATGGAGCGGGTCTACGAGATCGGCCGCATTTTCCGCAACGAGGGCATGGACCCCAAGCACAATCCCGAATTTACCTCCGTGGAGCTGTACGAGGCCTACGCCGATTTCCATCGGATGATGGACATTGCCGAGGGCATCGTTTCCGGCGCGGCCAAGGAGATCCTGGGCACCTATCAGGTTTCCTGGATGGGCTATGACATCGATCTGACCCCCGGCTGGCCCCGGCTGACCATGATCGAGGCGGTCAAGCGCTACGTGGGCATCGACTTCGGCGAGATCCGCGACGACGCCGAGGCGGTCGCTGCGGCGAAGGCCGTGGGCGTGGAGCTGAACGCCGCCGCCGAGCCCACCTGGGGCAACGCCCTCTATGCCTGCTTCGACCAGAAGGTGGAGGAGCATCTGATCCAGCCCACCTTCATCACCATGTACCCGGTGGAGGTCAGCCCGCTGACCAAGCGCAGCCCCGCCGATCCCCGGCTGACGGAGCGCTTCGAGTTTTTCATCGCCCACTCCGAGATGGGCAACGCCTACTCCGAGCTCAATGACCCCATTGATCAGCGGGGCCGCTTCCTGAAGCAGATGGAGCAGCGGGAGCGGGGCGACGACGAGGCGGAGATGATCGACGAGGACTTCCTCAACGCCATGGAGTACGGCATGCCGCCCACGGGCGGTATGGGCATCGGCGTGGACCGCTGCGTTATGATGCTCTGCGGCGCGGACACCATCCGGGAGGTCATTCTGTTCCCGACAATGAAACCTTTGGACAAGGATAAGACCGAAAAGGCCGAGACCAAGGCGGAAGAAAAACCCGTTGAAGCGGCTCCTGTCGTCGAGGAAAAGATCGACTTT
>JAFWTG010000096.1 GCA_017519005.1 Oscillospiraceae bacterium | reverse complement strand
CGAGTTCTTCCCCGGCGAGAAGCCCTGGGGCCGCAAGGTTGACATCATCATGCCTTCCGCCATGCAGAACGACGTCCGCATGGACAGCGCCGAGAAGATCGCCGCCAACCACATCAAGTACTACATCGAAGTCGCCAACATGCCCACCACCAACGATGCGCTGGACTTCCTGCGTCATCAGGACGGCATGATCGTGGCTCCCTCCAAGGCTGTCAACGCCGGCGGCGTGGGCGTCTCCGCCCTGGAGATGGCGCAGAACTCCGAGCGTCTGGTCTGGACCGCCGACGAGGTGGACAACCAGCTGCACCGCATGATGGAGACCATCCACCGCGTCTCCGCCGAGGCCGCCGAAGAGTACGGCCTGGGCTACGACCTGGTGGCCGGCGCCAACATTGCCGGCTTCAAGAAGGTCGCCACCGCCATGTTCGAGCAGGGCGCGTTCTAAGCAATTGAGAATTCAGAATTAAGAAGTAAGAATTCGCAAAACCATGGGCCGTCCGGAGCAATCCGGGCGGCCCTGTTTTCGTTGTGTACGGCTCCCGCCGCAGTGGATTTGCCTTGCGGTAAATTGTTCGTCCGGGGCGGGCCGGGCGATCAATGATCGCCCCTACGGCAAGCTTTCGGCGCTGCGCCGAAGCTCCGGCGGAAGCCTGAGAATCAGATTCAATTCTGAATTCTCAATTCTCAATTTTCAATTGCCCTACTCCTCCGGGTCCAGGAAGCCCTTGCCGTAGGCCTCGTCCACGGTGGAGAGCATGATGATGGCCTTGGGGTCCACCATGTTGATGATGCGCCGGGCGTGGGTGACCTCCACCTTGGAGCAGACCACCATCAGCATCTGGTGGGTCTGGCCGGTGTAGGCGCCCTTCACGTCCAGCAGGGTGGCGCCTCGGTTGATCTCCTCCATAACGGCCTTGGAGATGTCCTGGGCCTTGTCGCTGATGACCTGCAGCATGCGGCGGGAGCCGGAGCCGTACATCAGCTTGTCGATGATGGTGGTGGAGACGAAGGTCATCAGGATGCCGTAGAGCACCGCGTCGATGTTGTAGGCGGCGCTTTCATCCCGGAAGACGATGCCGCCCAGCAGAATGATGGAGCCGTCCACGGCGATGGAGATGGTGCCAATGGAGAGATGGGGCTTCAGCTTCCGGATGCTCATGATGATGAAGTCGGAGCCGCCGGTGGAGGAGCCGGGCATGTAGATCAGGGCCAGGCCCATGCCATAGAGGGCGCCGGCGAAGAGGGCCGTCAGCAGAGGATTGGTCGCGGCCTGGGGATAGAAGCCGAAGGGCTTGATCAGATAGTCGGTGAAGAGGGCCGTGAACAGCATACTCTTGACGGACTTGAAGAAGAACACCCGGCCCAGCAGGAAGAAGGTACACAGGGCCACGGGGATATTGATGCAGAGGGTGATGGCGCCGATGCCCAGGCCGGGCAGCGTGGCCTTGGTGAAGTGGTGAATGATCATGGCCATGCCGGTGACGCCGCCGGGGACGAAGGGGGCGTTCTCGGCAAAATAGACCACGCCCATGGCGAACAGAAAGCTGCCCAGGATATCGTGCAGCAGGTCCTTGACCAAGGCCTTCCAGCCGTATTTGTGATAGTATTCCAGCACGCCCGGACCGGTGAGGGCGCGGCTTTTCAAGAGTTTCATGTCTCTGTTTTCCTTTCTGTGGAACACATAAACAGGGCGGCTCTGTGTCCCTTGACACAGAGCCGCCCCTGTGCTTGTGCTGCTGCGCTTGTTACTTGCTCAGTGCCTTGGTGATGCGCTCCAAGGCGTCGTCCATCTCCTCGTAGGAAACGGTGATGGGAGGCGCGAAGCGGATGGTGTGGTCGTGGGTCTCCTTGCAGAGCACGCCCGCGTGGATGCAGGCCTTCACGTAGTCGAAGGCGTCGCCGTAGAACTCCACGCCGATCAGCAGGCCGCGGCCCCGGATCTCCTTGATTTCGGGGTTGTGGATCTTCTTCAGGCCGTCCATGAAGTACTTGCCCTTCTCCCGGGCCATTCTGGGATAGTCGTCCCGCTGGAGGATCTCGATGGCCTTGATGCCGCAGGCGCAGGCCAGGGGGTTGCCGCCGAAGGTGGAGCCGTGGGAGCCGGGGGTGTAGAGCCCCAGAATATCCTGGTTGGCCGCGATGCCGGACAGGGGCATCACGCCGCCGCCCAGGGCCTTGCCCATGATGTAGATATCGGGCTCCACGTTCTCATGCCAGCAGGCGAACATGTCGCCGGTGCGGGCGAAGCCGGTCTGGACCTCGTCGGCCAGGAAGAGAATGTTGTTCTCGGTGCAGATCTTGCGGACCTCGGTGAGCCAGCCCTCGGGCGGGATGATGATGCCGGCCTCGCCCTGGATGGGCTCCGCCAGGAAGGCCACGGTGTTGGGGGTGATGGCGTCCCGCAGGGCCTGGGCGTCGCCGTAGGGGATGGTCTTGAAGCCCGGGGTGTAGGGGCCGTAGCCGTCCTTGGCCAGGGGGTCGGTGGAGAAGCTGATGATGGTGATCGTGCGGCCGTGGAAGTTGTTTTCACAGGTGATGATCTCCTGCTTGCCGTTCTCAACGCCCTTGACGCGGGTGCCCCAGAGGCGGGCGGTCTTGAGCGCGGTCTCAACGGCTTCGGCGCCGGTGTTCATCGGCAGAACCATGTCCTTGCCGGTAAGCTTGGACAGAGCCTCATAGAACTCGCCCAGGTTCTCGCAGTGGAAGGCGCGGCTGGTCAGAGTGACCTTATCGAGCTGAGCCTTGGCAGCGGCGACGATCTCCGGATGACGGTGGCCGAAGTTGTGAGCCGAGTAGGCGGAAAGCATGTCGTAATACTTGCGGCCCTCGGGGTCGGTGACGACGGCGCCTTCGGCCTTCACGATGACGACGGGCTTGGGCGCGTAGTTGTGTGCGCCGTATTTGTTGGTTTTCTCAATGATTTGTTCCGAAGAATACATGACTTCCTCCTGATGATATATAAATTGGTTGGGTTCCGTTAACGCTCAGACATATAGGGATAAACGATCGCTTCAGAGGGGTTGAAGGTCTCCTTCACGGCGTGCGGGCTCATCCAGCGGATCATGTTGAGCGCCGTGCCGGCCTTGTCGTTCGTGCCGGAGGCGCGGCCGCCGCCGAAGGGCTGCTGACCGACAACTGCGCCGGTGCACTTGTCGTTGATGTAGAAGTTGCCTTCGGAGTGGATCAGGGCCTTCTCCATCTTCACGATGGCTTCGCGGTCCTGGGCGAAGATCGCGCCGGTCAGGGCATAGGGAGAAGCCTCGTCGCAGATCTTCATCGTCTCATCCAGCTTGTCGTCGGGGTAGACGTAGACGGACAGGATCGGCCCGAAGATCTCCTTGACCATGGATTCGTAATCCGGCTTTTTGCAGACGATGACGGTCGGCTCGACGAACCAGCCCTTGGAATCGTCGCAGTTGCCGCCAATGACGATCTCGCAGTCGGGGCTCTGCTTGGCGCGGTCAATATAGCCCTTGCAGCGGTCGTAGGAGTCCTTGTCGATCACAGCGGCGAGGAAGGTATCGAAGTCCTGAACGTCGCCCATCTTGACTTCCTGCATCATTTCCTTCATT
The DNA here is from genome assembly GCA_017519005.1 of Oscillospiraceae bacterium. Classification (GTDB taxonomy): domain Bacteria; phylum Bacillota; class Clostridia; order Oscillospirales; family Oscillospiraceae; genus JAFRPC01. The sequence continues at coordinate 317 of JAFWTG010000096.1, read as the reverse complement.
GCAGCCAAAACGTCGGGCCAAATGCTCTCCGGCACGAAGGCACGGGAGCAGGCGGAGCACTTCTGGCCCTGATACTCGAAGGAGCCGCGGATGAGGGCGGCAGCGAGCGGGCGGACGAGCGCGGTCTTGTGCGCGAAGATGAAGTCCTTGCCGCCGGTCTCGCCCACGATGCGCGGGTAGTTGCGGTAGGAGGCAATGTTTTCACCGATCTGCTTCCAAACGCCCTGGAAGACCTCCGTGGAGCCGGTGAAGTGGAAGCCGGCCAGCTCCTTGCGGGAGAGGACATACTTCGCCACGTCGGAGCCCTTGGAGGGGAT
>JAFWTG010000095.1 GCA_017519005.1 Oscillospiraceae bacterium | reverse complement strand
GGCATCAGGCATCAGGCATCAGGCATCAGACCCGCTCGTAGCGCCGGCAATCTGCCGGCCCCTTGCCCCCGCACAGACGATGGATCAAGAATCCGGGAATGTAGGGACAAGCATTGCTTGTCCGCCGCTTGGGAACCGCAATTTCTTCCGGGTCAAGGTACACGGTACGGAGTTTTCTCTGTCTGGCGTGCAAAACCAGGTACAGAACTACTACGACAAGGGCGCAGGCCCAGCGGAGACCGCTTATTTTGCCCTGCGTTCCGTCGTCGAGGCCGTGAAAAAGGCCACGCTGAACGCCCAAAAAGAAAACCACCTTCCCGTCGTCTTCTCCGGCGGCGTGGCCTCCAACTCCATGCTGCGCCGTCTGATGCCGGAGGCGATCTTCGGCGCGCCGCAGTATTCCACCGACAACGCCATGGGCGTAGCCGTTCTGACCTGGCTTCGCTTCCGTACAACGCCGTAGGGGCGCTCATTGAGCGCCCGTCCGAGGCACGTCTATGGAAAACATACTCACTGTAACCCAACTGAACAACCTGATCAAGGCCGCCTTTGACAACGTGCCGGCCCTGCAGAACGTCTGCGTCCGGGGCGAGATCAGCAACTACAAGCTCTACCCCTCGGGCCACCACTACTTCACGCTGAAGGATGCCGAGGGCAGCTTGAAGTGCGTGCTGTTCAAGGGCAGCGCCCTTTCTCTGCGCTTCCGGCCCCAGAACGGCATGTCGATCCTGGCTGTGGGCCGGGTTTCGGTCTATCCCCGGGATGGGGTCTATCAGCTCTACTGCACCCGGCTGATCCCGGACGGGGCCGGGGATCTGCAGGCGGCCTTTGAGCAGCTGAAGCAGCGGCTCTGGCAGGAGGGCCTGTTTGACCCGGCCCACAAGAAGCCCCTGCCCGCGTTTCCCCACCGCATCGGCATCGTCACCTCGCCCGCCGGGGCCGCGGTTCACGACATGCTCCGCATCCTCGGCAAGCGCTATCCCCTCAGCAAGCTGATCCTCCTGCCCGTCCGGGTCCAGGGGGAAGAGGCGGCGGGGGAGATCGCCAGGGCCATCACCTACGCCAACCGGGAACGGCTCTGCGAGCTGCTGATCGTGGGCCGGGGCGGCGGCTCCATGGAGGACCTCTGGGCCTTCAACGAGGAGCCCGTGGCAAGGGCTGTCTATGCGTCAGAAATTCCCGTGATCTCCGCCGTGGGCCACGAGCCGGACGTGACGATCTCGGACTTCGTCGCGGACCTGCGGGCCGCCACGCCCTCCAACGCGGCGGAGCTGGCGGTCCCGGACCAGGCGGAGCTGAGAGCCCGTCTGGAGGCACTGCGGAAGCAGATGGCCGCCGCCCTGCAGCGCCGGGCCCAACAGGCCAGAGGCCGCCTGGAGGCCCTTGCGAGCCGGCCCGTTCTGAAGGACCCGCAGCGCCTGGTGCTGGACCGCCGCCTGCGCCTGGACCGCCTGACGGAGCGGCTGGCCGCCGTCCAGTCAGCAGCCCTGTCGGCCCGGCGTACCCGCCTCACCCGTCTGGCCGCCGGCCTGGACGCCATGAGCCCCCTGAAGGTGCTGGCGAGAGGGTACGCGGTGGTTTCCGACGAAAGCGGAACGCTGGTCCAGGAGGCCGCCGCCGTCAAAGCCGGTCAAAAAATCCGGATCACCTTCCGGGACGATACCGTTCCGGCGGTCATTGCAGAACAGTAAATCGGGGTTTGTCGATTTGAATGTAGCGCGGGCAATCTGCCCGCCCGACCCGCTTCAGCGTGCCGAAATTGCGGGCAGATTGCCCGCGCTACAGACACACAAATCCGAATTTGCCTTATCGAAGGAGGTCCCCATGCCGAAAAAATCAAAATCCCAATCCTTCGAGGCGGATTTGAACCGCCTGGAGGAGATCGTCAAGCGCTTAGAGGACGGCTCCGTGCCGCTGGAGGAGTCTATGAAGCTCTTTCAGGAGGGAACCCAGCTGGCCGCGTCCTGCGGAAAGCTGCTGGATGAGGCCGAGCAGGAGATCGTCAAGCTGACCAAGGGGCCCGACGGGTCCCTGCAGGAGGTGCCGTTTGCAAATGAACAAGCTGAATGAAATCTGGGCCGCTTCCAACGCCCGCTTAGAAGGCCTTCTGAAGCAGCTCTGCGCGGACCGCGGCGAGCCCCAGCTCCGGCTCTTTGAGGCCATGGCCTACAGCCTCAACGCCGGCGGCAAGCGGCTGCGGCCCTTCCTGGTCTACCAGTTCTGCAAGGCCAGCGGCGGAACAGAGCGAGACGCCGACAACGCGGCCCTGGCCCTGGAGATGATCCACACCTACAGCCTGATCCACGACGATCTGCCCGCCATGGACAACGACGACTACCGCCGGGGCAAGCTCACCAACCACAAGGTCTACGGCGAGGCCATGGCGATCCTGGCGGGCGACGGCCTGCTGACCGACGCCTTTCTGACCCTGGCCTCCGCCCCCCTGCCGCCGGAGCGCGTCGCGCAGGCCGTGCGATGCCTGGCGGAAAACGCCGGCTCCCGGGGCATGGTGGGCGGCCAGGCGCTGGATATGCTCTCCGAGGAGCGGGAGCTGACGGAGGAGGAGGTGCTGGCCATCCAGACCCGCAAAACCGGCTGCCTTATCAAGGCGGCCTGTGTGCTCGGCGTGCTCTGCGGCGGCGGCAGCCCCGAACAGCTCGCGGCCGCGGAGCGCTACGCCGACGGCGTGGGCCTGGCCTTCCAGATCCGGGACGATCTGCTGGACCTCACCGGCGACGCCGCCAAGCTGGGCAAGGCCGTGGGCGTGGACGGGAAGAAGAACACCTTCGTTCGGCTCTGGGGCCCGGAGCGTTGCCAGCGCCTGATTGCGGAGAACACGGATTCCGCCTGCGCGGCCCTCTCCGCCTTCCCGGAGCCCGGTCCTCTGGCGCAGCTGGCCCGGGCGCTGGCGCAGCGTGACCACTAAGAATTTTGCACAAAATAATATATATGTGCAAATACATAGATTCTGCATATTCTGATACTTGTATATTTATAATATTTGTGGTATACTCATCGCGTGGTGGCGCTGTATCCTGAGTCGGAGCCGACGATTACCAGGAAGGGCCTAAAAATCCTTTGAAGGGCATATCGGTGAAGTCCCTGGTGCTTGCTTGTTTCGCCCAGATTCGGGTGGGTGCTGGGGGTTAAGGTTTCCGGGCGGCCGTCAATGGCATGACGGTTACGACCCGGTTACCGTGGAGACCTGTTTTCGTGCGGCCGCCGCACATTTCCAGTGGACAAGGACGGCGTACGGGACAGGAGATGAACCTGCAATGCGGTGCGGATCGCGTGCTGTGTGCAGTGTAGCCTGCCTTGCGTGGATACGATGGGGAAAGAGGAGCTACGCGCACTTACCTGTGGCCACAGGCAAAGGCGATATTCTCTGGAAACCGTATCTGCAAAAGAGGCTAAGAATCGTCGGACTCCGGAGTGGAAAACACCTAGGCAGTCTTAATCGGATATCCGTTGGATTACAGTGCGGACTCAGTGGCAATCGGGTACTGTGCAGGGCAACGGCACAGCGCAGGCATGAAAAGGGAACTGCCCGTTCGGCGACGGCGGGTTGCCTGCGGGGAAAGCCAACCCGACCTTAAGCCGCAAGATTTACAACGGGTATTGCCACCATTTGATAGAAAACAGAGGGAAAAGCCTTGAAGTCCAGAACAGAACGGTCCGACAATCCGGACAAAGCCCGAAAACAATCCCACGACGCGAAGAGCGGCGCGAAGCTCCGCTGGCTGATTACAATTTTTCTGCTGGCGCTGACCATCTCCGCCGTCTTCTCCTTCGCGTCCCAGGAGCTGCTCAGCGAGGCCGAGCTCTTCGGCGCCTTCGTGGTGCTGCTGGCCATCGTGGCTTTCGGCATCTTCTTTGATCTGCTGGGCGTGGCCGTCACGGCGGCCGAGGAAAAGCCCTTTCATTCCATGGCTTCCCGCAAGGTGCCCGGCGGCACCGAGGGGATCTGGCTGCTTCGCAACGCCGACAAGGTCTCCTCCGTCTGCTGCGACGTGGTGGGCGATATCTGCGGCATCATCTCCGGCGCCGCCGCCGCGGTGGTGGCCGTGGAGGTCTGGACCAGCGTTCACACGCTGTCCCAGGGGGTCATCCAGCTGCTGCTTTCGGCGCTGGTGGCAGCCCTGACCATCCTCGGCAAGGCCTTCTGCAAGCAGATCGCCATGGAAAATTCCACCGCCATCGTTCAGGCAGCCGCCCGGGTGATCTGGCGCTGCAAGCACCTATTTTCAAGAAAGAACAAAAAAAGGAAGTGAACATAGATACCAAATTTCCATCCACGCAGGAGCTTCGGGCCATGGACGAGACCCAACTGCGGGCCCTCTGTGCCGAGATCCGAAGCTTTTTGGTGGAGCAGGTCGCCCGGACCGGCGGCCATCTGGCCTCCAATTTGGGCGTCGTAGAGCTCACCGTGGCGATCCACCGGGTCTTCGACACAGCCCGGGACCGCCTTGTATTTGACGTGGGCCATCAGTCCTACGTCCACAAGCTGCTGACGGGCCGGGCGGAGCGCTTCTCCACCCTGCGGCAGCTGGACGGGCTGGCGGGCTTTCCCAAGCCCTCGGAGAGCGTCCACGACGCCTTCATCGCCGGCCACGCCTCCAACTCCGTCTCCGTCGCCCTGGGGATGGCCCGGGCCAGGACTCTGCGGGGCGAGGATTACAGCGTCATCGCCCTGATGGGCGACGGCGCGCTCACCGGCGGCCTGGCCTACGAGGGGCTCAACGACGCTGGCTCCAGCCGGGAGCCCCTGATCGTCATTCTGAACGACAACGGCATGTCCATCAAGCCCAACGTGGGGGCCATGTCGAAGCACCTCTCCAACATCCGCACCAAGCGCAGCTACTACCGGATCAAAAAGGTCTGGCGCTCCGCGACGCAGGGGAGCCGCTTTGGCCGCTGTCTCTATCGGGGCGTCCACCGGATGAAGGAGGGGCTGAAAAAGCGCCTGATCAACTCCAACATGTTCAACGAAATGGGCTTTGAATACTTCGGCCCCGTGGACGGCCACGACGTCGGCAGGCTTTGCTGGCTGCTGACGGAGGCCAGGGAGCTGAACAAGCCCGTGATCCTCCACGTGATCACCCGGAAGGGGAAGGGCTACGCCCCCGCGGAGGAGAACCCCGACCGCTTCCACGGCGTGGGTCCCTTCGACCCCGCCACGGGCCTTCCCTGCGCCGAGTCGAAGACGGGCTTTTCCGATACCTTCGGCGCTGCGCTGGCGGAGCTGGCCCAGCAGGACCCGCGAATCTGCGCCATCACGGCCGCCATGCAGAACGGCACCGGGCTGGACCTCTTCGCGGAGCGCTTTCCGGAGCGCTTCGGAGACGCCGGCATTGCCGAGGGGCATACCGTGGCCATGGCAGCCGGCCTGGCGAAGCAGGGCATGCTGCCGGTGGTGGCCGTCTATTCCACCTTTTTGCAGCGGGCCTTCGACATGCTGATCCACGACGTGGCGATTCTGAAGCTGCACGTGGTCTTCGCGGTGGACCGCTGCGGCCTCGTGGGGGCCGACGGCGAAACCCACCACGGCGTCTTCGACCTGGGCTATCTGCGGCTGGTGCCGGGGATGCGGATTCTGTGCCCGTCCAACCAGGCGGAGCTGAAGCTGCTGCTGAGGCAGGCGCTGTATGAGACGGAGGGCCCCGTCGCCGTCCGCTACCCCAGAGGCGGAGACGGCAGATATACCGCCTGCTCCGACGATCCCGTTTTGCGGACGGGGAAGGACCTCACCCTCTGCGCCTACGGCGTTATGATCAACGTCATGCTGGACGCGGCCGATCTGCTGGCCGCCCGAGGCATTGAGGCCGAGGTGGTGAAGCTCACACAGCTGGCCCCGCTGGAGACCGCCTATCGCGGCTCCGCCCAAAAGACCGGCGCGCTGCTGCTTGCAGAGGAATGCCCCGTCCACTGCGGCGTCTATGACCAGATCGCCGCGGACCCGGCGCTGCGCGGCTTGCGCTGCAGGGGTCTGGACCTGGGCGAGGGCTTCACCCAGCACGGCACCGTGTCCCAGCTTCTGGAACGGGCAGGCCTGGACGCGAAATCCATCTCTGCAGCCGCGATGACGCTGCTGCGGGAGAAATAGAGAATAGGCAACAGGCATCAGGCAATAGGCAATAGGAGATGCACGCTGTTCACGCCGTAGGGGCGGTCATTGGCCGCCCTCCGAGGCCATAGGCTTCAGACAAAAGAGAACAGGAACACGGATTCACCCATAAAGGGCGCAATGCCTCGCTGCGCTCGGATTGACAGAACCGGAGGCTTCATGAAACAAAAAGAACGTCTCGACGTATATTTAACGGAACAGGGTCACGCGGAAACCCGCAGCAAGGCCCAGGCCCTGATCATGGCCGGCCTGGTCTATGTGGACGGGCAGAAGGTGGACAAGCCCGGCTTCTCTGTGACGGAGGAGCAGAGCGTTGAGGTCCGCGGAAGCGCCTGTCCCTACGTGAGCCGGGGCGGCCTGAAGCTGGAAAAGGCCCTGCGGGACTTTGGCGTGGACCCCACGGGTTACGTCTGCTCGGACTCCGGCGCCTCCACCGGCGGCTTCACCGACTGCCTGCTGCAGCAGGGGGCGAAGAAGGTCTTCGCCATCGACGTGGGCTACGGCCAGCTGGCCTGGAAGATCCGGAACGACCCCCGGGTGGTCTGCATGGAGCGGACCAACGTCCGGAATCTGCGCCCCGAGGACCTGGGGGAGCCTCTGGACCTGTCGGTGATCGACGTGTCCTTCATCTCCCTGAAGCTGGTCCTGCCCGTGATCTGTGAGCTGCTGAAGCCCGACGGCCAGGTTCTATGCCTGATTAAGCCCCAATTCGAGGCCGGCAAGGACAAGGTGGGCAAAAAGGGCGTGGTCCGGGACCCGGCAACCCATCGGGAGGTGCTGGAGCGCTTCCTGGATACCGCAAGGGAGATCGGCTTCACTGTCCGGAATCTGACTTATTCCCCGGTCAAGGGACCGGAGGGCAACATCGAGTTTTTGGGCCACCTCTGCAAGGGACCCTGCATCCCGTTCGAAGCGGACTGTACGGCCATTGTGGAAGCAGCCCACGCGGCGCTGGACCGAATTTAACGAATAACGAATAATGAATAACTGAGGTATTTTTCAATTCTGCGAATTGAAAAATGAAAGAATATTTTTATCCCGAAGGGATACATGATTGATTCTTTCTTAATTCTTAATTCTTACTTCTTACTTCTTATTTATTACTTATAAGGATTTGCTGTATGAAACGTGTCGTTATGACCCCCAACCCCTACCGGGACCGGGACTTTGCCTGCGTGCTGCAGGCCAAGGAAATTCTGGAGCGCAGCGGTGTGGAGGTAAAAATCTGCCTGGCCTTTGACGTGGACCCCGGCTTTGCCCTTCCCGTCGGCGTGGAGCTCAGCGAGCTGCAGGAGGAGATCAAAAGCGCCGACGCTCTGATCTGCTTCGGCGGCGACGGAACCATCCTGCACAGCTCCAAGCTGGCCATGCGGCGCGGCATTCCCATTCTGGGTGTGAACATCGGCACCGTGGGCTTTATGGCGGAGCTGGAGAGCGGCGAAATGGAGCTGCTTTCCAAGCTGGCCGACGACGATTATACCGTTGACGAGCGGATGACGATCTTCGTCCGCCTGATCCATGAGGGACGGGTCATCTACCGGGACGTGGCCCTGAACGACGCCGTGATCACCAAGGGGGCCGTGGCCCGGGTGATCCAGACCGCCGTCTTCCTGGACGGGGTGGAGGCCATGAACTTCTCCGGCGACGGGCTGATTGCCGCCACGCCCACCGGCTCCACGGCCTATTCCATGTCTGCAGGCGGTCCCATCGTGGAGCCCCAGGCCGACAATATCATTCTGACGCCCATCTGCGCCCACAATCTGCAGCCCCGCAGTCTGATCGCCTCCCCGCAGCGGAAGGTGGAGATCCAGGTGGGCCGGGTGAACCGCCGCAACGCCTTCCTCTCCGTGGACGGCGGCAAGGCCATGCGGGTCTACGGCGGGGACAGGATTCTTCTGGAGATGGGCAGCCAGAAGACCAAGCTTCTGAAATTGAAGGACGTCACGTTCTTTGATATTGTAAAATCCAAGCTCAATCATTAGAAAGAAACCAAGCGACAGCGAGAAAATGGAGAAGAAAACTATGAAATCCCAAAGACAAACCAAAATCCTCGAGATCATCGCCTCCAAGGACATCGAGACCCAGGAGCAGCTGCTGGAGGAGCTCCGCCAGGCAGGCTTCCGCAGCACCCAGGCCACCATTTCAAGGGACATTAAGGAGCTTCGCATCCTGAAGGACCTCACTGCCATGGGAACCTACCGCTATTCCATCGGCACCAAGGAGACCACCGGCGCGTTCTCCAACCGGCTGAACACCATCTTCAAGGAGAGCGTCATCAGCTATGACTACGCGCAGAACATCGTGGTCGTGAAGACCCTGCCCACCCTGGCGCCCGCCGCAGGCCGCGCCATCGACGCCATGAACATGTCCGTGGTGGTCGGCACCCTGGCCGGCGACGATACCCTGCTCATCATCATGCGCGACGTTCAGTCCGCCATCGGCTTCTGCATCGAGATCAAGAAGCTGTTGGATTAAGGGATCAGGGATCAGGCATCAGGCATCAGACACCGCTCAATCCGTTTCAGAAACAGATACCTCTTTCCCCGTTCATTTGACTGATATATTCTTTTGGGAATGTCCTTTTGTGTATCGAACGGGGGAAACGGTCAAAACCAATTGCATCGCTGCAGGCGGTGCCTGAACTCGAAGAGTCACGAAGTATGCCTGATGCCTATTGCCTGGTGCCTATTAGGAGGTGAGCGACTTTGCTCACGCTTTTGCACATCGAAAACATCGCGGTCATCGAGCAGGCTGACATCTCCTTCGACCGGGGCTTCAACGTACTCACCGGCGAAACCGGCGCGGGCAAGTCCATCATCATCGACGCCATCTCCGCCATTTTAGGAGAACGGGCCTACCGGGAGATGATTCGCACCGGGGCCGACCGGGCCTTTGTGTCTGCCGTGTTCGACGGCGTGCCGGAGCTGCCCTGGTTCGGCGCCTTTGGCGTGCCCTTCGAGCCGGAGCTGCTGATTCAGCGGGAGATTTTCCTGGACGGACGCAACCTCTGCAAGGTCAATGGCCGGGGCGTCACCGTCAGTCAGCTCCGGGCTCTGGGCGGCAGCCTCATCACCATCCACGGCCAGCACGACTCCCAGCAGCTCTTCGACGAGCAGACCCATCTCGGCCTGCTAGACGCTTTTGCGTCGGACGGAGAGCTGCTGAACGACTATGCCGCCGCCTGGGAGAGCGTCCGGGCCGCCAGAGCGGAGCTGGAACGCCTGAACCTGGACGAGAGCGAGAAGGCCCGCCGGCAGGAGATGCTGCAGTATCAGATCAAGGAGCTGGAGCAGGCCAAGCTGCGGCCCGGCGAGGACGAGGCTCTGGAGGCCCGGCAAAAGCTTCTGATGAACGGGGAGAAGCTGTCCGCCGCCCTCAATGACGCGGTGACGGCCCTCTTCGGCGACGAGGACAGCCGCGGCGGCGTCGAGCTGCTGGACGAGGCCCTGGGCGCCCTGGGCGGCGCGCTGCGCTGGGACGAGAGCCTGCGCGGAAGCTATGACCGGCTGCGGGAGCTGAGCTTTGCCCTCTCCGACGCCGGGGAGGAGCTCCGGGACCACCGGGACAGCCTGGGGGACACGGAGGCCGAGCTGGACGAGATCGGCGCAAGGCTGGATCTGATTCACCGCCTGCGCCGCAAGTATGGCCACAGCTGCGCCGAGATGCTGGACTATCTGGCAAGGGCTCAAAACGAGCTGGACGATATCCTTTTTGCTGACGAGAAGCTCCGCCAGGCCGAGAAGGTCTGCGACGCCGCCGTGAAGGCCGCAGAAGCCCTGGCCCTGCGGCTGCGGGAGCTGCGAAAGCAAGCCGCCCAAGAGCTGGAGCGCCGGGTCTGCCAGGAGCTGGCCGAGCTCAACATGCCCAAGGTCCGCTTCCTCTGCGAGTTTTCCGAGACGGAGCTGGGACCCAGCGGCATGGACGGGCTGCGTTTTCTCATGAGCGCCAACCTGGGCGAGGCCCTGAAGCCTCTGGCCAAGGTGGCCTCCGGCGGCGAGCTGGCACGGATCATGCTGGCCATGAAGAACGTCATGGCGGAGCACGACAGCGTTGCGACGCTGATCTTCGACGAGGTGGACGCCGGTGTTTCCGGCCGGGCCGCCCAGAAGGTCGCCGTGAAGCTGCGGCAGGTCGCAGCGGGGCGGCAGGTGCTTTGCGTCACCCATCTGCCCCAGATTGCGGCCCTGGCGGAGCACCATCTGCTGATCTCCAAATCCGAGCGGCAGGGGAGAACCTATACGGAAGTGAAGGCTCTGGACCGCGCCGGCAGGGTCGGGGAGCTGGCCCGCATGATCGGCGGCGCCGTCATCACCGAGACCACCCTGCGGAGCGCGGAAGAGATGCTGATCCAATAAATCATGGTTTTGTTTTGCCAATCACGGTACCCGGTTTCTGTTCACAACGAAACCACCCAACCGTCACACGGTAAGGTATGAGAACATGAGAAACAAAAAAGCAAGACCCGGCCTGTCCGCGGTCCTGATGATACTCATGCTTGCTGTAATCACGTTCATGGCCCTGCTGATCGTGAAGCTGTACAGCGACAAAAAGTCCGATGAACGGACGATCTCCGAGCTCCAGGAGAGGATGGCGGGCATGCAGGCCGCCGGCAGCCCCACAGCGAACAGCGCGGCGCGATCCGAGCTGCCCTCCACGGAGATCCGGAACGAGCCGCAGTCCGAGGCGCCCTCCACGGAGATCCGGAGCGAGACGCAGTCCGAGGCGCCCTCCACGGAGATCCGGAGCGAGACGCAATCCGAAGCTCCCTCCGCGGAGTCGGAGACAAACGTCATATACCCGTCTTATACCCTGGACTTCCTCAACATGGAAGAGGATGGCGCTGTTTACAGTCCGGACGCCAGTTCCTTTGGCTGGGAAGAATGGCTTTGGGACGGATGCTCCACCTGGTGCAGCGTGAGCTTGTTCCAGACGGACGTCACAGCCTCTTCAACCCTGAAACCGCAGGGGATTTATTCGTATGCTCCGTCGAACACGCAATCCACGGACCGAGAGACGGCCTGGGTAGAGGGCGCTGCGGGCGACGGCGTGGGAGAATGGATTGAAATCCGGCAGACCTGCCTGGTTGGCGATGAAAGCTACGAGACCGACATCGGCTTCGTTGAGCTGTGCATTGTAAACGGATACGCCGCTACGGAGAGAAACTGGAGCGAGAACAACAGAGTCCGGGAACTCAACATGTATTTCGACGGTGAATTTGTCGCTGTCATCGCTTTGGAGGATACCATCAAGCAGCAGTATATCAATATTTCCCAATTCGGTTTGAAGGTTCAGAATGGGGAGACGGCAAGCTTCAAATTTGAGATCGGCAGCGTATATCCGGGGACGAAATATAACGACACCTGTCTGACCGGTCTTTTGATCGAGTTTACCGGCAGGACGGGACATTGACGCGAAAGCACCGCGGAAATTGTCCAATATTTCCACCACGCAAAGGTTTCTGTAAAATAATCAACATACGGGAGAACGACTATGAAAATATATGAAGAACTCGTTGCCCGGGGTCTGATCGCCCAGGTGACCAACGAGCCCGAGATTCGGGAAATGATCAACGCCGGAAAGGCCACCTTCTACATTGGCTTCGACTGCACCGCCGACAGCCTCACAGCAGGCCACTTCATGGCTCTGACCCTGATGAAGCGGCTCCAGCAGGCCGGCAACAAGCCCATCGCCCTGATCGGCGGCGGCACCACCATGATCGGCGACCCCTCCGGCCGCACCGACATGCGCAAGATGCTGACCCGGGAGGACATCGACCACAACGCCGAGTGCTTCCGCCGTCAGATGGAGCGCTTCATCGAGTTCGGCGAGGGCAAGGCCATGATGGTCAACAACGCCGACTGGCTGCTGAGCCTCAACTACGTGGAGCTGCTTCGCGAGGTGGGCGCCTGCTTCTCCGTCAACAACATGCTGCGGGCCGAGTGCTACAAGCAGCGCATGGAGAAGGGCCTGTCCTTCTTTGAGTTCAATTATATGATTATGCAGTCCTACGACTTCTACTACCTGTTCCAGAAGTACGGCTGCAATATGCAGTTCGGCGGCGACGACCAGTGGTCCAATATGCTGGGCGGCACCGAGCTGATCCGCAAGAAGCTGGGCCAGGACGCCCACGCCATGACCATCACCCTGCTGACCGACTCCCAGGGCAAGAAGATGGGCAAGACCGCCGGCAACGCGGTCTGGCTGGACGCCAACAAGACCAGCCCCTTCGAGTTCTACCAGTACTGGCGCAACGTGGGCGACGACGACGTGCTCAAGTGCATCCGCATGCTCACCTTCCTGCCCCTGGAGCAGATCGACGAGATGAGCGCCTGGGAGGGCGAGCAGCTGAACCGGGCCAAGGAAATCCTGGCTTGGGAGCTGACCAAAATGGTCCACGGCGAGGAGGAGGCCGACAAGGCGCAGAACGCCGCCCGGGCGCTCTTCGCCGGCGGCGTCTCCGACGAGAACATGCCCACCACGAAGCTGACTGAGGCGGAGCTGAAGGACGGCGCCATCGACGTCATCAGCCTGCTGACTGCCTGCGGGCTGGCGGCTTCCCGTTCCGAGGCCCGGAAACTGATTCAGGGCGGCGGCGTTACCGTCAACGACGAAAGAATCTCCGCCATCGACCGGAGCTTCCCCGCGGAGGAGCTGAAGGCTGGCCTGCATATCCGCAAGGGCAAAAAGGTCCACCACAAAGCGATCCTGTAAATATTTTGCGGCCTGCGCTCCGCGTGCCGCAATCATAAGAGGAGGTATTTCACATGCCTGATCAAATCCAATTCCGCACCGCCCTGCACGGCTACAACCGGGAGGACGTTGTGGCCTTCATCGACCGGATGACGCGGGAGCACGAGGACGCCCTGCGCCGCCTGGAGGAGAAGAACGCGCAGCTCCGGACCCAGCTTGACGAGGCCGGCGAGGCCCTGGCCGCCGCCCGCGAAAACGAGGAGACCGAGAAGGCTCTCTCCGACGCCCAGGCCCTGGCCAACGATCTCCGCGCCCGCAACGAGGAGCTGGAGCAGCGCCTGGCCGCGCTGGAGGAGGAGCTGGAGTCCCGGACCGAGGAGGACGCCGAGACCGTTCCCATGCCGATCCCCCAGGACCTGGAGGAGCCCATCGCCCCTGTGGCGGAGGTGCTGCCCGTGGAGGTCCAGCCCTCCAAGGACTATACCGAGCTGGAGCTGGCGGCCTACCGCCGCGCCGAGCTGGCCGAGCGCCTGGCCCGGGAGCGCTCCGGGGACGTGTACCGCCAGGTGCAGTCCGTCTTCAACCAGGCCAGCCAGCGCCTGGACGCCGGCAAGGCGGATCTGGAGCAGCTCTCCAAGACCCTCACCGGCAACGTCAATCAGATGCTGGCCCTGCTGACCAATCTCAACAGCGCCTACCGCCAGGCGGAGATCAGCTTCGGCGAGATCGGCGCCCGGAACCGTGAAATCGTGGAGGGAAACGACTGATATGGAACGCGAAAATCTGACGATGCTCTGTGATTTCTATGAGCTCACCATGGCAAACGGCTACTTCCTGACGGGGAAAAAGGACACGATCTCCTACTTTGACGTGTTCTTCCGCTCCATCCCGGACCAGGGCGGCTTCGCCATCGTCGCCGGTCTGGAGGACGTGATTCACTATATCCGGAACCTGCGCTTTACGGAGTCGGATATCGAGTATCTGCGCTCCAAGCAGCTCTTCGACGAGGCCTTCCTGGACTATCTGCGGCACTTCCGCTTCTCCGGCGACGTCTGGGCGATTCCCGAGGGGACCCCGGTCTTCCCCAACGAGCCCATTCTGACGGTCCGTGCGCCGGCCATTGAGGCCCAGTTCATCGAGACCTACGTGCTGCTGGCGCTGAACCACCAGAGCCTTATCGCCACCAAGGCCAACCGGATCGTCCGGGCCGCCGAGGGGCGGACGGTGCTGGAGTTCGGCTCCCGCCGGGCCCAGGGCGCCAGCGCCGCCATCAACGGCGCCCGCGCCTGCTTCATCGGCGGCGTCAACGGCACGGCATGCACCATCTCCGACGAGCGCTTCGGCGTTCCCGCCGGCGGCACCATGGCCCACTCCTGGGTCCAGATGTTCGACACCCAGTACGAGGCCTTCAAAAAGTACTGCGAGATCTATCCCACCAACGCCACCCTGCTGGTGGACACCTACAACACCCTGCGCTCCGGCATCCCCGACGCCATCCGCGCCTTCAACGAGGTGCTGAAGCCCCTGGGCATCACCAAATGCGGCATCCGCATCGACTCCGGCGATATGGCCTATTTGACCCGCAAGGCCCGGGAAATGCTGGACGAGGCGGGCTGGACCGAGTGCAAAATCTCTGTCTCCAACTCCCTGGACGAGTATATCATCAAGGACATCCTGTCCCAGGGCGCGCAGATCGACATGTTCGGCGTGGGCGAGCGGATGATCACCGCCAAGTCCGAGCCGGTCTTCGGCGGCGTTTACAAGGTCTGCGCCGTGGAGGACGAGCAGGGGAACGTGGTCCCCAAGATCAAGGTCAGCGAGAACGTGGGCAAAATCACCAACCCCCACTATAAGAAGGTCTGGCGCTTCTACGGCCGGGACACCGGCAAGGCCATCGCGGACTATCTCTGCGTGTACGACGAGACCGTGGACGACAGCGGCGACTTTGAGATCTTCGCCCCCGACGCCGTCTGGAAGCGGAAGGTTGTCTACAATTTCGAGGCCAAGGAGCTGCAGGTCCCCATCTTCCGGAACGGCGAGCTGGTTTATGAACTGCCCAGCCTCAAGGAGATCCGCGCCTACTGCGAGCAGCAGGTGGACACCCTCTGGGACGAGGTCAAGCGCTTTGACAATCCCCATTCCTACTACGTGGACCTGAGCCAGAAGCTCTGGGACATCAAGCAGGCCATGCTGGTGCAGGCGGGCAAGAAAATCTGATCGTGACAAAAGGAAAGCCCATCCGGGAAACCGGATGGGCTTTTGCTTGTTACGAATCGGCGGATTAGCTGTAGAGCTCGACCAGCTTCTTCAGGTGCTCGTAGCGCTCCATGGCGGCGGCCTCGTTCTTGGCGAACAGGGTGGTCGCACGCTCGGGGAACTCGCGGGTCAGACGGCTGTAGCGGGCCTCGTTCATCAGGAACTCCTGATAGCCGCCCTTGGGATCCTTGGAATCCAGGGTGAACTTCTTCTCGGCGTCGGGGTTGAAGCGGAACATATTCCAGTAGCCGCACTCGACAGCCTTCTTCATCTCTTCCTGGCAGTGGATCATGCCGCCCTTGATGGAGTGCATCTCGCAGGGGGCGTAGCCGATGATCAGGGAGGGCCCCTTGTGGGCTTCGGCCTCGGCGATGGCCTTCATGGTCTGCAGCTGGTTGGCGCCCATGGCGACCTGCGCGACATAGACGTAGCCGTAGGTCATGGCGATCTCAGCCAGCGGCTTGGACTTGATCTCCTTGCCCGCGGACGCGAACTGCGCGACCTGGCCGATGTTGGAGGCCTTGGAAGCCTGGC
>JAFWTG010000094.1 GCA_017519005.1 Oscillospiraceae bacterium | reverse complement strand
GGAGGGGTCGCGTTGGGTCTTGCAGTCGTTGGTTGGGAGCGCGCAATCTCCGATCCCTCACCCCTCCGCCCCAGTGTGCGCACTGGGGCACCTCCCCTTGCCAGGGGAGGTTTTGCGGGAGCTCACCAAATCCGAATTTGCCGGGCTGCGCGCAAAAACGGGCGGCGCTTTGTCGGCGCCGCCCGCGGTGGGGACGATCTCAGCACTTTCCCTGGTGCTTGGCAATGGCCGGCATAATCAGGCCGAGAGCGGTCAGCACGCAGGGCGTGGCGATGTTCAGGATCATGGTGAAGGTATCGGCGTCGTACATGCCCATGAAGCAGCAGGCCAGGGTGATGACCAGACACCAGATGCCCCAGAAGTAGGCGGGTCCCTGGTGCTTCACGAAGCGGTAATCGGCGTTGATGGTCTTGTAGGCCTTGCGCAGAGCAATGTAGGCCACGAACACCCAGCAGTAACGCAGGGGCATGCAGACGGAGTTCAGCTTGGTCAGCTGCTTCAGAACGGCGGCCGCGCCGGGAACGATGGACTGGATCAGGATGATGCCGCCGGACAGGATGACGACCATCAGAATGCCGTTGATGTACGCGCCGTACTTGTTCTTCTTCAGCAGACGGTTGGGGATGTACTTCTGGGTCTTCTCGTTGTCCAGGAGCATGCGCAGAGGCGCGTCGATGGACAGCACCAGAACGCCCAGCTGGCCGATCATGTTGCAGACGGCGTAGATGATCAGCAGGGTGTTGCCGAGGCCGTAGTACTGGCCCAGCTTCTGGAAGGCCCAGTAGGAGCCGTTGGCGGCGTAGGAGGCGAAGGACTCCTCGCTCTCGTTGATCACGGCGGGGTCGAACATCATGCCCATGGCAACGGTGCCCAGGATGGCGCAGACCACGACCATGATTGCCAGGGAGATCATGCCCTTGGGGAAGCCCTTGGAGGGATTCTCAACCTTGTTGACGTAGGGGGAAATCTTCTCGCAGCCGCCCACGGCAAAGACCAGGATGGACAGGGAGGTGAAGTAGCCCACGTTGAAGTTGGGAAGCAGCGCCTCCTTGGTGAACTTCAGGCTGACGTAGCCGCCGTTGGGATTCACGGCGGGGGCTGCGAACATCATGACGATGTACAGCAGGGACATCACGAACATGGAGGAGCCGGCGATGGTAGTCAGGCTCTTCAGCGGCTTGATGCCGCGGCTTGCCACGAAGGCGAAGAGCAGCAGAATCGCCAGGGTCGCCAGCTGGACCCAGATGGTGGGGAAGCTGTCGTACTTCTCGGCGTTCTGGAAGATGGCCCAGCTCAGGGCCTTCAGGCCGCCGGAGCTCTTGGAGGCGATGTAGGTGACGTGGCAGGCCCAGTAGGTCCAGCCGGCATAGTAGCCCAGCTTGGAGCCCATGGTATCGTGGACCCAGGAGGAGACGCCGCCGCCGGTGGTCTTGAAGGCGGAGCCCAGCTCGCCCACCATCAGCGCATAGGGGACGAAGTACAGGGCAAACATGAGGATCCAGGAGAAAATGACCTGGATACCGTTGAAGTAAACGAAGCCGTTCAGGACGTTGCCGAAGCCCCAAACCGTGGAAAACGCCATAAAGGCCAGCATTTGCCACTTGATCTTCTTGGTGTTTTGGGCGGAATTCATTTGGTTTTCCCTCTTTTTCTCTTGTTGTTCTGAAAGGCTCCGTTCGGTCGGTCCCAGTGCGGCAGCGCTTTCGGTGGCCCTGCAACTCTACTACTTTTAAGATGGAAAGTCAATATAAATATTAAAATTTTGTTAAGTTTGACGGCTTTTTGATTGAATTTTCTTAATATTCAATATTTGTATTCAGAATATCACATATTTTTATGATTTTGATTCAGCCGCTGGCTCGGCAGGGACCTGCTTTTTCTGACAAAACGCGGGCTTTTGGCCGAATTCCGCCGCCGGAATGGCCGCCGCACTCCCCTTTCCCCGCTGCAGCCCCCTGCATACCGGGTGACAAAAAGCGCAATTATATTCGTATATTACGCGTAAAACGGCAGAAGCCGGGGCTCCTGCCGTTTTGTGCGTGTTCGATTGTCCGCCTGCTTCCTCAGCCGCCGAAAATGCTCCAGAAATCGGCGTTTTCAAAGGCGCTCCGCATGTCCTGGAAGACGATAAACACGGCCAGAACGATAAGCAGGATGCTGATAATAGTGACGATGAGGAACAGCGTAAGCATGGGCGACTTGCTCCGGTTTCCGGAGCTTCCGGAAGACCGGCGGGCCGGATTCGCGTTGGAAACCCGGGTGGGATTGGGCGCAGAGGGGTGGGCGTGGGCGTGCTGCGCCGCCCGCTTGTGGTACTGCTGCTCACCGTAGCTGCCGGTCCAGGCGTCGTCCTCGTGGCACTTGGGATCGTGGTTGTCGCGCTCCTCCTTCACGAAGCCGGCGGCGCCCTGCCGACGCTGAAGCCGGGTCAGGACCTTCGGCGGCACCGCGGCGCCGCAGCCGGGGCAGATCTCGCTTTTATTCGGGTCGAAGCTCCTGCCGCAGGACTCACAGCGATAGCTTGCCATAATGGATTCCTCCTTCTGTTACTGTGCGGTCAGGGCCTATTCACCGTTTTCCTGGCGAATGACCTTGCCCACATTCCAGAGCGTGGCGACCTTCTCGGCAGCCGCCTCCCGCTCCTCCGGGGTATTGAATTCAAAGGGCGCGGTCTGCGCGCCGCAGTCCATGCAGACGGCGTAAATCCAGCCGCCGCTCTCCTCGTCCAGAAGGCCGGGGCCGCCGCAGCGGGGGCAGTCCTGGAGCACAAAGCGTTCATGAATATCCATAGCAAATCGTTCCTTTCAGTTTTCGATGGGAGTTCCGTCGGCGTGGAAGAGCGGGACGGCGTCCAGGACGCGGATATCGCTGCGCAGCGCCGCGGCGCCCTCCGCCAGGACCGCCGCCCGGCCAACCACCGTACCGCCGGCTGTCCGGACCAGCTCCTCCATGGCCAGCATCGAGCCGCCCTTGGAGATCACGTCGTCCACCAGCAGGACGCGCTTGCCGCGAATCAGCTCCGCGTCGTCCCGCCCCAGGTAGAGGCGCTGGACGCCCTCGGTGGTGATGGAGCGATCCTCCACGAAGATGGGCTCCGGCATATAGCTCTTGGGGCCCTTCCGGGCGATGAAGTACTTTTTCGCCCCGGACTGGCGGGCCATCTCATGGATCAGGGGGATGCTCTTGGCCTCGGAGGTGAAGAGATAGTCGTATTCCTCGGCAGGCGTCAGCTTCAGCAGCTCTCGGGCGCAGGCCACGGTGAGCTCCGCGTCGCCGAAGAGGATGAAGGCGGCCACGTACAGATCCTCGCTAACCCGGCAGAGGGGCAGCTCCCGCCGCAGGCCGGCGATCTCAATGGGGTAAGTCATAAGGGACGGTCCTCTCTCTGATTTTGTTGGACCTATCATAACACATCCCACCGCGGAATGCAAGCCCGCCGCGAAGAAAAGACGCAGTTGACATCGCACCGCAAGTCGTGTATGATACGGGGACGAAACCCTCGTGAAAGGAACTATCCAATGCTCTATCTATTGCTTGCCATACTCAGCAGCGCCTCCATGACCCTGGCGCTGCGCTTCTTCCGCAGCCGGGACGGAAACCGATACGGGATCATTCTCGGCAACTATCTGACCTGCATCCTCCTGGCCCTGCTGCTGACCCCGGGGGACGGCTCCGTGCTCTCCGGCAGCGGAAGCACCGTCGGCATGGGCGCCGTGGCCGGCTTCTTCTACGTGTCCGCCCTGGTGCTGATGCAGACCAGCGTCCAGCAAAACGGGGCCGGACTCACCTCCGCCTTTGCCCGGCTGGGCCTGGTGATCTCTCTGCTGGTCAGTGTGCTCTTCTTTGAAGAGCGGCCCGCCGTCCTGCAGTTCCTGGGCGTCGGTCTGGTGCTGGCGGCCCTGGTGCTGATCAACAACGAAGGGACCGGCAGCGCAAAGAAGGGCTTCTGGCTCCTGCTGCTGACCCTGCTCTGCAGCGGCGGAGCAGACGCCATGTCCAAGGTCTTCGAGGAGCTTGGAAACCCGGCGGAGAACACACGGTTTTTCTTCTGGCTCTTTGTGACGGCCCTGCTGCTGACCGTCTGTCTGGCACTGTGGGAGCGGAAACGCACCGGAAAACGGCTGGTACTGCGGGAATTTGCCGCCGGCGCCGCTGTGGGCGTGCCGAACTACTTCTCCTCTTACCTGCTTCTGCGCTCCCTGCAGAAGCTCCCGGCCTTCCTGGTTTTCCCGGTTTTCAGCACCGGCACCATTCTGCTGGTCCTGGCGGCGGGGCTCCTGTTCTTCCGGGAGCGGCTCACGAAGCGCCAGTGCCTGGGCGTGGGCCTCATTCTGGCCGCGCTGGTGCTGCTGAATCTGTAAGGAGTCAAATGCGGCAGCGAAACGGGATCTGATTAACCGCCTGTGGGGCGGCTGAACAGATCCCGTTCATTTTGTATGCTTTGTCAGCGCTTATCCTTATCAATAAACTCCAGCGTGACGGTCGCCAGGGCGGCAAAGGCGAAGATAAACAGAATCAGGTGCATCCAGTAGGAGATGACGTTTTCCTCTGTCAGGGCGTAGTCCGCCTTGTAGCTGGCCTGGGCAGCCTTTTCCTCCAAGAAGCCCTTGAGCCGTTCCCTGCCCACGACGTCCATCAGCTTGCCCACCGTAATGTTGAGGGTATAGCTATTCCCCCGATGGGCCTGGAGCGTCGGATCCTCCACGATCTGATCCAGAAGCTCGCCTACGGTGACGGAATCATCCGGAGTCTCCTGCGTGTCGCCGAGGCGCAGGCTGATCACGCTTTGCCGAAGCTTCGCAATGGTGGGGATCTCATCATCGGTCAGCAGATCCATCACCTGTCCCATCGTGATCTCCACGTTGAGCTCGTTATCCCCCATCTTGTTCAGCATATCCGAGATCGTCACAAAGGGGCGCTTGTTGGTGTCCGCCTGGGCGGCGATCACCTTCAGGCCGGGGTTGGAGATGGTAAACTGGGTCAGCGGCTGCGTCCAGGCAGGAAGCGTCAGCATTCCGCCGGAGAACACCAGCTGGAAGATCAGCACAAAGGGCATGATGGTCATGGCCGTTGTGGTGGTCTTCGCCAGGGTAGAGACCCACAGAGAGAGCATGTCCGAGGCATAGCTGATCAGCAGCATGGAAATGGCCAGATCCACCATCAGCCAGGGCGTGATCAATCCCTCGCTGGGGTACTGCACGCCGGTCAGCTTCGTCACGTAGAGGGTGACGCCGGTTTGCAGGACGCAGAGCAGGAACTGATAGATCATATGCGCCAGGATGTAGGAGGAGATATGCATACCGGAGCGGTGTTCGCGCTTGATCACGTCGCGCTCCCGGCAAATGACCTGGATCGAGTTGAAGCAGCCGTTCCAGATACAGACGCAGACCAGGGCGAAGGCGCCCATCAGGGTGCCTTCCATATTCAGGAACATCTTCTTGCGGATCACCATTCCCACCAGACCCGCGATCAGGGCCGCCATGGGCAGGACCTTCCAGTCGCTCTGGTAGACAAACATCCGCAGGAGCTTGCCCAGGTAGATCCAAACCTGCGCCCCGCGGCCCCGGTGCCGCGCATGGAATCTGCGGGCGTTCTCGGTTTTATTCAGCTCAGCCATACTGCACCTCCGCGTACTTCATCACGAATTCGTCCGCCAGTCCGTCGCCGCCCTCCTCCTTGCGGTTGACGGACTTCACGATCTGCTCCATCCGATCCCGCTGGAAGAATTCCCGCGCCTGCTCAATGCTTCCGTAGAAGGCCAGCCGGCCGGTGCGGCTGCTGTCCTTTGCCAGGACGATCACGTCGTCAAACAGGTCGATCACGCGGTCCGGCGTATGGGTGATGACAATGACGATCTTGCCGGTGTCTGCGATCTTGCGGAGCTGGACAAAGAGCTCCCGGGCCATGACGCCGTCGAGACCGGAATCCGGCTCGTCCAATATAAACAGAGACGGATTGGAAATGAACTCCATGGAGATGGACAGCCGCTTTTTCTGGCCGCCGGAGAGCTTATCCACCAGATTATGCCGCACAGGCTTCAGGCCGAAGATCTCCATGACCTCGTCCACCCGCTCCCGGCGCTGTCTGGCGCCCACGTCCCGGGGCAGACGCAGCTTCGCCGCGTCCAGCAGGGTGTTGAGGACGGTGTCCTTGCCCCGCATCATCTCCGACTGGGGCACAAAGCCCACCTCGTACTGCATCTTTTTATACTGGGTGTACATATTGCTGCCGTTGAGCATGACCTCGGCTTTCGCCTTTTCGTAGCCGTTGATGGCGTTGAGGTAGGTGGTCTTGCCCGCGCCGGAGCCGCCCAGCAGCAGGACCATGCGGCCCTGGGGAATGGTCATGTGGATGTCTCGCAGCAGCACCTTTTTCTGGAAGAATTCCGTTGCGCTGCGCTCCTCCAGATTCACGGTGAGGCCCTCGTCCATGACGGTTGCGCTGCCGTGGGTCGCCAGGCGCGCCAGCTCCGCCTTGATGTCCTCCAGCTTCCACTCCGGCTGATATTTCTTGCCGAAGCCCCAGAGCAGCATGGGCAGCCAGCGGGTGTAGCTCGCCAGCACCAGCCAAAGCC
Source organism: Oscillospiraceae bacterium (assembly GCA_017519005.1). Lineage (GTDB taxonomy): Bacteria > Bacillota > Clostridia > Oscillospirales > Oscillospiraceae > JAFRPC01. Next base: position 15,398 of record JAFWTG010000094.1, on the reverse strand, counting down.
AGCGCTTGCGCAGGTTGTAGACGTTCAACAGACCTGCAAAAACCCGGAGCATATAGATCCAGCGGACGAACAGGACGGCAATCAGCAGCACGGTCAGCACCAGCACCTGATTGGCAATTTCTTCTATCGTTGCGGCCTTGGAGTTGCCGAGCAGGACGAACAGGAGCTCGATGACAAGCATCACCACGCCGCTGACGCTGAAGACGCGCCCCTCCGGCTCCCGCCCGGCGCAGCGGGCCAGCTGATAATCCCTCGCCCCGGGAATCAGGGCCCACCAACCCTTGACGCCGGATTTTTCCAACAGCTTCCACAGACCCGCCAGATACAGCACGCCCAGCAGGGCCCCCAGAACGTCGGTGGCGTCAAGGAGAGCAATTCCAATCATCTTCAGAGCAACGCTCATACGCTTCCCTCCGTTCTTTCCCTTTCTTCTTTATTTTTTCGCGTGCTTCTCGAACCAGTCGGTGATCTCCTGCAGGCGGCGCTGGCGGTGCCTGGGCTTGCCGGAGCGGGAGAGCTCATGGGTTTCCCCGTGGAAGAGGCAGAGCCTGGCCTCCACGCCCCGGTCCACCAGAGCCGCGTACATCTGGATGCCCTCCGCCATGGGGCAGCGGTAGTCCTCGTCGGAGTGGATAAAGAGCGTGGGGGTTTTGACGTTTTTGGCGTATTTCAGCGGGGACTGTGCCCAGAGCTTCTCGGGCGTGTCGTAGATGTCCCCGTCGGTCTGGTCCCCGGCAAAGTAGAAGCCGATGTCCGACATGCCGTAGAAGGCCAGCCAGTTGGCGATGGAGCGCTGGGAGGCCGCGCAGCAGAAGCGGTCCGTGTGGCCGATGATCCAGTTGGTCATGAAGCCGCCGTAGCTGCCGCCGGTCTCGCAGACCCGCTTGGGGTCGATCTGCGGGTACTTGGCCAGCACCGCGTCGGTGAAATCCATGAGGTTGACATAATCTGTATCGCCGTAGTGGCCGCGGATGTCCATAAATTTGTTGTCCCTTCCGTCGCTGCCCATGGGGTTGCAGAAGAAGACGAAGTAACCCAGGGAGGCCCAGAGCTGCATCTCATGGTAGAAAACGGGGCCGTAGACGGTCTTGGGGCCGCCGTGGACGTCCAGGACGGCGGGGTATTTCTTCCCGGGGTCGAAGTCCTTGGGCTTCAGGACCCAGCCGCCGATCTCCCAGCCCCGGCTCTGCACCGTAAGAGGCTCCGGCCGCGCGAGATAGCGGCCCTCCAGGGCGGCGTCATTGAAGTGCGAGACGCGGGTCAGCGTGTCGTCGCCCAGCTTTGCGGTATAGAGCTCCTGGAGCCGCATGTCGTAGAGGCCCACGCAGAGCAGCCGGCCGTTGGCCACGTCGAAGCAGTCCATGGCGCCCTCGCCGGTGAAGACCGGCTCGTCGGACCCGTCGGGCCGGAGCAGATGAAGGACGGCGCTGCCCTCCCGGGTGGTCAGATGGTAAAGGCCCTCCGGGGTCCCCACGGCCTGCCGGCCGCCGCCCAGACGGCAGTCGGAGCCCACGGAGTTGTACATGTTGTACTCCTCCTGCCGCAGCAGCTCGTATTTGCCCGCCGCGGGGTCCAGGACGTAGACCCAGGCGTTCTCGTTGAGGCCGTGGCGCTTGCTCTCGGTGGCCAGCAGGAAGACCCGGTCGCCCACGGTCTCCAGGCCCTCAGGCCGCAGCTCCCAGTCGAAGAGGATCTCCCGCTTCTCCCCAGTTCTCCAGTTGAAGCCCCGGAGGCAGAAGCCCTTCAGGGGATATTTGGCCTGCCAGGGCACGTAGGCCAGCAGGACCTCGTCGCCCAGGACCGTCTCGCAGATCAGGTCCTCGGGGGCCTCCAGCATGGGGGTGATCTTCAAAGGCTCCCGCTCCGCCAGGAAGGCCAGGGTTCGCTTGCCGTTGGTGACGCCGGCGCCGTTGGACCAGAAGGGCAGCTCGGTAAAGACCTCGTAGTCCTTTTCCTCCTCCCGCTCCTTGCGGGCCTGGGCCTTCTCCTCGTCGGAGGCGGCGTAGAGCAGAGGCCTGTCCTTGTCCACGCTGGCGGTGACCAGGAAGCGCTCGTCCCCCAGCAGGCGGATGGAGCGCGCCGCAAAGGGCAGGGTCATGTACGGCAGCGCCTCGCCGCCGCAGACGTCCAGAACGTAATAGGCGGTGAATTCCTCCTTGGCCTCAGCCCGCTTCTTCTCCTTCGCGGAGCGGACCGCAGGAAAGATCAGCCGGTTCTCATCCAGCCAGAGGAAGCTCCCCTCCTTGCCCAAATCCGTGAGCTGGCGGAGGCCCCCGTTCTCATACAGCCACAGGCGGCGCTCGTAGCAGTTTTCCTCCTCGTTGGAATTGGCGACGACGAAGGCCGCCCGCGTGCCCTTTGGGGAAAAACGCAGCCCGGAGAGGAATTGATAATGCAATAAGTCGCTTTGTCTGATGGGCTCCATCTTTGTAATTCTCCTTATTGTTTTTGTTTTGCTGCGGGGCAGCGTGCCGAAATGTTCTCCGCCTTCATCGGAGCGGTATGATTGTGCCCGCCTTGACGGCGGGGTATGATCGTACCCTACGGGAGCGGGGCGTCGAAGGCGCCGCCCCTTACGGTTTTCTTCGGAAGGCTTCTGCTCGCCGCGGACAAGCAATGCTTGTCCCTGCATTTTTTCTGCCGCGCATTACTTCTTTCTTTTTACTTATTACTTCTTACTTATTCCTGAACGTACCCCACCAGCACCTTCAGGGTGTTCTCGACTCCGTCCTTGTGGCTGCGCTCGTAGCCGTGGGAGGCGTAAACGCCGGGGCCGATGAGACCGTGGCGCAGATCCCAGCCCGCGGAGAGGGTGGCCTCCACGTCGGAGCCGTAGTGGGGATAAACGTCCACGGCGTAATCTGCGCCCTCAGATCTGGCGGCGGCAATCAGCTTGCGGACAATCTCATAGCTGTAGGGACCGCCGCTGTCCTTGGCGCAGATGGAGACCTGACGCTCCGTACACTGCAGGCCGCTGCCCACGCAGCCCATGTCCACGGAGATGGCCTCCGTCACGCCGGCGGGGACAGAGCCCGCGCCGCCGTGCCCCACCTCCTCGTAAACCGTGAAATGGAGGAAAACCCGGCGGGCCAGCTTCAGCTTCTCTTCCTTGATATACTTGGCCAGGGCGATCAGGATGCCGGCGGAGAGCTTGTCGTCCAGGAAGCGGCTCTTGACGTAGCCCTTCTCCGTAACCACGGTGCGGGGATCGAAGCAGACGATATCGCCCACGCCGATGCCCAGCTCCTTCAGGTCCTCGACGGAGGAGACCGGCTCGTCCAGTACGATCTCCATGTTGTCATAGTCCGGAACCGTCTTGCGCAGCTCGCCGTTGACGTGCGTGGAGGCGTTGCAGATCTGGAAGGTTCCGCCATAGGCTCCGTCAAACTTCGTGACGACCCGGCAGCTCTCGGTGTTGACCATGACGGCGGGGAGCCCGCCCAGCGGTACCACCCGCAGACGGCCGCTGCCCTTCAGCTCGGCCACCATGGCCCCCAGGGTGTCGCAGTGAGCCTCCAGCAGCAGCCCGTTGGAGGAGTCCGCGCCGCCCAGGTCCACCAGGACGCCGCCCTTGACGGTGTGGACAGGCTCATAGCCCAGGTCCCGGAAGGTTTTGAGCAAGTGCGTCTCCGCGGCGGCGGTATAGCCGGTGGGGCTGTCGATGGACAGCAGGCCGCAGGCTTGTTTCACGGCGTATTCGGTAAAGCGTTTGGAGTCTTGCATAAGGATTTCTCCTCCTTTTCGTTGTTCTTGTTATTATATCATAGCCCCATAGAAATGACAATATAAAAAAATTACCGGAAGGCATTGCATTCTTCGAAAAATCCCGTTATAATAGCTGTGGATACTTGCACGACTGCGCACAGCAATCGTCGGCCGTCCTGCATGGCGGCAAGATCATACGGAGGTGAAAGCATGGACGAACAAGTGAGGCTGATGGTGGAATCCTTCCATCGCGGCGACAACATCCGCGCATATGAGCTTTTGGGCTGCCATCCCGAGACCCGGGACGGCGAGGAGGGCTTCGTCTTCCGCGTCTGGGCACCCAATGCCCGTTATGTCAGCGTAATCGGCGATTTTAACTTCTGGAACAAGGGCGACCTGCCCATGACCAAGATTTCGCACGGAATCTGGGAGGTTTTCTCCAAATGGGCGAGAGTCGGCTGCTCCTACAAGTATTTCGTGGTCGGCGCCGACGGCCGCGAGGTAGACAAAACTGACCCCTACGGCTTCCGCACTACCTACCGTCCCGACAACTGCTCGGTCATCTGCGATCTGACCAAGCACAAGTGGCATGACGGACTCTGGCGCGCCAATCAGGACCGCCGGAATATTCTCAAGCGACCCCTCAACATCTACGAAATGCACTTCGGCTCCTGGCGGCGCAAGGAGGGCAACATCCCCTACGGCTATTCCGAGCTGGCCGAACAGCTGATCCCCTATCTGAAGGAGATGGGCTACACCCACGTGGAGCTCATGCCCATCACGGAATATCCCTATGATCCCTCCTGGGGCTATCAGGTGACGGGCTACTTCTCCCCCACCTCCCGCTACGGCGAGCCCTACCTGCTGATGGAGCTCATCGACAAGCTGCACCAGGCCGGCATCGGCGTCATCCTCGACTGGGTACCCGCCCACTTCCCCAAGGACATCAACGGCCTGTATGAGTTTGACGGCTCCTGCTGCTACGAGCTCTCCGACCCCATGATGAACGAGCACCCCGACTGGACCACCCGGATTTACGACTACGGCAAGCCGGAAGTCATCTCCTTCCTCATCTCCAGTGCCGTGTTCTGGCTGGAGCGGTACCACATCGACGGCATCCGCGTGGACGCCGTGGCCTCCATGCTGTATCTGGACTATAACCGGCCCAACTATCGGCCCAACAAGTACGGCGGCAAGGAGAATCTGGAGGCCATCGCCTTCCTGCGCAAGCTCAACGAGGCTGCCTTCTCCGTCCGGCATCAGCCCATCATGGTGGCCGAGGAATCCACTGCCTTCCCACTGATCACCCGTCCCACCAGCGACGGCGGCCTGGGCTTCCTCTTCAAGTGGAACATGGGCTGGATGAACGACAACCTGCGCTATATGAGCCAGGACCCCATCTACCGCAAATACTCCCACGACAGCCTGACCTTCTCCATGACCTATGCCTTCTCCGAGAACTACATCCTGCCGCTGAGCCACGACGAAGTGGTCCACGGCAAGTGCTCGCTGATTCAGAAGATGCCCGGCTACTACGTGGACAAGTTTGCCAATCTGCGGACCTTCTTCGGCTGGCAGATGGGCCACCCGGGCAAGAAGCTGAACTTCATGGGCAACGAGTTCGCCCAGTTCGTGGAGTGGAATGAGAACCAGGGCCTCGACTGGATGCTGCTGGACTATGAAAGCCACCGCCAGATGCGGGATTTCGTCCGGGATCTGAATCACCTGTATCTCGACACCCCCGCCTTCTGGCAGAACGATCTGAGCTGGGACGGCTTCCGCTGGATTTCCTGCAACGACCGCGACAACTCCGTGATCGCCTTCCGCCGCATCGACGACAAGGGCCACGAGATCATCGGCATCTGCAACTTCTGCCCCGTCAAGCGTGAGCACTACCGCATCGGCCTGCCCAAGGCGGGCTCCTATCAGCTGGTTCTCAACTCCGATGACAAGAAATACGGCGGCTGGGGAACTGAGCTGCCCGAGGTCACCGCAGAGTCCAGTCCCTGGGGCGATCTGCCGTTCTCCGGCGAATTCACCCTGCCTCCCCTGTCCGTCCTCTATTACGTTCCCGCTAAGCGCTCCCAGAAAAAGCACTTACCAAAAAATCAAGAATAAAAAGGAGACCCGAACACCATGAACTTCCAGAAAAAGCGCTGCGTCGCCATGCTGCTGGCCGGAGGCCAGGGCACCCGTCTGTACGTCTTGACGGAGAACACCGCCAAGCCCGCCGTCCCCTTCGGGGGAAAGTACCGCATCATCGACTTTCCCCTCTCCAACTGTGTAAATTCCGGCATTGATACCGTCGGTATTCTGACGCAGTACCAGCCGCTGGAACTCAACGAGTATATCGGCAACGGTCAGCCCTGGGGTCTGAACCGTTCCCACGGCGGCGTTCAGGTCCTGCCCCCTTATGCCGGCTCCAAGAAGTCCGAATGGTATAAGGGTACCGCCAACGCGATCTACCAGAACATCAAGTTCATCGAGCGCTACAATCCCGACAACGTGCTGATTCTCTCCGGCGACCACATCTACCGGATGGACTACGCCAAGATGATCAAGTACCACGAGGAGCACGACGCCGACATCACCATCGCCGTCCGCAAGGTTCCCATGGAGGAGGCCTCCCGCTTCGGCATCATGAACACCAATCCCGACGGCTCCATCTACGAATTCGAGGAGAAGCCCAAGCAGCCAAAGTCCAACAATGCCTCCATGGGCATCTACGTCTTCAAGTGGAGCGTTCTCAAGAAGTTCCTGATTGAGGACGAGGAGGATCCCAATTCCGAGAACGACTTCGGCAAGAACATCATCCCCGCCATCCTGAACTCCGGTCACAAGCTCTTCGCCTACGACTTTGAGGGCTACTGGAAGGACGTCGGCACCATCAGCTCCCTCTGGGAAGCCAACATGGAGCTTCTGGGCACCGATCCCGAATTCAATCTGTACGGCGACGGCAGCGCTCCCATCTTTGCGAGAAACTACGCTCTGCCCGCCTCCTACATCGACACGAAATCCAAGAACATCAACTGCCTGATCGCAGAGGGCTGTGAGGTCTATGGCTCCGTGAAGCACAGCGTGGTCTCCACTGGCTGCAAGATCAGCAAGGACGTCGTTCTGGAGGACGCCGTTATCATGCCCAATACCGTTATCGAAGAGGGCGTCATCATCCGCAACGCCATCATCGGCGAGGGCTGCACGATCCGCAGCGGCGCCGTCATCGGCGGCGCCTTCCGCGAGGGCGAGAAGCGCCAGATCGCCGTGGTTGGCAAGGACCACGTCATCGAGGTCAATCAGGTCGTCAAGCCCGGCGAAGTCATCTGAGGCAGGAGGTAAGATACAATGAAAAACGTAATGGGTCTTGTTTTCGCGAATATCTACGACAGCTCTCTGGGTCAGCTCACCAATAAACGCACGCAGGCCTCCCTCCCCTACGGCGGCCGCTACCGCCAGATCGACTTCACCCTGTCCAACATGGCGAACGCCGGCATCCGTCACATCGGCATCGTCACCCAGTACAACTTCCAGAGCCTGATGAATCACATCGGCTCCGGCGAGGAGTGGGATCTGGAGCTGGAGGAGAACGGCCTGGAGTTCATCACCCCGTATTCCATGGGTGTGAGCAACAACTTCCGCGGCAAGCTGGAAGCCATCGCCGCCGCCAACAGCGGCTACCTGGCCAAGGGCAAGGAGGAGTATATCATCCTGGCCGACGCCGCCGTCATCTGCGCCATCAAGCTGGAGGACGTCGTGAACGCCCACATTGCCTCCGGCAAGGACGTGACCGTGGTGGTCAAGAGCGGCATCGCCAACGGCAAGAAGCAGCTGGATCTGGCCGTCCGTCTGGACGAGAACGGCGAAATCTCCGACATGGCCGTGGACTACGCCGCCCCCGAGGACTATCTGGCCTCCATGGGCATGTTCATCATGCGCAAGGACCTGCTGGTGAAGTCCGCCGAGGAATGCGTCAGCCATAACCGTTACCGCTTCGAGCGGGAGTTCATCCTCCAGGATTGGGCCGACGGTCTGCTCTCCGTGGGCGCTTATCAGTTCGACGAGGTGGCTCTGTTCAACGAGTCCACTGAGGAATACTTCCGCAACAATCTTGCCATCATCGACAAGAACATCCGCCACAGCCTCTTCCGCGAGGGCCTGACCATCTACACCAAGGTCCGCGACCAGGTTCCCGTCTACTACGGCGAGAACTCCGAGGTCGACGACTGCATCGTGGCCGACGGCTGCGTGCTGCTGGGCTCCGCCTTCAACTCCGTGTTCTTCCGCGGCGTGAAGCTCTCCACCGGCGCCTCCGTCAAGAACTGCGTCGTCATGGCAAACTGCGAAATCGGCATCGGCGCGCAGCTGGAATACTGCATCCTCGACAAGGACGTGAAGATCAACGCCGGCGTCAAGCTCATCGGCACCCTGGAGCATCCCGTGATTCTCAACCGGGGTGACGTGGTATGAAAATTGCCATGATCGCCTCCGAGGCCGCCCCCTTCATCAAGACGGGCGGCCTCGGGGACGTGCTCCAGGCTCTCCCCGCGGAGCTGTCCCGGATCAAGGGCAACCAGATTGCAGTCTTCCTTCCCTACTATAAGAAGATCAAATACAATCCCGCCATTGAAACGGAGCTGGTCACCGCCTTCACCGTGAATCTCACCTGGCGGCAGCAGTACGCCGGGCTCTTCCGCTGGAAGGGCGGCAGCGGCAATCTGCAGATCTACTTCCTGGACAACGAGTTTTACTTCTGCCGCGACGGCATCTACGGCTTCTACGACGACGGAGAGCGCTTCGCCTACTTTGCCAAGGCCGTGCTGGCCGCCATGGCCCGGATTGAGCTCCGGCCCGAGATTCTCCATTGCCACGACTGGCAGACCGGACTGGTGCCGATCTATCTGGAGGCCGAGTTCCGCGACCGCTTCCCTAGCACCCGCACCGTCTTCACCATCCACAACGTCGAGTATCAGGGCAAAACCGGTCCCGAGTTCTTCAACGAGGTTCTGGGTCTGGACGATCGCTGGCGGGGCGTGTGCAGCTTCGACGGCTGCATCAACTTCATGAAGGCCGCCGTGGTCCAGGCCGATCTGGTGACCACCGTGTCGGAGACCTATGCCACGGAGCTTCGCTATCCCTACTTCGCCCACGGACTCTCCGGCGTGCTGGCCTCCCGGGGCGAAAAGCTCCGCGGCATCACCAACGGCATCGACGTCTCGGTCTACGATCCCGCCGCCGATCCGGCCATCGCGCAAAACTACTCCGCCGCCGATCCTTCCGGCAAACGGGCCTGCAAGCGGGCCCTTCAGCAGGAGCTGGGGCTGGCTGAGAGCGACGCGCCCATCCTGGCAATGGTAACACGCCTGGCCTCTCACAAGGGTATCGACATCCTCTGCTACATCCTGCGCCGTCTGCTGGAGCGGGAGCTGCAGCTGGTCATTGTGGGTACGGGCGAGGCCAAGTACGAGCATGCTCTGAACTCCGTCGCCAGCGAATATCCCGGCAAGTTCTCCATGAACCTGCGCTTTGATTCCGCCCTGGCCTCCCGGGTCTACGCGGGCGCCGACATATACCTGATGCCCTCCCGCTCCGAGCCCTGCGGCCTGAGTCAGCTGATTGCCATGCACTACGGCGCGGTGCCTGTGGTCAACGCCACCGGCGGTCTGAAGGATACGGTTCCTCCCTTCAACCCGGATACGGGCGAGGGCAGGGGCTACACCTTCCAGAGCTACAACGGCGACGACTTCCTGGGCGCCATCGACCGCGCCCTGGGCGATTACTACAACAACCGGGCCGCCTGGGAGGCCCTGGTCCGCGCCGACATGGAGACTGATTTCTCCTGGCAGGCCCCTGCGCAGAAGTATATGGAGCTGTACTGCAGCCTGATCTGAACATTGAAAAAACAGCCCTGTCCGTGCGGACAGGGCTGTTTTGACGCGTTTTTCAGGACACGATTGCTTTTCGCAGGCGGTTCAGCGCGCCTTTTTCCAGGCGGGAGACCTGGGCCTGGGAAATGCCGATGGCCTTGGCTACCTCCACCTGGGTCTTGCCGTCGTAGTAGCGGAGGGAGAGGATGTGCTTCTCCCGCTCCCCCAGGGCGGCCAGCGCGTCCTTCAGGGCCAACTCCTCCAGCCAGCGCTCGTCGCTGCTGCGGGGATCGCTGATCTGATCCATCACCAGCATCGGATCGCCGGCGTCGCTGTGGACCGGCTCATAGAGGGATACCGGAGCGGAGACGGCGTCCATGGCCTCTGAGACCGCGGAAAGAGGCAAGTCCAGGGCCTGCGCCAGCTCCTCCAGACTGGCCTCCCGGCCCCGCTCCGCCAGCAGCTTCTCCTTACACTGCAGGACCCGGTAGGCCGTGTCCCGGACGGAGCGGCTGACCCGGATGGCGGAGTTGTCCCGGAGATAGCGGCGGATCTCCCCGCAGATCATCGGCACGCCGTAGGTGGAGAATTTTACGTCCAGCTCCGGGTCGAAGTTGTTGATGGCCTTCAGAAGCCCCACGCAGCCCACCTGAAAGAGATCGTCCGGGTTCTCGCCCCGGCCCATGAAGCGCTGGATCACCGACAGCACCAGCCGCAGATTTCCCTCGATCAGCCGCTGCCGGGCGGCCCGGTCCCCGGCCTTGCTGCGCCGCAGCAGCGCTTCCGTCTCCCCGGGCTTCAGGGTCCCCAGCTTCGCGGTGTTCACCCCGCAGATTTCTACCTTTCCCTGCATACCGTCCTCCGCATTCATTGGATTTCTCTCCTATTATGCCCGCCGCGGGAGAAATCATGCAGAGACGGAAAACGCGCGGAGCGGCCGGAACTTCGGCCACTCCGCGCAGGGTTCATTTGGTCACAAGGCTTGTCATCAGCGCCGTCAGCTCGTCGTCGCTCTTCTCCTGCAGCTCCCCATCTCCATAGAAGCGGAGCTGCGTTCCGGCCACGGCCTTGCCATCCAGGGTGAAAATCAGGTCGTAATCGCCCGGCTCCCAATCGTCCGGGTTCAGATAGAAGCTGCCCCAGGGATATTCGTCCCCGTCAGGGCTCTTCTCCAGGGCCTGGCTCAAAACGAAGCCCTCCGTTTCTTCGGAAAAGCGTTCGCTCTCGTAGGCAGCGGGATCCGCCTGGCGCTTCAGGACCCAGAGCGTCAGGCCCTCTGCGGCGTCGGTGTCCGGATAGCATTCCACCCACTCGTTCAGCTCGAAGACGCAGCGGAAGCCCTCCGCGGCGGGCTCGCCGGCGTTGAACTCCGAGCTGCCCACACGGTTTCCGGCCAGCCGGATGCCCCGCAGCACGGGCGCCTCTCCCTCCTTCAGATTGAACTGCCGCAGCGTTCCGGGGATCAAAGCCGCCGCAGCTGCGCTGTTGCCATGCTCGGCGGGCTTGTCAGTCTCCTGCCCGGGCGTCTGGGTCGAACTCTGACCGGCGGGCTTGGTGTCGTCGCTGGGCTTGGAATCGCTTGGGGTTTTGCCGCAGGCCGCGAGAACAAGGACCATGACAAGGGCCAGCAGCAGACAAAGGGTGCGTTTGGTCAGCATGGGGATTCCTCCTTTTTTATGGTGTTTGCACGGGATCTCCTTACGGATTCACGACGTTTTGGGGCTCGCCCGCCTGGAAGCAGCGGATATTTTCCGCCACGATCTCCAGCAGACGGCGTCGGGTCTCCTTGGGCGCCCAGCCCACGTGGGGCGTCAGGAAGGTGTTGGGCGTGCTCAGCAGGGGGTTGTCCGGACGGATGGGCTCCACGGTGAAGGCGTCCTGGCCCAGAGCCCGGAGCTTGCCGCTGCGCAGGGCCGCCGCCACGTCCTCCTCCACGATCAGCGCGCCCCGGGAGGTATTGATCAGGATCACGCCGTCCTTCATCTTCCCGATGGCGGCGGCGTCGATCATCCCCCGGCTGTCGGCGTTGACCGGACAGTGGAGGGAAATGATGTCCGAACGGGCGTAAAGCTCTTTTAAGTTTACATAAGTAGTATTATCGTCTTCCAGCTCCGGATGGAAGTGTCGGGAATAGACCAGCAGCCGGGCGCCCATGGCCTTCATGATCTTCCCGAAGGCCTGCCCGATCCCGCCGTAGCCGATGATGCCCACCGTCTTGCCGGCGATCTCCATCATACCGGGGGCCGCCTTGCAGAAGTAGGCGTTGTCGGTCCAGGCCCCGCTGTGAATGGCGGCGTTGTGCTTCCCCACCTGGGAGCAGATCTCCAGCAGCAGGGCCGCGGCCAACTGAGAGACGGCGTTGGAGGAATAGCCCGGCGCGTTGCAGACCGTGACGCCCAGCTCCCGGGCGGCCTCCACGTCGATATTGTTGAAGCCGGTGGCGAATAGGGTAATCAGCTTCAGCCTGGGGCAGGCCTCCAGGATTTCCCGGGTGATCACAGGCTTGTCCAGCACAACGATCTCGTTTTCCCCGATTCGCTCAACCAGCTGCTCCTGGCTGCTGGTGGGATAGACCGTCAGCTCTCCCAGCGCCTTCAGAGGCGCCCAGCTCAGATCGCCGGGATTGGTGCGCTGGCCGTCCAGAATCACGATTTTCGATTGCTCCATAGAGTCCTCCTCTGGCTGCGGTGCAGCTTGCGTGCGCCGCAGTCCTTACCAGAAACGCTTTGCGGCTTTGTTGATGAAGACCACGTACCAGACGAAGAGAGGCAGGAACAGCAGCAGCGGCAGGCCGTTCCCGACCCAGGGCGGCAGAGCGGAAAAGAGCTCCGTCAGAGATTGGAGCGCGACAAACACCGCAAAGAGCAGGCAGAGCACGCCGAAAGCAATCAGCCGGGGCGTCATGAAGCGGATGAAACCCGCCACGTTTTTGCAGTCCTCGGGGCGGCAATTAGCCGGATAGAGAAAGCGGTTGGCGCTCAGCTCGTAAGTCTTATTGAGGCGAACGACGTTCACCAGCAGATTGACGCCCACCCAGAGCAGCAGCAGCGCCATCGCCAGCGACAGCATCTGGGGCGAAAAAAGATCCTGCATCCGTTCCCCCTCCTTCCCGTCTGATATTCCCATTGTAGCAGATACCCTCGAAAAAAGCAACTGAAAAGGGCTTGTTTTATCCCGCAAAAGAGGATATAATATGCGAAAACGCTGAAGAGGAGGCGGAAACGATGTCGGAGCTGATCGCCGCCATCGCCACGGGCAGGCAGCCCTGCGCGATCGGCGTCCTGCGGCTCTCAGGCGAGGGCTGCGCTGAGACGGCCGGAAAGGTGTTCGTATGCGCAAACGGAGCACCCCTGTCCGAGGCGCCGGACCGGAAGCTGGTGCTGGGTACGGTCTGCGACGCCAAGGGCCGGGAACTGGATCACGCCCTGGCGGTCTACTGTCGTGGGCCCCACAGCTACACCGGCGAGGACACGGTGGAGCTGCAGTGCCACGGTTCTCCCGCCGTGCTGAGCGCAGCGCTGGAGGCCCTCTGCAGGGCCGGAGCGCGGCTCGCCCAGCCTGGCGAGTTCACCAAGCGGGCCTTTCTCAACGGGAAGCTGGATCTGACCGGGGCAGAGGCCGTCATCGATCTGATCGAGGCCCAGACCCCCGACATGGCCGCCAATGCCGCCGCCCAGGTGAGCGGCGCTTTGGAGCGACGCCTCTCCCCCATCTACGAGGGGTTGACGGATATCTGCAGCCACTACCACGCGGTTCTGGACTATCCGGACGAGGACATTCCGGATTTCCGGCTCTCCGATTTCGAGCAGCAGCTCCGGACGGACCGGGACCAGCTGCTCTGGCTCCGGGACACTGCGGACCGGGGCCGCATTCTGAAGCAGGGCGTGAAGATCGCATTGGTGGGCAAGCCCAACGCGGGCAAATCCTCCCTGCTGAACGCTCTGGTGGGCTACGACCGTGTCATCGTCACCGAAATCCCCGGCACCACCCGGGACACGGTGGAGGAGCTGGCCCGCTTTGGCCGGGTCCTGGCCCGGATCACCGACACCGCCGGAATCCGGGAGACCAGCGACCGGGTAGAGGCCCTGGGGGTGGCGCGCTCCCGGACCGCCGCGGAGCAGGCGGATCTGGCCATCTTCGTCTGCGACGCCGCCCAACCCCTGGATCAGGAGGACCGGGAGGCCATGGCCGCCGCCCGCTCCGCCCGGCGCGCCATCGCCGTCATGAACAAGACGGACCTGCCCCAGCGGGTCTTCCGGGTCCAACTGCCCTTTGATCCCATCTTCGCCGTCTCGGCCACCCGGGGCGACGGTCTGGACAAGCTCTGCGGCTGGATTGAGAACGCCTTCGGCACGGACCTGCCCTGCGACGGCTCCATCCTCACCAACACCCGCCAGGCCGAGGCCACAGGCCGGGCTGCCGACGCCATCGGCAGAGCCTTAGCCGCCATGGCGGCCGGCGTCACGCCCGACGCCGTGCTGACGGAGCTGGAGGCCGCCCTGGAGGCTCTGGGCGAGCTGACAGGCCGCACGGTGCGGGAGGACATCACGCAAAAAATCTTTGAGCGCTTCTGCGTGGGAAAATGAAACGATGAAAGAATGAAAGACTATGATTGCATACTTTGACAATTCCGCAACGACGAAGCCCTGCCCGGAGGCGGTGGCGGCGATGACCGATGCGCTGACGGAGCTATGGGGCAATCCCAGCTCTCTGCATGAGCTGGGGATCGAAGCCCACCGGCGGGTGGAGGCTGCCCGGCGTTCTGTGGCCCAGGCCTTAGGGGCGGAGCCGGACCGGGTGTTTTTCACCTCCGGCGGCACCGAGGCCGACAACTGGGCGCTGTTCTCCACGGCCCGGCGGCTTGGAAAACGTGGAAAGCATCTCATTACCACGCGGATCGAGCATCACGCCGTTCTCCGGCCCATGCAGGAGCTGGAGGCCCGGGGCTTTGAGGTGACGTACCTGGTCCCCGAGGCCGACGGAACCGTGAGCCTCGACGCCCTCCGGGCGGCCCTGCGGCCCGACACGATCCTGGTCAGCGTCATGATGGTCAACAACGAGGTCGGCTCCCTCATGCCCATCCAGAGCATGGCCAAGCTGACCCACCGACTGGCTCCCAATGCGCTGTTCCACACCGACGCGGTCCAGGGCTTCCTGAAGGTTCCCTTCCGGGCCTCGACTTTGGACGCCGACCTGATCTCCGTCAGCTCCCACAAGGTCCACGGACCCAAGGGGGCGGGCGCGCTGTACGTCCGCAAGGGCCTCTCCCTGCCCCCCTATCTCCACGGCGGCGGCCAGGAGAGCGGCCTTCGCTCCGGCACCGAGGCGGTTCCCAATATTCTGGGCTTCGGCGCGGCCTGCAAGGCCGCGCTGCCGACGCTGCGGGCGGACCTGGCCCGGGAGAACGCCCTGAAGGATCGTCTCCGGGCTGGGCTCACAGCCATTGACGGCGTGGTGCTGAACGGGGCCCAGTCCGCTCCCCATATCGTCAGCTTCGCCATTCCCGGCGTCCGCTCCCAGGGCATCATCAACTGTCTCCAGGACCGGGGCGTCTACGTCTCGGCCGGCTCCGCCTGCGCCAAGGGCCACCGCAGCCACGTGCTGGAGGCTATGGGCGTTGCCCCGGCAGTCATCGACGGCTCCGTGCGTGCGTCGCTGAGCCGGTATACAACGGAGGCGGAGCTTGACGCGTTGATCGAGGCAGTCAGGGAAGCCGTTCGCCGGTTGACATAATTCAGTCGTCAAATTCGGCTTTGTCGGGCTCTCGCCGTAGGGCGGCCTGACCCCAGGCCGCCGCTGACACGCTGGTGGTTATCGCGGCGGCCAGAGGTC
>JAFWTG010000093.1 GCA_017519005.1 Oscillospiraceae bacterium | reverse complement strand
GGCCGCCGCGGGCGGGACCGCTGCTGCGGCGGCTGCCGCCGGGGATGCGGCGGGGATGAAGCTCACCGCCATGACCGCGGGCCAGGCCTTTCTCCACGGCTTGGGCGGCAAGCTGGCGGCCGGTCTCCTGGCCGCGCTGATGATCGGCGGCGGCATCTGGGCCGGCGCCGCCCTGCTGAAGCGCTCCGCCCCCGAGGCGGGAGAGCTGCGGCCCACCGGCCCCGGCTTCGCGGAAACCGAAGAGAACCTGCGCTCCAGCACAGAGCAGGGCGGGACACCGGAGCGTCCGTCTGTCGGCACGGAGCAGGCGGAGACGCCGGAGGACCTGCCGGAGACGCGGGAAGCGCCGGAGACGGAGCCCCCGGCCCCGCCGATCATGATCGCCTCCGGCCGCTTCGGTCTGCGTCAGCGGGAGGGGCAGGGCGTCCCCGGGGATGGCACGGCGCTCCCGTATTTCCGGGTGGTCGATCCGGAAACGGAGGATCGGCGCTTTACCAACAACGCCGTCGAGCTCCGTTACGACGGCAGCGGCGTCCTGGAGCGGGAGCTGCCCGACGGCGAGGAACGGCTGCTGTTCGCCCTGGAACGGACGGCCGAAACCGATTACCGCCTGTTCGGCGTAAGCGACGATCGCCTGTTTTTTACCTGCAAGAATCCGGAGGAGCCGGACAACTGGTGGGGCGCCACGGCGTTTTCCACAGACCGCCGGGGAAGGGATCGCCGGGAGCTCGGGGACTACCTGGACTGCTTCTTCGGCGACGGCTGGGTGGCGCTGCGCAGCTTCCATACCGACGTCCGGCCCTCAACGGCCAGGATCTTCAACCGGAGCGGCGAGCTCATCCTTGAGGAACCCGAGGAGCGGGTCTGGTCCATGGAGGCCGTGGATGGCTCGCTGTACGTCGTCTGCGTGAAGGAGCATCCGCAGGAAAGCGGCGGGAGCCGGTGGTACGACGATGTGATTCGCCTCGACCCGGACGGAACCCAAAGCCTTCTGCTGCAGATCCCGGTTTTCACAAGCCCCGGGGATTACGGCGTCGAGGCCAACATTTTCAACGGCGTAATCAGCTTTGACGGTCCAGACGGCACTTTGTACGACCTTTACACCCTCGAACCGCTGGAAACCAGATATGACAGCTCCCTGTATGACGACAGCCTGACCTGGACCCTGGACAGCAGCGGCGTGCTGACCGTCTCCGGCAGCGGCGACATGGGGGACTGCTGGCCCCAGCCATGGGAGGAATATCGGGAGACGATCACGGAGCTGGTTCTGGAGGACGGTGTGACGAATATCGGAAGCAACGCCTTCTCCGACTGCGCTGCGCTGCGGCGGGTCTCCCTGCCGGACAGCCTGACGCACATCGGGGACGCCGCCTTCAGCCAATGCGCCGCGCTGACGAGCGTGACGATACCCGACAGCGTGACGCAGCTGGACCGCGCCGTCTTCGACGGCTGCAGCGCGCTCACGGACGTAACCCTGCCCGCCGGCCTGACCGGGATCAGCGACAATCTGTTTTTTGCCTGCGGGTCCCTGCAGCGCGTCGTCCTCCCGGACAGCGTGAGGGCCATCGGGAATTATGCCTTCAACCGCTGCGCCGCCCTGACCGGGATCGCCATCCCCTCCGCCGTGACGAGCGTGGGGGAGAGAGCCTTTTGGAGGTGCCCCGCCCTGACCGACGTGACGCTGCCCGCCGGCGTGACGGAGATCGGAGCAGAGGCCTTCGGCTGGAACGTCGGCACAGGCGCAGAATCGGAGCGGGTTCCCGGCTTTACCCTCCGCGGGGCGGAGGGCTCCGCAGCCCAGACCTACGCCGAGGAAAACGGCTTCCGCTTCATCAAGGCGGATTGACGACCGAAAGCGTTCGAAGCAAAACACCCCTTTATGCGCTGAGGCGCATAAAGGGGTGTTTTGCTTCGTTACAGGCGGCCGAAGGCCGCAAACGATACGCAGGCGCGCGTCGGCGGGCGCTCAGTGAGCGCCCCTACAGTCCACGCAGCGTCATTTTGCCTCGTTGGCGATCATGTCCGCGGTGACCCGGGACTCGGGGCAGGCGGTGAGATCGTAATCGCGGTAGACGGTCAGGCCGGAGCCGGCGGGGATCAGCTTGCCGATGATGACGTTCTCCTTCAGACCCACCAGCTTGTCCACCTTGCCCTTGATGGCGGCCTCGGTCAGGACCTTGGTGGTCTCCTGGAAGGAGGCGGCGGAGAGGAAGGACTCGGTGGCCAGGGAGGCCTTGGTGATGCCCATCAGGATCAGGGTGGCGGTGGCGGGCTTCTTGAGCTCCAGCCCCTCCTCGCCCGCGTCGATCCGGGCCTGGATGGCGGCGTTCTCGCGCTCGATCTTCTCGTTGGCTTCCTCGAACTCCACCACGTCCACCTGGGTTTCGCCCAGCAGGTCGGTGTCGCCGGGGTCGTTGACCTTGACCTTGCGCATCATCTGGCGGATGATGACCTCAATGTGCTTCTCGTTGATATCGACGCCCTGCTGGCGGTAGACGGCCAGGACCTCCTGGGTCAGGTAATCCTGGACCTTCTCCTCGCCGCGGATGCGGAGCACGTCGTGGGGGCTCAGAGGACCGTCGGTGATGCGGTCGCCCTTGTTGACGGTCTTGCCGTTCTCCACCCGCAGGCCCACGGAGTAGGGGACCTGGTACTCCTTCACCTCGCCGTCCTCGGAGGTGACGGTGATGGAGCGGAGGGCGGAGCGGTGGGAGTCGTCCACGGCCGCCACGCCGGTGGTCTCGGAGATGACGGCCATCTTCTTGGGCTTCCGGGCCTCGAAAAGCTCTTCGACTCTGGGAAGACCCTGGGTGATGTCGTCGCCGGCGACGCCGCCGGTGTGGAAGGTACGCATGGTCAGCTGGGTGCCGGGCTCGCCGATGGACTGGGCGGCGATGATGCCGACGGCCTCGCCGGGGTCAACCAGCTTGGAGGAGGCCAGGTTCATGCCGTAGCAGCGGGCGCAGACGCCGGACTTGGCGCGGCAGCCCAGCACGGAGCGGACGTAGACCCGATCAATGCCGTGGGCCAGGAACTTCTTGGCGTCGTCCTCGTGGAGCATTACGTCCTTGCTGTGCAGGACCTCGCCGGTGGCGGGATCGGTGACGTCGTAGACGGGGAAGCGGCCGTGGATGCGCTCGCCGAAGGTGGAGATGGTCTGGCCCTTCTCCACGATCTCGGCCTTCCAGGAGCCCTTGGTGGTGCCGCAGTCGTCCTCGCGGATGATGACCTCCTGGCTCACGTCCACCAGACGGCGGGTCAGATAACCGGAGTCGGCGGTACGCAGGGCGGTGTCGGTCAGGCCCTTGCGGGCGCCTCTGGAGGAGATGAAGTACTCCAGAACGCTCAGGCCTTCACGGAAGTTGGCCTTGATGGGGATCTCAATGGTGCGGCCGGAGGTGTCGGCCATCAGGCCGCGCATGCCGGCCAGCTGGCGGATCTGGTTCATGGAGCCGCGGGCGCCGGAGTCCGCCATCATGAAGATGGGGTTGAAGGTGTCCAGGTTGTTCTGCAGGGCGTCGGTGACTTTCTTGATGGTCTCCTCCCACTCCCGGACGGTGAGGCGGTAGCGCTCGTCGTTGGTGATGAAGCCGCGCTTGTACTGGCGGTCAATCTTGACCACGGCCTGCTCGGCCTCGCGGATCAGCTGGTACTTCCGCTCGGGGATGGCCATGTCCGCGATGGAGACGGTGATGGAGCCCTTGGTGGAGTACTTGTAGCCCAGAGCCTTGACCTTGTCCAGCATCTCGGTGGAGATGGTGAAGCCGTGGACGCGGATGCAGCGGTCGATGATCTTGCCCAGCAGCTTCTTGCCCACCTTCTCCTGGATCTCCAGGCTCAGCAGGTCGCCGTTGGAGCGGTCGAAGAAGCCCAGATCCTGGGGGATGGGCTCGTTGAAGATCAGGCGGCCCACGGTGGCGTCGATCATGCCGCGATGGGTCTCCCCGTCGATCTCCCGCTCCACGTAGACCCGGATAGGCTCGTGCATATCCAGGCCGTGCTCGGCGTAGGCCATCATGGCCTCGTTGACGCCGGTGAAGGAGGGCAGGATTTCCCGGGGCTTTTCGCCCTTCTCAAAGGCCTCCTTGGCCAGGCAGGCCAGGGTGCGGACGTAGAGATGATCCTCCTCGGAGATTGCCTTGGCATCGTCCCAGGTATTGTAGATCCAAACCGTGCGGTTGGCGTCCAGCTTGCCGGAATCCACAGCCGCGGCGCACTCGGCCAGGGTCTCGAAGGCGTCGTCCGCCTCGTCGGGCCGGGCGTCCTCGTCGTGGATGCCGCTGCCGGTGGTCTTGATGAAGTGGTGGAAGCCCTCGGCCTCGGGATCGTCCCAGGAATTGCGGACGAAGACGGGATCGTCCATCGTCAGCTTGCCGCTGGAGATATACTGCAGGGCGGCGTGGTTGCTGGGATAGTGGTTGATCTGGTAGCGCTTGTAGGTGAGATAATAGGTGCCGAGGATCATGTCCTGGGTGGGCACGGTGACGGGCTTGCCGTCCTGGGGCCGGAGCAGGTTGTTGGCGGAGAGCATCAGCATCCGGGCTTCGGTCTGGGCCTCGGCGGAGAGGGGAACGTGGACGGCCATCTGGTCGCCGTCGAAGTCGGCGTTGAAGGCCGTGCAGCACAGGGGGTGCAGCTTGATGGCGCGGCCCTCCACCAGCACCGGCTCAAAGGCCTGGATGCCCAGGCGGTGCAGGGTGGGCGCACGGTTCAGCATCACGGGGCGGTCCTTGATGATGACCTCCAGCGCGTCCCAGACCTCGGTGGCGCCCTTGTCGATCATCTTCTTGGCGGACTTGATGTTGTTGGCCAGCTTGTCCTCCACCAGCTTCTTCATGACGAAGGGCCGGAAGAGCTCGATGGCCAT
>JAFWTG010000092.1 GCA_017519005.1 Oscillospiraceae bacterium | reverse complement strand
GAGCGGCTTATCCCAGGATGAGCTGGCCGAAAAGCTTTTCGTCACCCGGCAGGCGGTTTCCCGCTGGGAGAACGGGGAAACGGTTCCGAACACCGAAACCCTGAAGCTGCTGTCAAAGGAATTTCAGGTATCCATCAATACGCTGCTGGGATCGCCCCATCCGCTGATCTGCCAGTGCTGCGGGATGCCCATGGAGGACGAGATCCTGGGCCGGAACCGGGACGGCTCCCTCAACGAGGACTATTGCCAATGGTGCTATGCCGAAGGGAGCTACACCTACAGCGATCTGGACGATTTGATCAGCGTGTGCGTGCCGCACATGCTGGAGCAGGGCTTCACCGAGGAACAGGCCCGGGAACATTTGAAGCAGACGCTGCCGACCCTGGATTACTGGAAACGGCAGACGCAGCTGGGCGACGAGGGGCAGTTCGAGGCCTTCAAGCGGCAGCTGATCGAGGAGATCAACGCCCTCCACGTCCCGGGAATGCCCAAGCTGGAAAAGCTGAACGCCCTGGTGGGCTCCTACGTCAATCTGGAGTATCCGCTGCCCGGCGGCATGAAGGCAAAGTTCCTGGACGACCGGACCACCTATCTGGGCAACCAGCTGGAATCCGAGCTTCCCACTGACAGATGCTTCGGCGTCCTGGCCAATGCGGATTTCATTTTGATCTGCAGCTATCGGGCCGAAGGCGCCGATCCGGAGCTGATTCTCTACAAAAAGCGCTGAGCGGTATCAATCCCGGCCTGATTTCCAAAAAGAAATCAGACCGGGATTTTTCGCGGTCCAACCACGGGAAATAGGGTTTCTGCTTATCGGCTTTCTATGCAGGAAGCATGTGAAAACAGCTGCAGCAGGGTGCGCGGTTTGCGCGCTTCGGTTGCAGCTGTACGAATTGTTATTGCGCTTTATCTGGCGACGTCACGCAGATCCGGCATGTGGGCCCTCAGTCCCGCGGCTCGACGACCACGTGGATGGTGTCGCCGTCGCGAGCGCCCAGCGCCTTGCGGATTGCCTTTGTGACGCCGATGAGATAGCAGATCGAGCCGTCCGGGTTCCTGACGCCCATGTTCACGATGCTGCCGTCGTAGCCGACCCCGCCAAACTCGGCGTGGACCTTGACCCGGCCCCTGCCGAAGGCTGCCCGAATGTCCCAGGGGAAGGCCACGTAAGCGCCGCCGTTCTCCGGGACCTCATGCAGGATCGCGTCGTATTCATACTTCACATTGCTTCCCTCCCGGCGGCGATCAGGCGTGGTTTCCGGTGTCCCGGCACCAGGCGGCGATCTCAGCGATCAGTTCCAGGGGCAGCTCCCCGGAATACGGGATCCGGATCGTGCCCTTGCTGTATTGGTATCCGCCCGCGTCCAGCCGGTCCGCGAAATGTGCAACGGCCTCCGGGCCGGGGTACAGGCCGATGTGCTTTTTCGACGCTGCGAAATGGAGGACGTTGCCACCCTGCCAGTAGGTGGGCATGGACCAGGAAATCTTCTCCTTTGCCTCCGGCAGCGCTGCCAGCAGGACTGCCCGGACCTGCCGCAGCGGCTCCCGAATGGCTTCCTCCTGGGCGTTGATATACTCGTCAATGCTTTCCGGGGCCTTCCCGCAGTAGTGTTGTTGGTTTTCGCTGCGGAAGACGCGCCCGCAGTTCGGACAGGTCCACATAGTATCGCTCCTTTGCTTGAAAGGTATTGTTACGTTTTTCTCCTATTTATCATACTACAGGAAGCGTCGTTTGTCTATCCGTCAGATTTAAAAAAGCGATTTCTGAAATCGTACCCCTTGTGCGGCTGATTTAGAAGTATTGCCGTGAATCCTGCGCAAAACAGCTGCCGTTATTTTTTCCATAATCGGGGTGGCACAAGGGAATGTCAGGGAACAGCACGCCTTTGAAAAAAGAAATTGACTTCAGCGCCCGGCTTGGGTTATAATCAGAGCGTGATCAGAAACAATCCTTGCGAAGCAGAGAAAAACCCAATGAGATATGGAATTATCACGGATATACACAACAATGTGACGGCGCTGCGGGCCGTGTTGAAGGAATTGGAACGGAAGGAATGCGACCGGATCTTTGAAAAATCAAAGCCTGGAATCCTTGAACCTGAAGAGGTGGAACAATTATGAAAACGCTTTCTCTTTCCTGCCCCTCCTGCGGAGGGAAAATGGAGCTGTCCGCCGACGGGAAACAAGCCTCCTGTCCCTATTGCGGGCATATCATGCTCATCGAAACCAAAACGGATGGGCAAAAGGAATACGAGCGGCGCATGGCGAAGGCCCGCGCCGAGGAAGACGCCAAGGACCTGCAGCGGGACCGGCAGCGCAAGCGCCGGCTCAAAAGCTGGCTGATGGCGCTCTGCGCAGTCGCGGCAATTCTCCTGATCAGCATCCTCATTCCCGGCTCTCCCTTGCGGGAGCTGATCTTTCCCCGCACGGCCGATCCGTTTCCACTGGTGAGCCTTGCGTTTTCGGGCACCTCCGGGGAGGGCAGGGCGGAATTGAAGATTTCCAGGGGCGGCGGTCAGGAGTATGCCGATACCGCCCGCTTTGCGGTCCAGCCGGAGACCGGCCTGCAAAACGGCGATACGGTCACCGTGAAGGCAAAAGCTCCGGCCGGCTGGCGCTTTGTACCTGCGGAAAAACAGTATACCGTCCGGGGCCTCACAGAATGGGTGCTTGCCCCAGAGCAGCTCAGCGAGGACAAGCTTGCCGCCATCCACGCCAACACGGAGCGTCTGATCCGGGAGGACTGGGCGGAGATTCTTTCCTCCTCCCTTGCCACGGAGATGAGCTGTACGCCGTACCGGAGCTATCTGTTCGTTTCGGACGAGAAAACCGGGTATGAATACAACGTTCTCTACGATACCTACGAGGTCCGGGTCACCCGGGAGGACGGCTCGGTCCTGACCAGCTACGAGGCCTGCCGCTATACCGACCTGAAAATCCCTGCGGACGGGGTTCTGACGGCGGACTATGGAGACCTGCAGGGCTTCAACCTCGGATATAACTATGGCTTTGCTTCCACGCATTCCTTCTCCGGTTGGACAGACGCCGCCGAGATGGAGGCGGAGCTGCGGCATGTGCGGGACGGGTATCATCTTGTGCAATAAGCCCGAAGACTTTCGATCCCCTGCGACAGCAGACGGACGCGGCCTCTGCTGATGGTTATCAAAAAATCGCGATCTTCTTGCAAGAATCACACGGAGGCTGTGAGATGGAAATCAAAAGCTTGCGTTATTTCCTGGCCGTGGCGCGGGAGGAGAATATGTCCCGGGCGGCGGAGCTGCTGCACCTGACGCAGCCGACGCTGTCCAAGGCCATCAAAGCGCTGGAGGACGAGCTTGGCAAGAAGCTCTTCACCCGCCACAGCTTCAGCATCTCCCTGACGGAGGAAGGCGTCCTGCTGCGCGATCGGGCGGAGGACCTGGTCTCCATGGCGGATAAAATCGAGCAGGAGTTTTTGTCTCTGGACGACGTCACCGGCGGCGAGCTCTACTTTGGCCTGGCGGAATCCTACCAGATTCGTTATCTGGCAAGCGCGCTGAAGCAGCTCAAGGAGCGCTGCCCCGGCCTGCGCTATCACATCACCAGCGGCGACACCGAGCAGGTGACGGAAAAGCTGGACAAGGGGCTGCTGGACTTTGCCGTGGTCTGCAGCACGCCGGACGCGGCCAGGTATCGCTTCCTGGAATTCCCGGAGGCGGACCGCTT
The DNA here is from genome assembly GCA_017519005.1 of Oscillospiraceae bacterium. Taxonomy (GTDB): domain Bacteria; phylum Bacillota; class Clostridia; order Oscillospirales; family Oscillospiraceae; genus JAFRPC01. Next base: position 16,598 of record JAFWTG010000092.1, on the reverse strand, counting down.
CGGCTTGATCGTCCCGTCCGACCATCCGCTGTCCCGCAAAGCGCAGGTAACGCCGGAGGAGCTGGCGGGTCTGCCGCTGTTCTGCTCCGAGCAGAGCTGGGAAAACGACGTTCGCCCCTGGGCGGGAAGGGCTTTTGACCGGCTTCATCTGGAGGGCTCCTTCCGGCTGTCCTACAACGGCTCCATGTTTGCCAAGGAGGGACTCGGCTGTCTGCTCACGTTAGAGCATCTCATCGACGTCAGCCCGGAAAGCGGACTCTGCTTTATCCCCCTGTCTCCGACGCTGGCGCTGCGCTTCTACCTGATCTGGAACCGGTATCAGACCTTTACACCCATTGCGGAGCGCTTTCTGGAGCAGATCACCGCGTCGTTTTCCCTGCTTGCATGAACGCAGCAGAACAACAGGAGAGGTTTTGGCTCAAATTGAGAAAATATGTACGGAAATTGGGTTAAAAATCCATTCATTTGCCGTACGGGGAGGTTTGTATGATGAACAAAAAGCTGATTGTCCTTGCCGCCGTTGCCGTTGTCGGGCTCTGCGCCGCAAATTCGCTGATCGCGCTGCGGCAGGCGCAGAAGGAAAAGGAGAAGCGTGAGGCCGCGGCCGCGCTGGCTTCCGATCGGGGGTCCGAAGCGGCGGAAGCATGATCTGTCACGAATACGGAAACCCCGCGTCCCGCCGGATTCTGATCCAGCCGGTGGACGCGCGCGATTTGGACGGAATGGAGTCCGAAGCGGCGGCCATCGCGGCGCTGGCCGGGCCGGACTTTCGCCTGATCGCCGTGAAGATCGCAGACTGGAACCGGGAGCTGTCCCCATGGGAAGCCCCGGCGGTATTCGGCCGGGAGGCCTTCGGCGGCCAGGCGGAGAACACGCTGGCCGAGCTCCTGCCGCTCTGCGCGGGGGAAAACCGGCGCTGCTTCATCGGCGGCTATTCGCTGGCCGGTTTGTTCGCGCTCTGGGCGGTCTGCCAGACGGATGCCTTCGCGGGCGCCGCGGCCGCGTCTCCCTCCGTCTGGTTCCCGGGCTTTGCGGACTTCGTGAAATCCCGCGGGGTCCGCTGCGGCCGCGTCTATCTGAGCCTGGGCGACCGGGAGGAGAAAACCCGGAATCCCGTTATGGCCGCCGTCGGAGACCGCGTTCGGGAGCTCTCCGCCTGGCTGTCCGCGCAGGGAACGGACTGCGTACTGGAATGGAATCCCGGAAACCACTTCCGGGACCCGGAGCTCCGCACGGCAAAGGCCTTCGCCTGGCTGCTGCGGAGGGAATTGACGCACGAACCATAAAATAAAAAGGGAGGCAGCAGCTCGGGCAGCTTCCTCCCCAGAGCGGCGGGCGTTGACCCCGCGCAGATCAAGGCCGGAGACCCGCTTCTGAGCTTTGCGGAGCAAAATCTCGACACCCAGGCCGGCGTTTCCGGCCTGGCCTCCATGCAGCTTCTGGACTTCCTCTTCGGTGCGGCGGGCCGCGGCCCGGAGCACTGCTGTCTGCGCTTCAACCCACCCTATTCCACGCAGGCTGACGCCGCCCCCAAAGCGCCGCAGGTCCCGGACCTGCAGCAGGCCGCGCCCAACGCGAATGCAGAGGGACCCGCGCCAATTTCAATTTTCAATTCATCCTGTACGTGAGTCGTTTAGATGGAGACGGTTCCTTGACAGTACGTGGGGCGGCTCTTACAGAAGTAGGAGCCGCCACTTCATTCGTCGCGATTTGCGCCTTTCCGGCGCCGGATCGGGCAGGGAAGCGCCTATGGCAGAATGCCCTGCTTTGCGCAAAAGCAGGCATCGGAAACTGACGAAATCCACAAAGATCATACAAGCTGTCGTTTGTTTCTTGACGGAAGACGGAATATATGGTAAAGTAAAGGCGACAAACAGAAAAGCGTTGAGTTCGGTTCTGTCCCGTCCGGATCGCGTACGCCGCGCTTCCGCCGGTCCCGGAGCCTGCGTCAAGAGGTCAAGCTATGGCAAATTACCGTTCCTTCCGTCAACTCCTCCAGGACGACCAGACCCTTATTCCGCTTGTACAGGCGGGCTTTGCGCCTGTTTCTCACAATTGTGTGGCCTTACCCGGCTTTTGCGACGTGCACGTGCATTTTCGCGAGCCGGGTTTTTCGTATAAGGAGCGTATCGCCACAGGCTCCGCCGCGGCGGCCAGAGGCGGCTATACCGCGGTTTGCACGATGCCGAACCTGAACCCGGTTCCTGACAGCCCGGAGCATTTGGCGGTCCAGGAAGCGCTGATCGCCGAACAGGCCCGGATCCGCGTCTATCCCTACGGCGCGATCACCGTGGGCGAGCGGGGAGAAGCGCTGGCGGAGCTGGAGGCGCTGGCGCCCCGGGTCGTCGCCTTTTCCGACGACGGCCGCGGCGTACAGAACGACGACGTGATGCGCGCCGCCATGCGGACGGCCAAGCGCCTCGGCAAGCTGATTGCCGCCCACTGCGAGGACAACCGTCTGCTGCGGGGCGGCTATATCCACGACGGCGCCTACGCCGCGGCCCACGGCCACCGGGGCATCTGCTCCGAGAGCGAGTGGGGCCAGATCAAGCGGGACCTGGAGCTGGTCCGGGAGACCGGCTGCGCTTATCACGTCTGCCACGTCTCCACCAAGGAGAGCGTTGCCCTGCTCCGCCGGGCCAAGCGGGAGGGGCTGGACGTAAGCTGCGAGACCGCGCCGCACTATCTGGTGCTGGACGAGGGCGATCTGCAGGAGGACGGCCGCTTCAAGATGAATCCGCCCCTGCGTTCCCGGGAGGACCGGGAGGCCCTGCTGGAGGGAGTGCTGGACGGGACCATCGACGCCATTGCCACCGACCACGCCCCCCACAGCGCGGAGGAAAAGTCGAAGGGCCTGCAGGGCAGCGCCTTCGGAATCGTCGGGCTGGAGACGGCCTTCCCGGTGCTGTATACGAAGCTGGTAATGCCGGGGATTCTGAGCCTGGATCAGCTGCTGGAGCTGCTGGTCTTCAAGCCCCGGAAGCGCTTCTCGATTCCGCTGGGCAGCGATTACTCCGTCTGGGACCTGGACGCGGAATACGAGATCGACCCCGCCGACTTTCTGAGCCGGAGCCGGGCCACCCCCTTCGCGGGCTGGCAGGTATTCGGCAAATGCCTCGCCACCGTTTGCGGCGGCAGAATCGTCTATCAAGCCGGACTGTAACGGCGTTCAGCCCGCGCCGCCGTTCCGCATCCCAACAGCCATGAAAGGACGCCTATGAACGATACGATTTTTACGATTCTCTCTCAGCGGAAGCTGACGGAGAACGTCTTTGAGCTGAAGCTGAACGGGGATACGAGCCGGATCACCCGCCCCGGACAGTTTGTGAACCTGCGGCTGGAGGGCCTGTATCTGCGCCGTCCCATCTCCGTCTGCGACCTGGAGGGGGAGACGCTGACGCTCGTCTACAAGCTCGTGGGCCGGGGGACCCTGCTGCTCAGCCAGATGCGGCCGGGCCAGACGCTGCCGGTGCTGACCGGACTCGGAAACGGCTACGACCTGAGCCTGGCAGGGGAGAGGCCCCTGCTGATCGGCGGCGGGGTGGGCGTTCCGCCCCTGTATCTGCTGGCCCGCCGTCTGCGGGAGACGGGGAAGCCGGTCTCCGTGATTCTCGGCTTCAACACCGCGGCGGAGGCCTTCTATGCCGACCGTTTTCTTGCGCTGGGCTGCACGGTCTCGCTGACCACCGTGGACGGCAGCCTGGGCCAGCGCGGCTTTGTCACCGCCGCCATACCGGCGGATTATACCCACGTCTATACCTGCGGCCCGGAGCCCATGCTGAAGGCCGTGTACCGGAGCATCCGAACCGGTGGCTCCTTCAGCTTTGAGAAGCGCATGGGCTGCGGCTTCGGCGCCTGCATGGGCTGCTCCTGCAGGACCATCACAGGCTATAAGCGCATCTGCAGGGAGGGCCCGGTGCTCCAAAAGGAGGAAATCTTATGGGAAGACTGAGCGTGGAGCTCTGCGGCGTCGAGCTGGACAATCCCGTAATTCCGGCCTCCGGCACCTTCGGCTACGGCTATGAATTCGCCGAGCTGTACGATATCAATCTGCTGGGCAGCTTTTCCTTCAAGGGAACCACGCGGGAGCCCCGCTTCGGCAACGACACGCCCCGGATCGCGGACTGTCCCGCCGGGATGCTGAACTCCGTGGGCCTGCAAAATCCCGGCGTGGACCGGGTGATCGACACAGAGCTGCCCCGGCTGGCGAAGTGCTTCCGCAAGCCGGTGATGGCGAATGTCAGCGGCTTTTCCGTGGAGGACTACGCCTACACCTGCAGACGGCTGGACGGGGAGCCCCAGGTGGGCTGGCTGGAGGTCAATATCTCCTGCCCCAACGTCCACGGCGGCGGCATGAGCTTCGGCACGGACCCCAAGGCGGCAGCCTCCGTGGTCCGCGCGGTCAAGGCTGTCACGACCAAGCCCGTCATCATCAAGCTCACGCCCAACGTCACGGATATCGTCTCCGTGGCGAAGGCCTGCGAGGACGCGGGAGCGGACGGGCTCAGCCTCATCAACACGCTCCTGGGCATGCGCGTCGATCTCCGGACGCGGAAGCCGATCCTGGCCAACGTCATGGGCGGCCTGTCCGGCCCCGCCGTGTTCCCGGTGGCCCTGCGCATGGTCTGGCAGACGGCGCGCGCGGTGCGGATCCCCGTGGTGGGCATGGGCGGCGTCAGCAGCGCGGAGGACTTGCTGGAAATGCTGATGGCCGGCGCCGCCGCCGTGGAGGTGGGCGCGGCCAACCTGATCGACCCCTGGGCCTGCAAAAAGATCATCGAGGCCCTGCCGGCGGCCATGGACCGGTACGGGATCAAGAACTTACAAGAATTGAGAATAGGAGAATAACAAATGGGTAAAGACGTCATCATCGCCTGCGACTTTCCCAGCGCGGAGCAGACCCTGGCTTTCCTGGACCGCTTCCCGGGGAAAAAGCCCTTCGTCAAGATCGGCATGGAGCTCTTCTACGGGGAGGGTCCCGCCATCGTCCGGCAGATCAAGGCCCGCGGCCACAGGATCTTTCTGGATCTGAAGCTCCACGACATCCCCAATACCGTCAAAAAGGCCATGGCCGTGCTCTCAGGCCTGGACGTGGACGTCTGCAATCTCCACGCCGCCGGCGGCGCCGAAATGATGCGGGCCGCCCTGGAGGGCCTGACCCGGACCGATGGAACGCGGCCCCTGCTGATCGCCGTGACCCAGCTCACCTCCACCAATCAGGAAACGCTGGAGCGGGAGCTGCTGATCCGCGAGCCCATCGCCGAGGTCGTCATGTCCTACGCCGAGAACGCGAAGCGGGCCGGCCTGGACGGCGTGGTCTGCTCCCCGCTGGAGGCCGGCAAGGTCCACCAGCGCTGCGGCGAGGACTTTCTCACCGTCACCCCCGGCGTTCGCTTTGCGGACGGCGACCGGGGCGACCAAAAACGGGTCATGACCCCCGCGCAGGCCCGGGAAATCGGCTCCGACTACATCGTGGTGGGCCGTCCGATCACGGCGGCCGCCGATCCCGTGGCCGCCTACGAGCGCTGCTGCAAGGAATTTATCGGATAAGCAATAGGTAACAAGTAATAAGTAATAAGTAATAAGTAACAGGGTATTGACAGGATACTTATTCCTGATTCCCTATTACTTATTACTTCCACAACACACGAGAGAAAGGATAAAGGAGAAACACCATGGACCTTTCAACCCAAATCGCAAAAGACCTGTTATCCATTCAGGCTGTCTTCTTCCGGCCGGAGCAGCCCTTTACCTGGGCCAGCGGCATCAAAAGCCCCGTCTACTGCGACAATCGCCTGACCCTGACCGCACCCGCGGTCCGGGATGACGTGGAAAACGGCCTGGCGCAGCTGATCCGGAGCCATTATCCGGAGGCCGAGGTCCTCATGGGAACCTCCACCGCCGGCATCGCCCACGCCGCCATCGTGGGCCACATCATGGGCCTGCCCATGGGCTACGTCCGCAGCGGCAACAAGGACCACGGCCGCCAGAACCGCATCGAGGGCCGGCTGGAGCCCGGCCAGAGGGTGGTCGTGGTAGAGGATCTGATCTCCACCGGCGGCTCCGTCATTGAGGTGGTGGAGGCCCTGCGGGAGGCCGGCGCGGAGGTGCTGGGCGTCGTCTCCATCTTTACCTACGGCATGCAGCGCGGCCTGGAGCGCCTGGCCGCCGCCAACGTGAAAAACGTATCCCTGACGGACTTCGATCATATCGCGTCCGTTGCAGCCCGCGAGGGCTATATCAAACCGGAGGACGTGGAACGGCTTATCGCCTTCCGCAACAACCCCTCCGACGAAAGCTGGATAGGAGGAAGCAAATGAAACGAAGTGTGATCGACATTCTGGACCTGAGCACCGAAGAGCTGGAGGAGCTCATCGCCACCGCGGAGGACATCATCAACGACCCGGACAAATACGCCCACGCCTGCGACCGCAGGATTCTGGCGACCCTGTTCTTCGAGCCCTCTACCCGGACCCGTATGAGCTTTGAGGCGGCCATGTACGAGCTGGGCGGCCACGTGATTTCCGTCTCCAGCGCCATGTCCTCCTCTGCGGCCAAGGGCGAGAGCGTTGCCGACACCGCAAAGACGGTGTCCTGCTACGCGGATATCATCGCCATGCGGCATCCCAAGGAGGGCGCGGCCTACGTGGCAGCCACCAACGCGTCCATCCCGGTCATCAACGCCGGCGACGGCGGCCACTGCCACCCGACCCAGACGCTGGCCGACCTGCTGACGATCTGGCGGGAGAAGCGGCGCTTTGAGGGCCTGACCATCGGCCTCTGCGGCGACCTGAAATTCGGCCGCACGGTCCACTCGCTGATCAACGCCATGTCCCGCTACAACGGCAACACCTTTGTGCTGATCTCCCCCGAGGAGCTGAAGGTTCCCAGCTACGTGAAGAAGGGCAGCCTGAAGAAATACGGCATCCCCTACGTGCAGACCACGGACCTGGAGGAGGCCATGCCCCAGCTGGACATCCTCTATATGACCCGAATTCAGCGGGAGCGCTTCTTCAACGAGGAAGACTACCTCCGTCTGAAGGACAGCTACATTCTGACTCCGGACAAGCTCCGGAACGCCAAGCTGGATCTGGCCATTCTCCACCCGCTGCCCCGCGTCAACGAGATCAGCGTCGCCATTGACGACGACCCCAGGGCCTGCTACTTCAAGCAGGTGCTCAACGGCAAGTACATGCGCATGGCATTGATTCTCAAACTTCTGAAGGAGGCCGGCAGACTATGAATATTGATTCCATCCAGAACGGCGTCGTCATCGACCACATCCGGGCGGGCCAGGGCATGAAACTCTACCACCTGCTGAAGCTGGACGAGACGGAGCTCTCCGTCGCCATCATCCGCAACGTCGCGAGCCAGAAGATGGGCAAGAAGGACATCATCAAGATCGACGCGGATATCCCCGTCAATCTGGACGTCATCGCCTACGTGGACCCCGGCGCCACCGTCAACATCATCCGCAGCGGCGAGCTGGTGGAAAAGCGCCAGATGGAGCTGCCCGAAACACTGACGGACGTGCTCTTCTGCAAGAATCCCCGCTGCATCAGCTCCACCGAGCAGGAGCTGCACCACGTCTTTAAGCTGACTGACCGGCAGAACAAGGTCTACCGCTGCCTCTACTGCGAAACCAAGGCCGGCGGCTGAGCCTGCAACAGAACTGACCGTTCCGCGGCCTGCGGCTGCGGAACGGCCGCCCATTTTCAGAATTGAGGAGGAACAGACATGAAATCCATCGGTCTCGTCCTGGGGAGCCGGAGCGATCTTCCCACCGCACAGAAAGCCATCGACACACTGAAGGAGCTGGATATCCCCTTTGACGTTCAGATCCTGTCCGCTCACCGGACGCCAGGAGACACCGCCGAATACGCGCGTTCCGCCAGAGGAAGAGGCCTGGCCGCCGTCATCGCCTTCGCCGGAATGGCCGCCCATCTGGCCGGCGCCATCGCCGCCAACACCACCCTGCCCGTCATCGGCGTTCCCTGCTCCGGTCCTCATTTCGACGGAATGGACGCCCTGCTGGCAACGGTGCAGATGCCCACCGGCATCCCCGTGGCCACGGTCGCCGTGGGCGGCGGCAACAACGCCGCGCTGCTGGCAGCCGAGATCCTGGCCGTGGACGACCTGGAGCTGGCCCAGCGCCTGGTGGACCTGCGCACCTCCATGGCGGAGCAGATTCAGTCCCAGAATCGCGAGCTGCAGGAGCAGCTTCGCGCCGGCCGCTGATCCGAAGCCGCCGAAGCGCACGCAAAGAGAAAACAATTTACGCCCGCTCAGGCCTGCCCGGAGCGTTCCGGCCCGCTGAACGGAACTCAAAACAATTAGAGATTGGAGAATCAACACGATGGAAAACAAGCTCGTTTACACCGGAAAGACCAAGAACGTTTACGCCCTGGAAAACGGGAACTACCTGCTGAAATTCAAGGACGACTGCACCGGCAAGGACGGCGTCTTTGATCCCGGCGAGAACTCCGTCGGCCTCACCATTGACGGTGTGGGCGACGTGAATCTTCGCATGTCCATCTACTTCTTCGAGAAGGTCAACGCCGCCGGCATCCGCACCCACTACGTTTCCGCGGACCTTGCCAACACCACCATGGAGGTTCTGCCCGCCAAGGTCTTCGGCAAGGGCCTGGAGGTCATCTGCCGCCACAAGGCCGTGGGCAGCTTCCTGCGCCGCTATGGCGAGTATATCGAGGAGGGCGCCGATCTGCCCGCCTACGTGGAGACCACCTTCAAGAACGACGCCAAGGGCGACCCCCTGGTGACCAAGGACGGCCTGATCGTTCTGGGCGTCATGACCGGCGAGCAGTACGACGAGATCAAGCGCATGACCCAGCAGATCACCCAGATCGTGGCCGACGAGATGCAGAAGCGCGGCATGGTGCTCTACGACATCAAGTTTGAGTTCGGCTACGACGCCGACGGAAAGGTTATGCTGATCGACGAGATCGCCTCTGGCAATATGCGCGTCTACAAGGACGGCAAGTACGTGGATCCCATGACCCTGTCCAAGCTGTTCTTTGCATAAACAAACGCCAACACAGGAGGATTCCTCATGGGAGGCTTTTTCGGAATCACATCGAAATATGACTGCATGGCCGACGTCTTCTTCGGCACCGACTACCACTCCCACCTCGGCACCCGCCGGGGCGGCATGGCGGCCTACGATCCGGTGATCGGCCTGCAGAGAAAAATCCACAGCATTGAAAACGCGCCCTTCCGCACCCGCTTTGAGCACATCTTCCAGGAGATGCGGGGCCACGCAGCCATCGGCTGCATCAGCGATTCCGAGCCCCAGCCCCTGCTGATCCGCTCCCGGCTGGGCGCCTACGCCATCTGCATGATCGGCCGCATCAACAACTCCGAGGAGCTCATCAACCACTACCTGGCGGTCTCCGGCGGTCACTTCGACGCCAAGACCGGCGGGCAGGTCAACGCCGTCGAGCTCCTGGCGGCTCTGATCGACGAGAAGGACAGCTTCGTGGAGGGCATCCGCTTCGCCCAGCGCTGCATCAACGGCACCGCCTCCATTCTCATCCTGAAGGACGACGGCACGCTGATCGCGGCCAGAGACCTGCTGGGCCGCATCCCGGTCACGGTGGGCAAGCGTGTGGACGGCTACGCCGTCTCCTTTGAGTCCTTCGCCTACGAAAAGCTGGGCTACGTCTTCACCCGCGAGCTGGGCCCGGGCGAGATCGTCTCTGTGACGGCCGACAAGATGGAGCAGCTTTGCCCGCCGGAGAAGAAGAAGCGCATCTGCGCCTTCCTCTGGAGCTATTACGGCTATCCCACCTCCACCTACGAGGGCATCAACGTCGAGGCCATGCGCTACCGCAACGGCGCGCTGCTGGCCAAGGCGGACGAGAAGAACAACCCGGATATCGCCATCGACTACGTGGGCGGCGTCCCGGACTCCGGCACGCCCCACGCCATCGGCTACGCCAGCGAGAGCGGACGGTACTTTGCCCGGGCCTTCATCAAGTATACGCCCACCTGGGCCCGCAGCTTCATGCCCCCCGCCCAGGTTGACCGGAACACCATCGCCAAAATGAAGCAGATCCCGGTCAAGGAGCTGATCAAGGACAAGGACCTGCTCTTCGTGGACGACTCCATCGTCCGCGGCACCCAGCTCCGGGAGACGGTGGAATTCCTCTACGAGAACGGGGCCAAGTCCGTCCACATGCGCTCCGCCTGTCCGCCCATCATGTTCGGCTGCAAGTATCTGAACTTCTCCCGGGCCACCTCCGATCTGGAGCTGATCGCCCGGCGGGTCATTCTGCAGATCGAGGGCGAGGAGGGCTTCGAGCATCTGGAGGAGTATGCGGACGGTGCCACCGAACGGGGCAAGCGTCTGCGGCAGACGATCTGCGAGCGCTTCCACTTCTCCTCGCTGGAATTCCAGTCTCTCGACGCCGTGGTCGAGGCCATCGGCCTGCCCGAATGCGAGCTTTGCACCTATTGCTGGAACGGAAAGGAATAAAGCATGAACGAAATTTCCAAATCTGAGGCCTACGCCGCGGCCGGCGTCGATATCACCGCCGGCTACCGGGCCGTGGAGCTGATGAAGCGCCACATTGCCAAAACCGTGACCCCCGGCGTCTGCTCCGACGTGGGCGGCTTCGGCGGCCTTTTCGAGCTGGACCTGGATGGGATTCGCCGTCCGGTCCTGGTTTCCGGCACCGACGGCGTCGGCACCAAGCTCAAGCTGGCCTTCCTCATGGACAGGCACGACACGGTGGGCGTGGACTGCGTCGCCATGTGCGTCAACGATATTATCTGCTGCGGCGCGAAGCCCCTGTTCTTCCTGGACTACATCGCCTGCGGCAAAAACGTTCCCGAGCGCATCGAGCAGATCGTCAAGGGCGTCTGCGAGGGCTGCATCCAGGCGGGCTGCGCGCTGATCGGCGGCGAGACCGCCGAGATGCCCGGCTTCTATCCGGAGGACGAATACGATCTGGCCGGCTATTCCACCGGCGTGGTGGACAGGGATCGAATCCTGAACAACGCGGAGATGGAGCCCGGCGACGTCCTGATCGCCCTGCCCTCCAGCGGCGTCCACTCCAACGGCTTCTCCCTGGTCCGCAAGGTCTTCGACGTGGAGCACGCCGACCTGAAGGCCCCTGTGGCCGCCCTGGGCGGCAAAAGCCTGGGCGAGACCCTGCTGACCCCCACGAAGATCTACGTGAAGCCCGTGCTGGCCCTGCTGGAAAAGCTGCGCGTCAAGGACATCTCCCATATTACCGGCGGCGGCTTCTACGAGAACATTCCCCGCATGATTCCGGCGGGCCTCTGCGCCCGGATTCCGGAGAAGAACGTGCGCGTGCTGCCCATCTTTGAACTCATCGCCGAAACCGGCGGCATCTCCCGCCGGGACATGTTCAACACCTTCAACATGGGCGTCGGCATGTGTCTGGCAGTATCCGCCCAGGACGCCGATCAAGCCCTGGGCATTCTTCGTGAAAATGGCGAGGACGCCTATCTCCTGGGCGAGATCGTCCGGGGAGAGCAGAGGATCGAGCTATGCTGAGCGCCGAACGGCGGGTTCGCGCCGCGGTGCTGGTCTCCGGCGGCGGCACGAATCTCCAGGCCCTTCTGGACGCCCGGGGCAGCGTGATACAACACGCCGAGATCGCCCTGGTGGTTTCCAACAATCCGAAGGCCTACGCCCTGAAGCGGGCCGAGGCGGCCGGGGTTCCCGCGCTGATACTGAGCGCCCGGGAGCTGGGCGGCGCTGCGGCTTTTGAGGATGCCCTGGAGCGCACCCTGCGCGAGCACGGGATTGAATTGATCGTCCTGGCCGGCTTTATGACCATCCTCTCTCCGGACTTCACCGGCCGTTGGGAGCGCCGCATTCTCAACGTCCATCCGGCCCTGCTGCCCGCCTTCTGCGGCAAGGGCTTCTATGGCCTCCGGGTCCACGAAGCCGCCCTGGCCCGGGGCGTCAAGCTCAGCGGCGCCACGGTTCACTATGTCAACGAAATCCCGGACGGCGGCGAGATCCTGCTGCAAAAGGCCGTGGAGGTCCTGCCCGACGACACTCCCGAGACCCTCCAGGCCCGCATTATGGAGCAGGCGGAATGGAAGCTGCTGCCCCAGGCCGTCGAGCTTGTGGCGGAAAAGCTGCTGGGGCAGAAGTAAGAATTAAGAATTAAGAAGTAAGAATTTGACAGGAACTGTTCGAGGAATTGTGATGAACATTTACCAAATTTCCGATATCGCAGAGCTGCTCCGCGGGAATACCTATCCCGGCCGGGGCATCGTCCTGGGCCTGACCGAGGACGGAAGCCGCGCCGTGGCGGCCTACTTCATCATGGGCCGCAGCGCCAACTCCCGCAACCGGGTCTTTACCCTCAAAAACGGGGAGCTCTTCACGGAGCCCTTCGACGCCTCCAGGGTGGAGGACCCCAGCCTGATTATCTACGCGGCCCTGCGTCAGCTTGGAAACAGGCTGATCGTCACCAACGGCAACCAGACCGATACGGTCTACGATGGGCTGGCGGCAGGGAAGTCCTTCTCCGAGGCGCTGGAGGCCCGCTGCTTTGAGCCGGACGCGCCCAATCTGACCCCCCGGATCAGCGGTCTGTTCACGCTCGACGCGGACAAGCCCCGCTATGAGATGAGCATTCTCAAGAGCATCGATCCCGAGGGCAGCGACTGCGCCCGCTACACCTTCTCCTATCCCGCCAAGCCGGGCCTGGGACATTTTCTCCATACCTACGTCCGGGACGGCAATCCCATTCCCACCTTCCAGGGGGAGCCGGAACGGGTTCGCATCGGCAGCGATCCCGAGGCCTTCTGCGACGCGCTTTGGGAGGCCCTGGACCCGGACAACAGGATCTCTCTCTACGTTCGGGCCGTGGAGCTGAAAACCGGCCGCAGCGCCGAAAAGCTGATCAACAAGAACAACTGAGGAAGCGACATGAACGAATACGAACTGAAATACGGCTGCAATCCCAATCAAAAGCCCGCCCGGATTCTGATGGAGGACGGCAGCGAGCTGCCCGTCGAGATCCTGAACGGGCGTCCGGGCTATATCAACTTTCTCGACGCGCTCAATTCCTGGCAGCTGGTCCGGGAGCTGAAGCAGGCCCTGGGTCTTCCTGCCGCCGCCTCCTTCAAGCACGTGAGCCCCACCTCCGCCGCCGTGGGCCTGCCCCTTTCGGAGCGCCTGAAGCGCGCCTGCTTCGTGGACGACGTGCCCGGCCTGGAGCAGAGCCCGCTGGCCTGCGCCTACGCCAGAGCCCGCGGAACCGACCGCATGTGCTCCTTCGGCGACTGGGTGGCCCTCTCCGACGAGTGCGACGCGCTGACCGCCAGCCTCATCAAGCGTGAGGTCTCCGACGGCGTCATCGCCCCCGGCTATACGCCCGAGGCCCTGGAGATTCTGAAAACCAAGCGCAAGGGCGGCTACAACATTGTCAAAATCGACCCCGACTACGTTCCCGCGCCCAGAGAGCGCAAGCAGGTCTTCGGCGTCAGCTTCGAGCAGGGCCGCAACGAGTGCCGCATCGGCCCCGAGCTGCTGCAAAACGTGGTGACGGCCAACAAGGAGCTGCCCGAATCCGCCGTCCGGGATCTGGTCGTGGCGCTGATAACGCTGAAATATACCCAGTCCAACTCCGTGTGCTATGCCATCGACGGCCAGGCCATCGGCGTCGGCGCAGGCCAGCAGTCCCGCATCCACTGCACCAGGCTGGCGGGCTCCAAGGCCGACACCTGGTTCCTGCGTCAGTCCGATCGGGTGCTGGAGCTGCCCTTCCGTGCGGACCTGGGCCGTCCGGACCGGGATAACGTCATCGACGGCTATATCAATCAAAACGAGGAGGACGTCTGCGCCGAGGGAATCTGGCAGCGTTATTTCACGCGCCGTCCGAAGCCCTTCACCCCGGCGGAGCAGCGGGCTTATCTGAACGGCGTGCAAAACGTCGCCCTGGGCTCCGACGCCTTCTTCCCCTTCTTCGACAACGTGGAGCGGGCCTTCCGCAGCGGCGTGCAGTATATCGCCCAGCCCGGCGGCTCCATTCGGGACGACGCGGTGATCGAAGCCTGCGACCGGCACGGGATGGTCATGTGCTTCACCGGCCTGCGCCTGTTCCACCATTAATCGAGAAACGCTTCTGCAGCGGCGCACAGTGTGCGCTGCTGAGATACGCTGCAAGGGAGAAACTATGAAAGTACTTGTTGTCGGCGGCGGCGGGCGGGAGCACGCCATCGTCAGAAAGCTGAAAGAAAACAGCCGGGTCACAGAGCTCTACTGCCTGCCCGGCAACGGCGGCATCGCCCGGGACGCGGTCTGCGTTCCCGTCTCCGCCACGGACCTGGAGGGCATTCTGGCCTTTGCCAAAGCGCATCAGATCGACTACGCCGTGGTGGCCCCGGACGATCCCCTGGCCCTGGGCGCGGTGGACCTGCTGGAGGAGGCTGGGATTCCCTGCTTCGGCCCCCGGAAAAACGCGGCCGTCATCGAGGCCTCCAAGGTCTTTGCCAAGGACCTGATGAAGCGTTACGGGATTCCCACGGCCCGCTACGAGAGCTTTGACCGGCTGGACGCCGCCCTGGCCTATCTGCGGACGGCCCCGCTGCCCGTGGTCGTCAAGGCCGACGGCCTGGCCCTGGGCAAGGGCGTCATCATCGCGCAGACCCGTCCCGAGGCCGAGGAGGCGCTGCGCTCCATGATGGAGGGCAAGCGCTTCGGCAAGAGCGGCGAGCGGGTCGTCATCGAGGAATATCTGGAGGGCCCTGAAATCTCCGTCCTCTCCTTTACCGACGGAACAACAATCGTTCCCATGATCTCCTCCATGGACCATAAGCGGGCCTGGGACGGAGACCTCGGCCCCAACACCGGCGGCATGGGGACGGTCGCCCCCAATCCCTTCTACACGCCTGCGGTGGCGGCGCGCTGCATGGAGGAAATCTTCCTGCCCACCGTCCGGGCCATGGCCGCGGAGGGCCGTCCCTTCCGGGGCTGCCTGTATTTCGGCCTGATGCTCACCAAGGACGGTCCCAAGGTCATCGAATACAACTGCCGCTTCGGCGATCCCGAGACCCAGGTGGTCCTGCCCCTGCTGAAAAGCGATCTGCTGACGGTCATGCAGGCCGTCACCGAGGGCCGCCTGGCGGACTGCCCCGTGGATTTCTCCGCGGATTCCGCCGCCTGCGTCATCCTGGCCTCCAAGGGCTATCCCGGCTCCTATGAGAAGGGCTATCCCATCACCATCCCGGCCGATCTGGAAGCGGAGGTCTATATCGCGGGCGCGAAAGAGCAGGACGGGCAGCTGGTCACCTCCGGCGGGCGGGTCCTGGGCGTCACCGCCGTCGCTCCGACGCTGTCGGAGGCGCTGGAGCGCGCTTACGCCGCCGCGGACCGGATCGAGTTCCAAAACGCTTACTGCCGCCGTGATATCGGCCGGCGCGCCCTTGCGGCGAAGGAGGGCTAATGGTTTACCGTATCTTTGTGGAAAAAAAGCAGGCCTTTGCCCAGGAGGCGGAGGCGCTTTGCCGCGAGCTCCGCGGCTTTCTCGGCGTAGACGGGCTGGAGCGGGTCCGCCTGCTGAACCGCTACGACGCGGAGAATATTTCTCCCGAGCAGTTTGAAGCGGCCGTCCCCAGGGTCTTTTCGGAGCCCCAGGTGGATCTGGCCTCCGCCGCGCCGGAGCTTGGGGACGCCGACGCCGTCTTCGCGGTGGAATACCTCCCCGGTCAGTTTGACCAGCGGGCGGATTCCGCCGCCCAGTGCATCCAGCTGTTGTTCCAATCCGAGCGGCCGCTGATTCGCTCCGCCCGGGTCTACGCCCTCTACGGCAGCCTGTCCGACGCGGACCTGGAGACCATCAAAAAATACGTCGTCAATCCCGTGGAAGCCCGGGAAGCCTCCCTGGAGCTGCCCGAGACCCTGCGGACGGACTATGAACAGCCCGCCCCGGTGCGCCGTCTGGCGGGCTTCCGGGAGCTGGACGGGGATGGCCTGAGCGCAATGATCCGGGATTACGGCCTGGCCATGGACGAGGCCGACCTGGCTTTCTGCCAGCGCTATTTCCGGCGCGAGGGCCGCGATCCCTCTCTGACGGAGCTGAAGATGATCGACACCTACTGGTCCGACCACTGCCGTCACACCACCTTCCACACCATCATCGACGAGGTCCGCTTTGAGGACCCGGAGCTTCAGCAGACCTACGAGGAGTATCTGGCCCTGCGCAGCTCCCTGGGCAGGACCAAGCCGCCCTGCCTGATGGACCTGGCCACCATCGCCGTCCGCTGGCTGCGCAAAAACGGCAGGCTGGACAAGCTGGACGAGTCCGAGGAGATCAACGCCTGCACCGTGAAGATCACGGTGGAGCTGGACGGAAAGCCCGAGCCCTGGCTGCTGCTGTTCAAGAATGAGACCCACAACCATCCCACCGAGATCGAGCCCTTCGGCGGCGCCGCCACCTGCATCGGCGGCGCCATCCGGGACCCGCTGTCCGGCCGCGCCTACGTCTACGGCGCCATGCGCGTCACCGGCGCGGCGGACCCCACGGTGCCCGTCTCGGAGACCATCCCCGGCAAGCTGCCCCAGCGCAAGCTGGTGACGACGGCTGCCGCGG
>JAFWTG010000091.1 GCA_017519005.1 Oscillospiraceae bacterium | reverse complement strand
CTACCGTCTGGCCCATGTGCTGTATCAGGAGCGTATCCCGACCCTGCCGCGCGTCATGACCGAATACGCCCACCGCCTGACGGGCATCGACATTCACCCCGGCGCCCGGATCGGCGACTCATTCTTTATCGACCACGGCACCGGCGTCGTCATCGGCGAGACCACGGTGATCGGGAAGAACGTGAAGCTCTACCAGCACGTGACCCTGGGCGCCAAGAGCTTTGCCGCGGAGCCAGACGGCAGCCTGGTGAAGCATCTGAAGCGCCATCCCCAGATCGGAGATCGGGTGGTGATCTACGCCGGGGCCACGATTCTGGGCGGCGACACCTTCATCGGCGACGACTGCGTCATCGGCGGCAGCGTCTGGCTGACCCACTCCGTCCCCGCGGGAAAGATGGTGCTGGCCCGCGCCGCGGACACCGACGCCTCCATCACCAGGGACATCCCCGAAGGCTGATCGAAAAACACCGTGAAAAAACAGGCATTCTGAGCGTTTCAGAATGCCTGTTTTTGTATTGATCTGCGTTTGCGCTTATTTCCGGAACAGTCCGCGGCGGAAGCCGGAGGCGACGTCCTGATAACTGGCGACCTCGAAGCGGTTGTCGGGATAGCGGGCGTTGAAGCGGTCCCGGAGCAGAACGGGAAAATCCTCGCTGACCGAGAGCCCCAGACTCCGGATTGCCGGAACGGAATACCAGGCCAGGGTCAGCTTGCTTTCAAACTCCAGGCGGAGCCGGGCGCGGCGGGACCGGGCCCGCTTATGGCCTTGGTGGTAGTCCTCCCACTGGCTCAGAAAGCTGCCCACGAAGCGCTCCAGCAGCTCCTCCCGCCGGGCGGGCTGGGCGCAGATCCAGCGGTCCATGGCCTCGAAGGCCGGGGCCAGGCAGTCCCGGTTGGCGGCGAACGTGGCGTCGTACTTCTTGCGGTTGAACTGCTTATAGGCGTCGGGGAAATCCCGGATGCAGTCCAGAATATGGGCCTCCGCGAAGGTCTGGTCCGCCTCGTCGGCCGATTGGGCGGGGACGGCGAAATCCGCCATGCGGAGCTTCGCACCGCAGTAGAGGCAGGAGAATTCCGCCAGCTCCGCGGGGACCTGGATTTCCCTGCCGCAGCTCGTACATTTCAGCGTGATCATTTCATTTGTCATCACTGCTCACCCGCTCTTTCTGTGTGTTCAATTCTGCCCGGTTCCTCCGAAGATCGCCCTGCAGGCGATTGTTTGCTTCGCAAACCGGGCGCTCAATGAGCGCCCCTACGGGCGCGTGTGTATTCGATCGCGTCCGCAGGAAGCGGGCGGCCAATGGCCGCCCCTACAGTTCACAGGCAGCGAAGATGGCCTTGACCAGCTCGTCGCGGCCCGTGCCCTTCTCGGCGGAAAAGGGGATCAGGGGGATCTCCTCTGGAAGGCTCAGCGTCTGGCGAATCAAAGCCATATTTGGCTCCAGCTCAGACTTTTTCAGCTTGTCCAGCTTGTTGGCGACCACCGCGAAGGGGCGGCCCGAGGACTTGAAATACTCCGCCATGGTCACATCGTCCGCGGTGGGCTTGTGGCGGGCGTCCACGATCAGAACGCCCAGGCCGATCCGCTCCGGGACGGAGAAATACTGCTCCATCAGCTTTCCCCAGCGCTCCTTTTCGGCCTTGGGGACCTTGGCGAAGCCGTAGCCCGGCAGGTCCACGAAATAGGCTCGGTTGTCAATGCGGAAGAAGTTGATGTGCACGGTCTTGCCCGGGGTCTCCCCTACCCGGGCGAAGTTTTTGCGGTTCAGCACCCGGTTGATCACCGAGGACTTGCCCACGTTGGACTTGCCCGAGAAGCAGATCTGGGGCAGGCCATCCTTGGGGAGCTTCGACAGGTCGGTGATGGACGTGACGAATTCAGCGATTTGAAGGTTCATACTTAGCTCCTGTCTTATGGCGTACGCAGTGCGCCGCTACGGGCGGGGTGTAGCGGGCCGATGTGGGCATACTTCGTGACTCTTCGAGTTCGGCCCCTACGGGCGTGCCTGTTCCCTGTTCCCTGTTCCTTGATCCCTACTGCCGGATATCCGGCTTGCGCTTTTTCGGCAGGGGCGGGGTGGCAAGGGGAAGGTTCTGGGGCTCGGCGGCGGCCACGACGGGGGCGTCAGGCTGCGGGAAGCGCAGAGCGGTCTCCAGAACGGTGTCGGCAGTCCGGGCCGGAACGAAGTTCAGGGCCTTGCGGACGGTCTGGTCGATCTCCTCCAGGTCCTTCAGGTTGTCCTGGGGGATGATGACCGTCTTGACGCCGTGGCGCAGGGCGGCCATGGTCTTCTCCTTGAGGCCGCCGATGGCCAGTACCCGGCCCCGGATGGAGATCTCGCCGGTCATGGCCACGTCACGCCGGACGGTGGCTCCCGTCAGAGCGGAAACCAGAGCCGTGCAGACCGTCACGCCGGCGCTGGGGCCGTCCTTGGGAACGGCACCCTCCGGGAAGTGGACGTGGATATCCTTGGTCTTGTAGAAGTCCTCGGGGATGCCCAGGACCGCGGCGCGGGAGCGGATATAGCTCATGGCGGCCTGGACGGACTCCTGCATCACCTTGCCCAGGTTGCCCGTCAGCTCCAGCTTGCCGGAGCCCTCCACCACGTTGCACTCCACCTCCAGCATCTCGCCGCCAACGGAGGTCCAGGCCAGGCCGTTCACCAGGCCCACGGGGTCCTCCTCGGGGAGGCGGTCCGGCAGGTACTTGCGGATACCCAGGTACTTCTCCAGATTGGCGGAGCTTACGCTGACCCGCGCGGCCTCCGGGTTCTCCACCAGCTCCATGACGGCCCGGCGGCAGATCTTGGCCAGCTCCTGCTCCAGGCGGCGGACGCCGGACTCCCGGGTGTAGCAGGCGATGATCTCCCGCAGGGTGCTGTCCGGCACCCTGAGCTGGCCCTTTCTGAGGCCGTGGCGGGCCTTCTGCTTGGGCAGCAGATGGTCCTTGGCGATCATGACCTTCTCCTCGTCGGTGTAGGAGTCCAGATAGATGACCTCCATCCGATCCAGCAGGGGGCGGGGGATGGTGTCGTCGGTGTTGGCGGTGGTGATGAACATGCACTTGCTGAGATCGAAGGGCAGCTCCAGGAAGTTGTCCCGGAAGCTGCTGTTCTGCTCGGGGTCCAGCACCTCCAGCAGAGCAGAGGCGGGGTCGCCCCGGTAGTCGGAGCCCAGCTTGTCGATCTCGTCAAAGAGGATCAGGGGATTGTTGCTCTGAACCTGGGTCAGGGCCGCCAGAATCCGGCCCGGCATGGCCCCGATATAGGTTTTGCGGTGGCCGCGAATCTCGGCCTCGTCGTGGACGCCGCCCAGGGAGATCCTGGCCAGCTTCCGGTTCAGGCAGGCCGCGATGGACGTGGCGATGGAGGTCTTGCCGACGCCGGGAGGCCCCACCAGGCAGAGAATCTGCCCCCGGTTCTCCGGGGCCATCTGGCGGACAGCCAGGAACTCCAGAATCCGGGTCTTGACCTTCTCCAGGCCGTAATGGTCCTGGTCCAGCAGCTTCCGGGCCTGGTCGAGGTTCAGCCGCTCCTTGGTGGAAACGTTCCAGGGCAGCTCCAGCGCCACGTCCAGATAGTTGCGGATCACGGTGGCCTCAGAGGAGCCGAAGGGCTGCTTACGCAGGCGCTTGACCTCCTTCATCAGCTTTTCCTCGGTCTCGGCCTCCAGCTTCAGGGCCTTGATCTTGTCCTCGTAGCCGTCGATATCGTCGTCTTCCTCGCCCAGCTCCTGGCGAATGGCCTTCATCTGCTCGCGCAGGAAATAATCGCGCTGCTCCTTGTTCATGCTCTCCTGGGCCTTGTCCTGCATCTCCTCCTCAATGGAGAGGATGTTGAGCTCGTGGTCCATGAGGCGGTTGCAGCGGAAGAGACGCTTGGCCGGGTGGGGCTGGTTGAGCAGGGTCAGCTTATCCTCAAAGCGGAAGCTTCCGGCCTGCGCCGCGATGTCGGCGATCTCGCCGGGGTCCTTGCTGGCCACCATGCGCAGCATCTCCTCGTGGAGGGTGCGCTGGCTCAGCTCCATATACTCCTCGAAGAGCCGGTAGGCCGTCCGCATCATGGCCTCGATCCGCGGCGTGACGGTGACGGGCTCGTCGGGAAGCGTGCAGGTCCGGGCGCAGAGATAGGGCTCCGTCTTCAGCGCGGTCACGACTCTGGCCCGGTACAGGCCGGTGATCAGCAGGCGAGCGGCCTCCCCGGGAGCCCGCACGATCTGCTTGATCTGGGCCACGGTACCCACGGCGTTGAGCTGATCAAAATCCGGGTCGTTGTCCAGCAGAGACCGCTGGGGCAGCAGCAGGACCCGCTGATCGGTCTTCATGGCCTTCTCGATGGCGCGGATGGATTTTTCCCGGCCGGCCTCGAAGTGCATGGTAGCATGGGGAAACGCCACCAGCCCCCGCAGGGCAATGACCGGAAACTGTTCGTATTCGATTCGTTCTTCCATAGGGATACCTCCTTTCAGGGGGTGTGGATGCGTAAAAAAACGAAGAAGTAAGAAGCAAGAAGTAAGAAGCAGGCAGTTCCATACAGAGCATCCCTGACTTTTTACCCTTTACTTCTTACTTGTATTCGGCGGGCTCGTTATTGTCCCGCGATTCTTTTGGTTTTCTCGCCGCGCTCCAGCAGCGGCTGGCCGACGCCCCGGACGGACTCTTCCGTCACCGTCACCTTGGTGATGGTCTTGTCGGAGGGAATCTCGTACATCACGGGAGTCAGGATGCCTTCCATGACGGCCCGCAGGCCCCGGGCGCCGATCTTGCGCTCCACGGCCAGCTCCGCCACGGCGGTGAGGGCCTCGGGCGTGAACTCCAGCTCGACGCCGTCGTAGGAAAGAATCTGCTTGTACTGCTTGCACAGCGCGTTCTTGGGCTCCGTGAGGATGCGGACCAGGTCCTCGGTAGACAGGTCGTGAAGGCTGGTGATGACAGGCAGACGGCCCACCAGCTCGGGGATGATGCCGAACTTCAGCAGATCGTGGGGCTGGACCTGACGGAAGAGCTCGCCGATCTTGCGATCCTTCTTGCTGGACAGCTCGGAGCCGAAGCCCAGGGCGCTGCGGTCCACGCGGCGCTCGATGATCTTATCCAGACCGTCGAAGGCGCCGCCGCAGATGAAGAGAATCTTCGAGGTGTCGATCTGAATGAATTCCTGCTGGGGATGCTTGCGTCCGCCCTGGGGCGGCACGTTGGCAATCGTCCCCTCCACGATCTTCAGAAGCGCCTGCTGCACGCCTTCGCCGGACACGTCCCGGGTGATGGAGGTGTTCTCGCTCTTGCGGGCGATCTTATCCATCTCGTCGATGTAGATGATGCCGCGCTCGGCCTGCTCCACGTCGAAGTCCGCGGCCTGAATCAGCCGCAGGAGGATGTTCTCCACGTCCTCGCCCACGTAGCCGGCCTCGGTGAGGGTGGTGGCGTCGGCAATGGCAAAGGGAACGTCCAGAATCTTTGCCAGGGTCTGGGCGAAAAGGGTCTTGCCGGAGCCGGTGGGGCCGATCAGCAGGATGTTGCTCTTCTGCATCTCCACGTCGGCATCCTCGCCGAAGTAGATGCGCTTGTAGTGGTTGTACACCGCCACGGAAAGGGCGATCTTGGCCTCCTCCTGGCCGATGATATAGTTGTCCATGTACTCCTTGATTTCCCGGGGAGTGGGAAGCTTTTCAGGGTCATGGTTGAAGCGGGCGCCGGTCTCGTAGAGGTCCTCGCGGATCAGGCTGTTGCACAGATCCACGCACTCGTTGCAGATATAGACGTTGTTGGGGCCCGACATCATGCGCTTGACCTGCTCCTGCCGCTTGCCGCAGAAGGAACAGCGAACGCCTTTTTCACTGGGCATGGAATGCCCTCCTTTCGGGGATGGTGGCGCACACTGTGCGCCGCTGCGTGGTCAGCGGTGGTCGATCACCTTGTCGATGATTCCGTAGGCCAGAGCCTCCTGGGCGGTCATGAAGTTGTCGCGCTCGGTATCCGCGGCGATCTGCTCCAGCGGACGGCCGGTGTTGGCGGCCAGGATCTCGTTGAGCTTCTGCTTCATCTGCTGGATGCGGCGGGCCTGGATCTGGATATCCGTCGCCTGGCCCTGCGCGGCGCCGGTGGGCTGGTGGATCATGATCTCGGCATTGGGCAGCGCCATGCGCTTGCCCTTCGCGCCCGCAGAGAGCAGGAAGGCGCCCATGGAGGCCGCCATGCCGATGCAGATGGTGGCGACGTCGCACTTGATATACTGCATGGTATCATAGATCGCCAGGCCGGAGGTGATAACGCCGCCGGGACTGTTGATATAGAACTGGATGTCCTTATCCGGGTCCTGGGCCTCCAGGTAGAGAAGCTGGGCCACGATCAGGGAGGCCGTGACGTCGTTGACCTCCTCGGAGAGCATCACAATCCGGTCGTTCAGCAGACGGGAGAAGATGTCGTAGGACCGCTCGCCGCGGCTGGTCTGCTCGACCACGTAGGGGACCAAACTCATAGGTCGTATCTCCTTTCATTCAGGCCGCGGGGCCGACGCAGCGCCGGTCCCGCGAAGTTGTGCTATGGCATTGTAACCGCTGGAGAGAGGATTTATTCCTGTCCGCAGCGTTCGGTCCCTCGCGAAGGATGAATTGAAAATTGAAAGTTGAAAATTGAAAATGGAGGTGTTTTTCAGATTGCCATCTGAAAAACGAAAATGAACGGATTCGGAACCGTTTCCTTTTCCTTTCTATCCCGCTATTTTCAACTTTACATTTTCAATTTTCAACTTGTCCCGTGCGGGGGTGCGGTCCGGAGGACCCGTCCCCTGCGAGCGGGGATTATTCCTCGACGGGGGCGGTGGCGACAGCCTCAGCCACGACGAGGTCGCGGGCCTTGCGGACCTTGAGATCAGTAACGATGTCTTCCACGGGGATCAGGGTCTTCAGCTTCTCCACGTCCATGCCGTACTGCTCGGCCAGCTTGGCATACTCGGCGTTCCGGTCCTCTTCGGTGGCCTCCAGGCCCTCGGCGTCGGCGATGGCGTTCAGAACCACGCGCAGCCTGACCTGCTTCTCAGCGGAGGGACGGATGCTGTTCTTGAAGCCGGACAGGTCGCCGCCCAGCATCTTGCTGTACTGCTCCAGGCTCATGCCCTGGGAACGCAGCTGGTAGTCGAAGTTCTGCAGCTCGGTATCGACCTCCTGCTCCACCATGGCGGCGGGCAGCTCCACCTTGGCGGCCTCGGCCACCTTCTCCATCAGAGCGGACTCGAAGGCGCGGGAGGCTTCCTCCTCCTTGCGGGTCTCGATCTGCTTGCGCAGGTCCGCCTTCAGCTCGTCCAGGGTGTCGAACTCGGACACGTCCTTGGCCAGCTCGTCGTCCTTGGCGGGAACCTGGGTCTCCTTGACCTCATGGACCTTCACCTGGAAGACCACGGGAGCGCCGGCCAGCTCCTTGGCGTGATAGTCGGCGGGGAAGGTGACGTTCAGCTCCTTCTCGTCGCCGGCAGCGGCGCCGATCAGCTGCTCCTCGAAGCCGGGGATGAAGCTGTGGCTGCCCAGACGGAGCTCATGGCCCTCGGCGGAGCCGCCGTCGAAGGCGACGCCGTCCTTCAGGCCCTTGTAGTCGATGACCACGGTGTCGCCCTCCTGGGCGGGACGCTCCACGGTAACGATGCGGGCGACCTCGTTAGCCTTCCGGTCCAGCTCGGCCTCGACCTCCTCGTCGCTGACGGAGACGGCGGCCCTGGGGGCCTCCACGCCCTTGTACTGGCCCAGCTCCACCTCGGGATAGAGCTCCACCTCGATGGTCAGCTCCAGGGTCTTGTCCTCGCGGACGTTCATATCGGTGACAGAGGGCTGACCGACGGTGTTCCAACCCTGGTCGGTCACAGCTTCCTTGTACACGTCGGGGAAGATTTCCTCCACCGCGTCGCTGTGGAAGACCTGAGCGCCGTAGAGGTTCTCGATCATCTTCCGGGGGGCCTTGCCCTTGCGGAAGCCGGGAACGGTGATGTACTTGCGGTTCTTGAGGTAGGCCTTGGAGATGCCGGCCTCGAAAACTTCCTTCTCCACCTCGACGTTGACGGTCAGCTTGTTTTGCTCTCTGGTAGCGTTCTTGATAAGCATTTAGAATTCCTCCTGTATTGGCGATAGCCTAAGCCCATATATTTTAGCAGAAAAGAAATAAATTTCAAGTATTATTTTATGAATTTTCGGGTTTTTCAAAGGTTTTTACAGGGATCGGGCGGAAGTCCGTGTAGTCTGCAGCGGCGAGGCGGAAATCGATGCCCTCGTATTCTCCGATGATGGCCAGCTTGTGGCTCTCGGAGTGGAGATGGCCGTACCAGCAGCGGTTCACCCGATAGCGGTGCAGCAGCTCCAGAATGGGCCGGCAGAGATAGCCCCGGTACACCGGCGGATAGTGGAGGAAGACCAGCTTCTCCCGCTCCCCCGCGGCCTTCAGAGAGCTCTCCAGACGCATCAGCTCCCGGTTGAGAATCTTCTCGTCGTGGGCTCCGCCCTTTTCCTCCTCGAAGAACCAGCCCCGGGTGCCGCAGATCGCCAGGTCTCCGTACTCGTAGCAGTTGTTGTTCAGAATCCACAGGTTCCGGAACCCCTGGGCCTCGCAGAATTGATAGAACTTGGAGGCGGTGGTCCACCAGTAGTCGTGGTTGCCCTTGAGAATGATCTTCCGGCCGGGGATGGCGTTGATGAAGGCGAAGTCCTCCCGGGCGTGCTCCAGGTCCATGGACCAGCTCAGGTCCCCCAGCAGGACCGTGGTGTCCGCAGGGCCAATCACGGAGAGCCCCGCCCGGAGCTTGTCCACGTAGCCGGTCCAGCGCTTGCCGAACACGTCCATGGGCTTGTTCGCCTCAAAGCTCAGGTGCAGATCACCGATGGCGTAGAGCATGGGGTCCTCCTTTCGTGAAAGGTTTTATAGGAAATCGGGATGTGTCGAGGAGAATGAAAAAATGAAAAAATGAAACTATGAAACTATGAAACTATTTCGGTGTCCCTTCGGGACGAATTGAAATCATTTTCCATATCGGAGATATGGAAAATACCACAATTATTTCATTTTTTCATATTTTCATAGTTTCATTGAAATTCCCCGTCAGCCGCCGACGCGCTTTTTTTGCAGGTGCTGCAGGGCGAAGCGGACGGCGTTGTTGTTGAAGACGCTGCAGACGGTCAATTCATCCAGGCCCTGCTGCATCAGCCAGCGGCCCAGGTCGTTGTAGCTCTCCACCCCGCGGAAGCCCCGGGGCAGGCTGTCGCAGCCGTCCAGGTCGCCGCCCAGGGCCAGGTGGTGCGGGCCGCCCAGCTCCAGGAAGTGGTCCAGATGCCGCTTCAGGTCGGAAAAGTCGGCCCGGCCGCTCTCGTTGAGGAAGGGCGGGTAGAGGTTCAGACCCACCAGGCCGCCCAGGTTGCAGATCACCTTGAACTGCTTGTCGCTCAGGTTGCGGGTATGGCCGCAGACCGCCCGGCTGTCGGAATGGGAGGCCACGATGGGAGCTGAGGTGATCGCAACCAGATCCCAGAAGGCCTTCTCGGACAGGTGGCTCACGTCGATGACGATGCCCAGGTCCTGGGCCCTGCGCACGAAGGCCTTCCCCTGCTCCGTCAGGCCCAGGTCGCTGCCGTGGGAACCGGCCAGCGCGTTGGGGTAGTTCCAGGTCAGGGTGGTCATCAGGAAGCCCAGCTCCTTCAGCTCCTCCAGGCGCTCCGGGTCGCAGTCGATGACCTCCGGTCCCTCCAGCGAAAGGAAGGCGCCCTGCTTTCCGTCCTTCGCGGCGGCGATCAGGTCCTCCACGTTCCGGCAAAGCCGGACCTTCTCCGCGTTTCCGGACAGCTGGGAATAGAAGTCGGAAACCTCGGAATAAAAGCGGGCCTCCGCCTCCGGCTGAGGCAGGGGCCGGCCGTTCCGGTCGTAAACGCAGCAGAAGGCGTAGAACTGGTGGTGGGTCAAAAGCCGTCCGGCCCGCTCCAGATCGACGTGCAGATCGTTGGAGGCGAAGGCCTTTTTCTGCCGGGAAAGCTCCACGGCGGTGTCGCAGTGGAGATCGAATATGGGAAAGCGTTCTCTCATTGAAATGCGTCCTCCAGATGATTGATGACGGGCTTTTTCGTGTCCTCTCCCGCCGGGGCGTAGATCTCGATCACGTCGAAGCGGGGCTGCAGCTCCGTTTCGTGTTGGCTCAGCCAGAGCTCCGCGGCCAGGCGCAGCCGGTTCTGCTTGCGCCAGTCCACAAACTCCGCCGCCCGGGCAAAGGCGTCGGACCTGCGCAGCTTGACCTCCGCGAAGACCAGGCAGCTTCGGTCCGCCGCGATCAGGTCGATCTCGCCGAAGCGGCAGCTGAAGTTGCGCTCCAGGATCCGGTAGCCCTGTTTTTTCAGATATTTCGCCGCCTGGTTCTCCCCCCAGGCGCCGATCCCGTTACGCCGGTCCATGCTTTTTGAAAAAGCTGCGCCGGTGGATGGGACAGAGCCCCAGCCGCCCGACGGCCTCATAGTGGGCCTTGGTGCCGTAGCCCTTGTGGACGGCGAAGCCGTAGCCGGGGTATTGGGCGTCGTATGCGGCCATGAGCCGGTCCCGGGTAACCTTGGCCAGGATGGAGGCGGCGGCCACGGAGGCGCAGCTCGCGTCCCCCTTCACCACGGTCCGGGTGGGAAGGCCCAGGCCAGGGTCCCGGTTGCCGTCCACCAGGCAGAGCTCCGGCCTGACGGAAAGCCGCTCCACGGCCCCCCGCATGGCGCGGAAGGTGGCCTGGAGAATGTTGATCTCATCAATCACCGTTTCGTCCACCAGGCAAACCGCCCAGGCCAGGGCCTTGGCGGTGATCATGTCATAGAGTGCCTCCCGCCGCTTTTCCGAGAGCTTTTTGGAATCGTTCAGTCCCTCGATCACAAGACCGGCCGGCAGCACGCAGGCCGCCGCGCAGACGGGACCCGCCAGGGGGCCGCGCCCCGCCTCGTCGATGCCGCAGATCAGCTGATAGCCTTCGCCTCGAAGATCGTTTTCATAACTGTATAGGTCGATCATATTCCCTCACGAAATTGCAAAATGAAATAATGCAGCGCAGGCGAAGGCTTTTTTACGGAGCTTCCAGCGTAAAGCGGCCCAGCTTGCAGGAGCGGTACTCCTCCAGGAGGACGGCCGCCATGCGTTCCAGGTCCAGCTCCGCGCCGGGAAGAAGGAAGCCGCGGTTTTTGGCGGCCTGCTCCATCAGGGCGAAGCCCCGGGCGGAGGGCTGCAGGGACTCGAAGTCCCGGGGAAGCTTCCCCGCGTCCAGCTTATACCGGCCGGTCAGCGCCTGGGGGTAGTCCTGCCAGAGCCGGTCCGTCAGCCGGGCGGCCAAGGTCTCCACGTCCAGGACGTCGTCCTTGACGGCCCCGGTCCAGGCCAGGCGCAGGCCCACCTCCGGGTCCTCGAACTTGGGCCAGAGGATGCCCGGCGTGTCCAGCAGGAGCAAGCCCTGGTCCACCGTGACCCACTGCTTGCCCCGGGTGACGCCGGGGCGGTTCTCGGCCTTGGCGCCCTTGCGGCCCGCCACCTGGTTGATGAAGCTGGACTTGCCGACGTTGGGAATGCCCACGATCATGGCCTTCAGAGGCTTGCCCGCCATGCCCTTCTCGGCATAGCGGCGGCGCTTTTCCGCCAGCAGGCGGTTCAGCGCCGGAGAAAAGTCCGCGATCCCCTTCCGGCTCTTGCAGTCGGTCTGGATTACGGAAAAGCCCTGGGCCTTAAAATGGTCGGTCCAGGCCCGGGTGCGGGCCGGGTCGGCCATATCGATTCGGTTGAGAATCACCATCCGGGGCTTGTCGCCGCAGATGGCGTCGATATCCGGGTTGCGGGAGGAAAGGGGGATGCGGGCGTCGAGAAGCTCGCAGACGGCATCCACCAGCTTCAGCTCCGTCTCCATCATCCGCCGGGTTTTGGTCATATGCCCGGGATACCATTGAATATTGAGCTCGTCAGTCATATACGTCACCGATGCGGGACCAATCCCGGGTATTTCCCTTTCGGGCGTCCTGGCCCGGGAAAACAAGCCAGAGCGCCTTGCCTACGATATAGCGTCCGTCCACCATGCCGATCACGCCATAGCGGCTGTCGGTGGAATTGTTGCGGTTGTCGCCCATGAGAAAATAACAGCCCTCGGGTACGGTCGCGGAATAGCCGTCCACCGCGTTGTAGCGTGCCAGCATGGGCTCGTTAATCTGATCCTCCGGCTGGAGAATCCCATCCACGTAGACGTGGAGGAAGCCGTCCTCCCCCGCCCGGAAGCTCACGGTCTGGCCGCCGGCGGCCACCACGCGCTTGACGATGGGCTTGCCGTCCTCAAAGCTTGGCACGCAGGCCACCACAATGTCGCCCGGCTCATATTCGGAGCAGAGGAAGTTGCTCCGCAGCACCAGATAGTCGCCCTTGGCGTTCTCCGATTCCGCAGCGCCCACCAGCGTGGGATACATGGAGCTGCCGGACACGCCAACCAGGCGGGCCGCCAGCACAAAGGCCACGACAATGACCGCGAGAATGCAGACCATGTCGTGCAGCATCACGTATACCGATCCTGCAAAGCCCTTCGGCTCAAAAGGATTCTCCTTCTTTTCCTTGTTTTCCGGCTTCCGTTGTTCTTCCATAGCCGCCTCCCGGGAATGAGCGATTGGGCTCATAATCTTGCAGTTTATATTATATACGATAAAACGTCAAATTCCAATACCCAAATTAAATATTTTTGGAGTCTTGCACAATTTTTCTATTTGAATTTTGAAGAAACTGCCATTTCTCCCTGACAGATTTTCTCTTGATTTTCCGCGCCGGAGCGGGTAAAATAGAAGCAGAAAACAAGTGGAGGAATTGAGACATGAGCGAGCTGTTTGGAGACGATTTCATCACCATTACCGACGAGGACGGCGTGGAATACGAGCTGGAGGTCCTCTGCTCCGCGGAATACCAAGGCAGCACCTATCTGGGCGTCTGCCCAGCCGGGGACGAGGAGAACGAAGAGCTGGAGGTCAGCGTCCTGAAGATCGTGGAGGAAGATGGCGAGGAGATTCTGGAGGCCGTCACCGACGAGGAGGAGCTGGCTGCCGTCTACGAGCTGCTGCTGAATGAGTACGAGGAGGAGCCGGAGGAAGAGGAGTAAATCCCATACCTTTAATAAAACACCCTGCTTGGTGCGTGATGGACCCTTTTAGACCCACAACATTTTTACGGGACGCCTGATACTTCTGCGGTGGATTGCAGACCTCCCGCGCGGCCTGCCGCGCGGACGCTGGGAGCAGCGAAGCCGCAGAGAGGCGACCCACCTGCCCGAAACGTGCAGGTTATAAATGGGTACACACGGCCATAGCGGGGTTTTTTTGCGTTTTTTTGCGTATTATTTACAGTTTTTTTAAATATTTTTCTTGCATGTTCCGGGAAGACGCAGTATAATAGTGTGCAATCGGCCCCGAGAGAAGGGGTAATTTAGCAATTTTTTGAGAGGATTGATGAACAAATGAGCGCATCCGCATCCAAGAAGAAGCGCAAGGAGCTCGAGGAGCAGGGCCTTTCCGCCTATGCCATCGCCGAGAAAAAGGCGAAGGAGAAAAAGAGCAAAACCCTCCGGAACGTTCTGATTGTCGCCCTGGCCGCCGTCGTCTGCTGCGCGGCCGTGTTCGGCGTGATCGCCCTGGTCAACCGCCCCGACTATGACACCAAGGCACCCGTGTTCAGCGTCGGCGACGAGAAGGTAACGGTTCCGGTCTACGATTACTTCTATAATCTGACCGCGTCCAACTTCTATAACAGCTATTCCTTCATCATTGAGTCCGGCAAGCCGCTGTCCCAGCAGAAGAACATCTTCGGGGAAGGCACCATGGAGGATATGCTGAAGGACAACACCAACGACAGCCTCGGCGAAATCCTGAACGTGGTCGCCAAGGCAAAGGCTGAGAACTACGAACTCAGCTCCGAGCAGAAGGCCAACATTGCCTCCGGGCTGGCCTCCGTCAAGAACGAGGCCCAAATGTACGGCATGTCTGTGGACAAGTACCTGGCCGCCCGCTTTGGCAGCGGCTGCGACCTGGACTCCTATGAGGAGTATCTGAATCTCTACATGACCTATTCCGGCTATGCCTCCAAGCTCAGCGCGGACTTCCAGCCCAGCGCCGAGGAGCTCAAGGCGGAATACGAGAAGGACACGAGCGTCTACGATCTGGTGAGCTTCACCTACGCCACCTCCGCCGCCGAATCCACCAAGGTAGGCGAGAAGGAGAACACGGAGAAGGAGCCCGAGGACACTGCGCCCGCCTCTACCGAGGACACTGCGCCCGCCTCTACCGAGGACACCGCGCCCGCCTCTACCGAGGACACCGCGCCCGCCGCCACCGGTGAAACCGCGCCCGCCGCCACGGAGGACACCGCGCCTGCCGCCACCACGCCCGCTTCCACCGAGACCGTGTACACCGACGAGGCGAAGGCCGCCGCCAAGGAAAAGGCCGAGGCCTACGCCAAGGAGATGCCCGAGGACGCCAGCACCGTCAGCTACAACAAGGAGAACGCCAAGAGCTACCTGACCGAGGAGATTGCCAACTGGCTCTTCGAGGAAGGCCGCAAGGAGGGCGACGTCAAGGTCTTCGCCCGCGACGATAAGGAAACCTTCTACTACACGGTCCGCTTTGACAGCCGCGACACCAACGATTACTGCCTGGTTAACGCCAACATCATCACCATTCAGAAGGACAAGGAGAGCGACGTCGCCTCCAAGGACGAAAAGAACGAGGGCGAGCAGAAGGAAGAGACCCTGACCGCCAAGCAGAAGTTTGAGGCTCTGACCGCCGCCGTCAAGGAAGGCATGAGCGACGAGGATTTCAACAAGACCGTCACCGATCTGAATCAGGGCTATTCCACTAACGTCAACCCCATCACCCGGACCTACTCCATGAAGGAGATCCGCGAGTGGCTGTACGCGGAAGGCCGCAAGGCCGGCGACCTGCTGACCAGCTATGAGACCGACACCGCCTACTACCTGGTCCGCTTCGTCTCCACCGAGGAGGAGACTTACCGCGACACCTTGGTGAAAAACCATCTGTGGAATGATTACTACGACTCCATCGCCAAGGCCAAGGAGTACACCGTGGATCAGGAGCTGCTGAAGAATGCCTTCACGGACCTGAGCTTCCAGAGCAACACCAACGATCAGGGCTGATGCGCCCGAAAACGAAACGAGACGCCGGAAAGGCGTCTCGTTTCGTTTTCGCGTCAAAGACTCAGCAGACTGTCTGTGGCGAAGAAGTACAGCAGCTTCTCCGTGACGGGCAGGCCGAAGATGCGGCTCAGAGCGTCCGCGTAAGCCTCCAGCTGCGGGCGGTAGCGCTCTCCTGCCGCAGCCTCGCCGCCGGGTCGCACCCGGTCGGTCTTGAAATCCACCACGGCGACGCTTCCTGCCCGGAACAGACAGCAGTCCGTAACGCCCTGCAGGAGAAGCTTTTCTCCCGCCGCTTCCGGGAAGAAGCGCTCGGCAGGCGTCAGAACGGAAAATTTGAATTCCCGCAGAACCCGCTCCGCCCCGCGGATCCGGTCTCCCAAGGGCCCCCGGAACACGGCCAGCAGCCTGGCCGGGTCAACCGCTTCCGCCTGGGCGGGGGTCAGGAAGGCGTCCCGCACCATCTCGTCCAGCTGGACTTGAATCTGCTCCAGGCTGTCGGTCCTGCTGAAATCCAGATACTGCATGGCTTGGTGGACGGCAGTCCCCCGCTGGGCCGGGGTCAGGGGCTTTTGCGTCTGCAGCAGAGAGGGCTTGCGGAGCTTGATCTGGAAGAAATCCTCCCGGGCCGCGCCGTCGTCGGCCTCCCGGTCCAGCTCCCGGCCCTTGAGCTGAGTGGCGGTGAGCTTGGATGGGACGCTCTGGGCGGCGGCATGGGGATAGCGGAAGGCCAGGGCCTCGGCCAAAGCCGCCGGGTTCACCGGCTCCGGAGCCGGCGCGGCATCGGCAGCGCCCGCAGAGCCGCCGGACAGGGCGGGCAGATCGTGCCATTCAATCCGCCAGGGGATGGCGGAGACAGAGACCCCGGCGGGCCTGCCCGCCACGGCGTGGAGCGCCCCCGCCTCCGTCCGCAGCAGAGCCGCCAGCAGGACCCAGTCCCCCAGGCAGCCGGCCTGAGACGCCTGGAGCTTCGCGGTCTCGGGGCTGAGACAGAGAGCCAGGCTCTGCAGATGGGACTCCAGTCCGTCGCCGCAGTGGGTCATAATCAGCATATCCTTGGCCCGGGTCATGGCCACGTAGAGAATGCGCAGCTCCTCGGAGACGTTCTCCGTCCTGGTCTGGCGTCCGATGGCCGACTTGGCGATGGAGCTGAAGCGGGTATGCGTCGGCCGGTCGTAGACCGCGCAGCCCGCCCCCAGGCGACTGTGGAACTGGACGGGGGTTTTCAAGTCCTCCAGATTAAAGCGGCGGGAGAGGCCGCAGAGCAGGACCACCGGGAATTCCAGGCCCTTGGACTTGTGGATGCTCATGACGGTGACGGCGTTGGACTGTGGCCGCTGGACGCTGAGGCCTCCCTGCTCCCGCAGCTCCTCCACGTAGGCCAGGAACTGGCGCAGGCTCTTGACGCCTCCCTCGGAGAAGGCGGCCGCCAGCCGGCAGAAGGCCCGGAGGTTCTGCAGCCGGGCCGGACCGCCCTCCATGGCCCCGTAGACCGCCTCCAGTTCCGTGGCCTGCTGGAGCTTTTCCAGCAGAACGTGGAGCGGCAGGGTCTCGGTCTGGGCCCGAAGCCCGTTGACGACGCCCACCGCACGGCGCAGGGAGGCTTCGTCGGACGCGGCGACGGCGTCCCACAGGTCCTGTCCCCTGCCCTGCTTTCTGGCCCTGGCCAGGGCCGCGGCCTCCACGCCGAAGATGGGGCTCAGCAGAGCGCCCGTCAGGGGAATCTCCTGGTGGGCGTTGTCCAGGACCTGCAGCACACAGAGCAGGGCCTGGACCTCGGATGCGTCCAGAATGCTCTCGCCGGTGTCGCTGGCGGCGGGAATTCCCGCCCGCTGCAGGGCCTCCAGGTAGAAGCCCGCCGCGTTTTTCGGGGAGCGCAGAAGGATTACGATATCCCCCGGCTCCACGGGCCGCAGGCCCTCTCCGTCCCGGACGGGGGTTTTTTCATCCAGCAGTGCGCGGATGCGCCGGGCGGCAAAGGCCGCCTCGGCTCGGGTCTTCTCCGGGGTTTCAGCCCCCTCGTCGGGCTGGCGGGTGGAGAGCAGATGGAGCTCCACCTGGGTTTGGGGCAGGGCCGGCAGAGGCCGGCCGGGCCGCAGCGCCTCCTGCTCGCCGTAGTCCAGGCCCCCGGTCTCGGGCGACATACAGCTTCGGAAGACCGCGTTTACGGCATCCAGGATTGCCTCGCCGGAGCGGAAGTTGTGGGACAGCAGGATTCTCTGACTGCCCGCCTGGTCGGCGGAATCGGCGTCCGGGTAGGCTGCGTATTTTTGCAGAAAGATCTCCGGGTCCGCCAGACGGAAGCGGTAGATGGACTGCTTCACGTCGCCCACCATAAAGCGGTTGGCGCCCTCCCGGGAGACGGCCCGGAAGATGGCGTCCTGGACCTGATTGGTGTCCTGGTACTCGTCCACCATGATCTCCCGGTAGCGCTCGCTGACGCGGCGGGCGGCGGGCGTGGGCGTCACGCCGTCGGGCTCCAGCAGCAGGCGGAGCGCGCAGTGCTCCAGGTCCCCGAAGTCCAGGGCGTGGAGACGGCGCTTTTCCGCCTGGAAGCGGGCGCTGAACGCCCGGGTCAGGTCGAAGAGCGCCCGGAGGGTGTCGGCGGTCTGGGCCAGGTCCTCCAGCACCACGGCGGAGGGGGCGTAGAGCTCGTCGCCCCATTTGCGGACCTGCTCCCTGGCCTGCTTGCGGACGGCCTGCGCCCGGGCCTGCAGGGCCTTGTCCTCGCAGCTCCGCACCGGCGGCAGGCGGCCGAAATCCAGGGTCTCCCGCAGGGCGTCCAGGGTCTCGTCCCAGCTCCCGCAGGCGGCCAGGTCCCGGAGCCGGGCGGCGTTCTGCCCGAAGAGTGGACAGTATTTTGCAAGGCTCTCGTCCCGGTCCAGCTCCTTCTTCACGGCCTCCAGGGCCTCGGCCTGCCGCAGGGCACAGCGCCGCAGCCCCTCCAGCAGATAGGCCCCCCAGACGGTTTCGGCGGCGTCGCGGACGGAAGAGATTTCCAGCCGGGCCTCGCAGTCGTCCAGCCAGCGGGCCGGGTCCAGGTTGCACTGGGCCGTATCGTAGACCCCCAGCAGAAGGCCGGGAATCCGGCGGTCGTCCCGCCCGGCTCCCAGGCCGTCCACCAGCTGGCGGAGAGCCGGGTCCTCTGCGATGTCGGCGTAACGCTCCTCCAGCAGCTCGTCCGCGATCCGCTGCCGCAGAACGGCGGCCTCGGTCTGCTCCAGCATGCGGAAGTCTGCCGGGACGTCCAGCTCATAGGCATACTCCCGGATCAGGTCCGCGCAGAAGGCGTGGACGGTGGAAATCTGGGTCATATAGATCCGGCTCTGCTGCTTTTGCAGGTGGCGGTTGTCCGGGTCCTCGGCCAGCCGCTTCGCCAGCTCCCGGGCGATCTTTGCCCGGAGCTCGGCAGCGGCCTTTTTCGTGAAGGTGATAATCAGATAGTCGTTGATGGAGCATTCCAGGTCCCGGCGAAGGATCTGGCGCATCAGACGCTCCACGATCACCTTGGTCTTGCCGGAGCCCGCCGCGGCGGCCACCAGAATGGGTCCGCCCGGCCGTTCCACGGCCAGGGTCTGGGCGGCGGTCAGGGTATCAGCCACGTTCCTTCGCCTCCTTTTCCAGCTCGTTCCAGAATTCCGCTCCGCTCACGGCCCGGAGCCGGCGCAGGGGGACCTCGCCGCTGTCCACCCGGCAGACGGCCCGGTAGGGACACCAGCAGCAGGCGTTGTGCTCGTCGCCCCGCCAGTAGGGGTCCGGGGCAATGGTCCCGGACCAGAGAGCATCTGCCAGCGCTCCCAGGGTATGGCGGACGTGGCCCTCCACCAGGTCCAGCTGGCGCTCATCGGCCAGGTCGCCGCTGCGCTCGCCGGTCTTTTTGGAGACCTTGTAGGGCAGATAGACGGGGTCGGCGCCGGGCTCCATGGCCTGAAGCACCTCCTCCACGTCCAGCAGCAGGCCCTTGCGCCGGAGCTTCTTCCGGTGGGCCAGTTCGGCCTCCTCCGGGTCCAGGCGGCCCTTGGTGGCTTCCACGTCCCAGCGGGCCGGGAAGTACAGGACCCCGGCGGGCTCCAGCTTCCGGCCGAACCAGCGGGCAGCCTCCCGGGTCAGAGCGAAGAGATAGATCAGCATTTGCAGGCCCATGCCGCTGAGCACGTCGGTGTAGTCGAAGTCCTTGCGGCCGGTCTTATAATCCACCACCCGCAGGTAGGTCTTGCCCGCCTCGGTGGTATAGAGGTCCACCCGGTCCACCACGCCCATGAGGCTGCCCACGGCCAGGTTGCCGGTGATGGGGATGGCGGTCTGATCCTTGAACTCCTGTTCAAAATACGTGGGGATGAATTTGGACTGGGCAAGCTCCCGGGAGAGGTCCCGGACCACGTGCTCCACCTCGCCGAAGCTCCGCTCCATCAGATAGGATCCCCGGTTCGTATAGGAGGCGAGGCCGCCCAGAACATCCTCCACAAAGCGGTCATACCAGCCCCGGGCCAGAGCCAGGACCCGCTCCTCCGGGACGGCGGCGAAGCCGCCCTCCTCTTCCACCTCCTCCACGGTGTGCTCCAGCACGTAGTGGACCAGGGTGCCGTACATGGCGGGGTCTACGGCGGCCTGCTTCCTTTCCTGGAGCTTCAGGCCGTACTGGAGAAAATAACCGAATTTGCAGGCCGCCAGCTTGTCCACCTTGGAGGCGGAGAGGGAGAGGCTGGTTCCGTAGAGGGCCTCCACGGCGGCGCGGTCCAGGCTGCCGGGCTCGTAGGCCGCCCGGGCCTTCAGCGCCTCCACGGCGGGCCGGAGGGCCGGCAAGGCTGCCAGCGCGGCCTTCCCCGCCTCGCCGCCGGCTGCCAGCAGCGCTGCTGCGGCGGCCTCGTCCGCGGGCATGGGCCACGGTCGTTCCTCCTTCCGGCGCGGGAAGAGCTCCGTCAGACGGGTGAACAGATAGCTGGGAGCCTCCCGGCTGCAGCTGACGCTCAGACTCTCTGAGGCCGCGGTGAAGACGGTGTAGGCTGTCAGCAGGTCCCGGTCGATCCGGGCCTCGCCGTCGGGGGCGGCGGGCAGACCCGCGGCCTTCATGCGCCGCCGGTCGGCCTCGCTGAGCAGGCCGCCGCCGGTTTCCCAGGCGGGCATCAGGCCGTCGTCGGCCCCCAGGACGATCAGATGCGCCAGCTTGGCGTTTCGCATATCGCTGAGTCGGCCCACCCGCAGCGCGTCCAGGGTGGCGGGGATGGTGCCCACGGAGCCCTGGGTCAGCGCCGCCCGGAAGAGGCGGCAGAAGTCCTCGGGACTGCGGACGGAGCCGCCCAGGACGCCGAACATCTGCTCCATAACGGAGAGCAGCAGCTCATAGAGCTGGGTCAGAGCCTGCGCCCGCTGGCGGTCTCCCGCTGCGGCAAGGGCCCGGGCCTGCTCCGTCAGGCGGCGTTCCAGTCCGATGGTCTCCAGGAAGCGCTCCAGTGCCTGCACCTGGGCTCCGGTATCCGGGGCGGCCCGCAGCTCGTTCCGCAGCCGCAGCAGCGGCGAGACGGCCGCCTCTCTGGCCCGGTTCAGAGGCGCCAGCAGGGCTGCCAGGGCCTCCGGCTCCGGGGGGCTGAGACTTGGTCCGGCGGGGTTTTTATCAAAGGGCGCGTCCCAGCGGCTGCCCCGCAGGGACCAGATAAAGGCGTAGTTTTCCAGTCGGTCGGCTTCGTCCCGCGTCAGGGGCGCGCAGCCGGAGCGGAGGTATTCGCAGACGTCCTCCGCCTCCATGCCGCAGGCGGCCGCCTGCAGAGCGTAGACCACGGCGCGGACCACGCCGTGCCGCAGCAGCTCCCGGTCGCCGGAGAAGTAGGCGGGGACGTGCCAGCGGTCCAGCAGGGCCTCCAGCAGGGGCTCGTAGATGGCCGCGTCGGTGTAGGCCAGGCCGATCTCCCGCCAGCGCGCGCCGCGCCGGATCAAGGTCTGGACCCGGCCCAGGGCCAGCTCGCACTCCTCCGAGGGGTCGGCGGCTGGCAGGAGGCTGATCCGGTCAGTCTCCTCCGGCCAGGGCTCCGGGCGGGAGGAGAAAAGGCGCCGGGCCAGACACTCCAGGACAGGCTCCCGCCGGTCCGTCGGCAGAGCCGCCGTGCGGAAGGGAAGCTCCGCCCTTCGGGCCAGCTCCCGCAGCGCGCCCGCCGTCGCGCGGGGGACGGCGAAGACGCTCTGCCCCTCCCGCAGGCTATCGCAGCAGAGCCAGACCGTGAGGTCGGCTGCACGGGCCGCCAGCGCCTCCAGCACCCCCAGCTCCTGGCCGGTGAAGTCGCTGAAGCCCTCCACCACCACCTCCAGGCCGGCGGCGAAGTCGCTCTCCCAAAGGGCGTCCCGCAGGCGGTCGAGGCGGGTCGAGGGGTCCTGCGCTGCCCGAGCGCAGACCGCGTCGTAGAGCTCCAGAATCAGACAGAGCTCCTCCAATTTCTCAGACAGCGGCTCGGAGAGCTCCTCCCGCACGCGGCGCACCGCCGCGGCGTTCAGGCCGTAGGCGTGGAACTCGTCCGCCACCCGCAGCAGCTCCTCCAGAAATTCGGGCTTCGCGATGCTCGCGGCGTAGAGCCGCAGCTTCGGGCGCAGCTGCTCCAGGGCGCCGGCCATGGCGATCATCCGCCCGCTCTTGTCCAGGGTGGGAACGGCTGCTCCGCCCGCCGCGGAGAAGACCCGTGTGGCCAGGCGGGTAAAGCTCAGGACCTCGCAGCGCCGGCTGACGGAATCTCCGCCCTGCTCGCACAGCGCCCACTCGGCGTCGAAGGAATGCTGCTCGGGGACGATCAGGATGGCCCTCCCGGAATTCGGCACAGCACAGACCTGCTCCACGGCCAGACGGGAATTGGTTCGCCAGTCCGGACTGTATTTGACGGTCAGCACAACTGCATCAACTCACTTTCTGTGGGTATCATATCACATTTTTGCCGGAAAGAACAGTTTTATTTTTGGGAGCTCTTGTCAGAAGCGGTTTTTTCATATATAATGGAAAAAAATGAAAAAGGATGGGACGGACTATGAAGATCGCAATCATCGGCGCCGGCGCGTCCGGGATGACGGCCGCCATCACAGCCGCAGCCTCAGGCGTTCACCGGGTCCAGCTCTTCGAGCGGCAGGCCCGGGTGGGGCGGAAGCTCCTGGCCACGGGCAACGGACGCTGCAATCTCACCAACCTCCAGGCCCATCCGGGCCGCTACCACGGCACGAACCCGGACTTCGTGCGCCCAGCCCTGGACGCCTTCCCGGTGGCCTCCACCCTGGACTTCTTCCAGACCCTGGGCCTCTACACCGTAACCGAGGAGAGCGGCCGGGTCTATCCCTACTCGGATCAGGCCAACTCCGTGGTGGACGTGTTGCGCTTCGCCCTGCTGCGCCGGAACGTGGAGCTGAAGCTGGGAACGGAGATCACCGCGGTCAAGCGGACCGAGGCCGGCTTCCTGCTGCGCGACCAGAACGGCGAGCACTACGAAGCGGACCGGCTGATCGTCACCTGCGGCGGAGCCGCCGGAACCAAGCTGGGCGGCGGCCTCTCCGGCTACCAGCTGCTGCGGAGCCTGGGCCACCACTGCACGAAGCTCCACCCCTCCCTGGTCCAGCTGAAAACGGACACGGAGCCAATCCGAGGTCTGAAGGGCGTCCGGGCCAACGCCGGGCTGAAGCTGACCCTGCGGGACGCCCTGCTGGCCGAGGCCTCCGGCGAGGTGCAGTTCACGGAATACGGCGTCTCCGGCCCCGCGGTCTTTGAGCTCTCCCGGGCAGCCGCCACGGCGGAGGGGACCGTGCTTCACCTGGACCTTCTGCCCGCCTACCGGGCGGAAGATCTGCTCTCCGCGCTCTGTATCCGCATCTCCCGCTGCCCCACGCTGCTGGCCGAGGATCTGCTGACCGGCATCCTCCACAACCGCCTGGGCCGCGTCCTTGTGCGGGCCTGCGGCGTACCCATGAGCACGCCGCTGACCTCTCTGAACTGGAAGCAGCTCACTGCCGTGGCGGAAATCTGCCACGAGCTGGTCCTGCCTGTCACCGGCAACATGGGCATGGAGGGCGCGCAGGTCACGGCGGGCGGGATCGTCACCATGGAATTCGACCCTGAAACGCTCCAGAGCCGCCTCGTTCCCGGTCTCTACGCAGCGGGCGAGCTGCTGGACGTGGACGGCGACTGCGGCGGCTTCAACCTGCAATGGGCCTGGTCCTCCGGTCTGCTGGCCGGGCAACTGAAGGATTGATTGTTATGTTAACCATTCGAGATTTGATCCTGCCCCTGCGGCATGACCGCTCCATGCTGTATTATCTGGCCGCCCAGGCGCTGGGCGTGCAGGCGGCGCAGATCGCGGAGCTGCGGATCCGCAGGCGCTCTCTGGACGCCCGAAAGAAGCCGGAGCTGCGTTGGATTTACACCGTGGACGTGGCCACCCGAAAAAGCGAAAAGCAGCTCCTTCGCCAGTGCCGGAATCCCAAGCTCAGCCTGGCGAAGGACGTCTGGTACAAGCCCCCGAAGGCGAAGGCCCTTCCGGCGCTTCGGCCCGTGGTGGTGGGCTTCGGTCCCGCCGGGATGTTCGCCGCTCTGGCCCTCGCCCTGGCGGGCCTGAAGCCCGTCGTCATCGAGCGGGGGCAGGACGCGGAAGCCCGGCACCGGGCCGTGCAGCACTTTTGGCAGAGCGGCGAGCTGGACCCGGAGTGCAACGTGCAGTTCGGAGAGGGCGGCGCCGGGACCTTCTCCGACGGGAAGCTGAACACCGGCACGAAAAACGAGCGCCAGGGCTGGATTCTGCGGCAGCTGGTGCAGTTCGGCGCCGACGAGAGCATCCTTTGGGACGCCAAGCCCCACGTCGGAACGGACGCTTTGCTGACTGTGGTTCAGAATCTGCGCCGCCGGGTGATTGAGCTGGGCGGTGAGCTCCGCTTCGGCACAAAGCTGACGGGCCTGCGCGGCGAAAACGGCGCTCTTTCCGCCGTCGAGCTGGCGCACGGCGGCGAGACGGCGCTGCTCCCCTGCCGTCAGCTGATCCTGGCTCCGGGCCACAGTGCCCGGGATACCTTCCGGATGCTGGAGCGCTGCGGTCTCGCCATGGAGCCCAAGCCCTTTTCCATGGGCGTGCGGGTGGAGCATCTGCAAAGCCGGATCAACCAGGCGCAGTACGGCCTCGGGGAACAGCCGTCCGGGGGGCCTGCAGGGAGCGATCCGGACCTGGCGGCCCTCCCGCCCGCCGACTACAAGCTCAACGTGAAGCTGCCGGAGGGCGGTTCGGCCTACACCTTCTGCATGTGTCCCGGCGGATACGTGGTGGGGGCGGCGTCCGAGCCCGGGCGGGTGGTCACCAACGGCATGAGCAACTTCGCCCGGGAGGGGGAAAACGCCAACGCCGCCCTGCTGGTGACCCTGGAGCCTTCGGATTTCCCGGACAAATCCACCCTGGGCGGCATGCGCTGGCAGGAGGAAATTGAGACGGCGGCCTTCCGGGCCGGAGGCGGCGGCTATCGGGCTCCCGCCCAGCGGGTGGGGGACTTCCTGGCCCGGCGGCCCACGGCGGACTGGGGCTCCGTCCGGCCCACGTACCGCCCCGGCGTGACGCCCTGTGAGCTCCACGAGGTGCTCCCGGAAAAGCTGACCGCGGTCCTGGAGGGGGCCATCCCAGCGCTTGGACAGGTGCTGAAGGGCTATGACGATCCGGACGCGGTGATGACCGCTCCGGAGACCCGCAGCTCCTCGCCGGTCCGGATCCTGCGCGGTACGGATCTGCAATCAATCACGCTCCGCGGCCTGTATCCCTGCGGCGAGGGCGCCGGCTACGCGGGGGGCATCATGTCCGCCGCCGTGGACGGTCTGCTCTGCGCCGAGGCCGTGATTCGGAATGCAGGGGAAACGGATTCTTCGCTTCGCTCAGAATGACGTCATCGGAGGTTTCATCATGCCCAGTCACCACAGCGGGAGCTCGCACTCCAGCAGCTCTCATTCCAGCAGATCTTCTTCCCATTCCAGCTCCTCAAGGAGCTCCTCGCATTCCTCCTCCAGCCATTCCAGCTCCTGGAGATCCTCCGGCAGCTCCTGGAGCAGCTCCTCCCGGAGCTCCGGAGGCAGCTCCGGCGGTGGACTGTTCGGCGGCTTGTTTCTCAACCAGGAGACCAATGACCGCCGGAGCTCCCGGCACAGCGAGACCAGCCGAAGCGCGCCGACGGTCTACCGCTCCGACTACGTGCGCGGCGGCTCCATGCGGGGCAGCATCATTGAGCGCTCCCGCTCCAATCAGCCCCGGGGCTACGTGGCGGAGGAGCACGACGACGCGGAGCCCATTGTCCACTACGCGCTGCACCACAATTACTGTTATTATCCGCTGAGCTGGACCGACGAGGCCACCGGGCGGCACTATGAGAAGGGTTACTACGACGAAGACGGCCAATACTACGAAAACGTGGTGTTCCGCCGCAGCGA
Source organism: Oscillospiraceae bacterium (assembly GCA_017519005.1). Classification (GTDB taxonomy): domain Bacteria; phylum Bacillota; class Clostridia; order Oscillospirales; family Oscillospiraceae; genus JAFRPC01. The sequence goes on along the minus strand of JAFWTG010000091.1, from coordinate 1,332 downwards.
CGGCGTCTACAAGAACGTGGTATGCCAGTGCGAATACTGCGATACCATCAACAAGATCGACTGGACCGAGGGCGGTCCCCTGATTTGCCCCCAGTGCGGCGGCACCATGAAGCTGCTCTCGGCTCTGGACGAATACACCCAGGATCCGCAGTATCAGCAGACGCGGCGGAGCCCCGGCTACGTGGATTACGCAGACGCAGGAAAGAGGGAGCGGCGCAAAACGCTGCTGCGCGTGTGCTTCTGCCTTGGCATTCTGGCGCTGGTGATTCTCGGAGCCTATTCCATGATCCGCTGGACCTCCAACCGGACGCCGCAGTACCATTACACCCAACCGGCTGAGTACAACCCGGCGCCGGAGCCCGACCGCACCAACCTGCGTCTCTTCGGCTACCGCGTCGGTCTTGTTCTGACCGCGCCCGGCGCCTATCGGATCTCCACGGATCGGGAATACGACCGGATCATGCGCTGGGAGCTCAGCGAGAACAGCTATCACGAGCCGGAGTCCGATCTGTATCTGTGGTTCAACACGGACGTGGAGCCGCCGCTCTGGCAATACTGGTTCGAGCCCATCTCCGGAGACTACGGCGAGTACGGCTGGATGGAGTATGAGGACGGGACCTGGTACGTCGAGGCTTCCTACGGAAACTGGATCAAGGTTCCGGCGAAGTACGACACAAGCCCCCTGTGGCACATTGAAGATTCGAAAGGCGTTGTTGTCACGCCCGGGGACGGGGACAGCGAGGAAGATCTGCATACGATCCCAACACACGGAGACGATTCTCCCGAAGACCTCAAAAACCCCCAGCGCTTCAACGAGATCATCTATCTGGAGCGCAGCGGCGAGGGCAGCTACGTGATCACCGGCAACCCTGACCACGATCTGGAGCCTGTCTGGCAGGAAGCGGAGCAGAGCTACTACGAGCCGGACAGCGGCCTGTGGCTCTGGTACAACACCGAAACGGAGCCCAATTTCTGGCAGTACTGGTACCAGCCCATCTCCGGTGACTACGTCGAATCCGGCTGGATGAAGCTGGAGAACGGGACCTGGTATATCGAAGCCTCCCCCGGAGACTGGATCGAATTGCCGGCGCAATACGACGTCTCCCCCCTGTGGCACATCGAAAGGAACTGAACGGAATCAGAAAACAGGCCGTGCTTCCCTTGCGGGGAAACGCGGCCTGTCTGTATTTTATACTGAACTCCCATAGAAACCTTTAATCTGTTCCGGCAGGAATTGTGCCATACTTCGTTGTCGTCCTTGCCGGGCGTCAAGCCCGCCTGCGTCCTCCGCCTCGTCTGGCGCAATTCCTGCACGAAACATTCTTCAATCTT
>JAFWTG010000090.1 GCA_017519005.1 Oscillospiraceae bacterium | reverse complement strand
TCCTGCAGCAGCGGCAACATGACGGTGAAGAGCACCCGCAGCACCAGCTATCCCTACCTGAGCTTCTCCAGCAACGGCTACTTCATCGCCAACTCCTCCGCGCCCACCGGCCTGTACTTCTGGAAGGAGACCACCACCTCCACCGGCGGCTCCACCGTGACCTACTTCACCACCGGCTGATCGCAGCGCGCGAAGTAAAGCATTCATAGCAAGGTCCCTGCCGTGCTTCACGGCAGGGACCTCTTTCTGCGACAGGCAGTTGACAGAAGCGGCGGAAACGGCTATAATTGGAACCGGAACCGATACGAGCAGCTTCGTATCCAATACAAAAGGAGGGATCCATATGCCAAGGACCCGCGCGCCGATGCGGCGCTGGTTTGTCCACGCCGCGGCTCTGGCTGTGATCGCGGCCATCGTCCTGCTGACCCTGCTCTCCAAGCCCAGTGACGGAAGTCCCGCCGTCTACGGCAGCTTCCTTTCTCTGCTCCCGCCGCTGGTAGCCATCGCCCTGGCGCTGATCAGCCGTGAGGTCTACAGCGCGCTCTTTGTCGGCATCGTCACCGGCGCGCTTCTCTACGCGGGAGGCAGCCCGGAGCTGGCGCTGAACACCATGCTCTTCCACGAGGAGGGCGGCCTCATCGCCGGCATCACGGACAGCTCCCATGCCAGCGTCCTGGTTTTCGTGATCCTGCTGGGAACCATCGTCGTGCTGATGAACCGCTCCGGCGGCGCGGCGGCCTTCGGCCGCTGGGCCGAGAAGCATATCAAAACCCGGGTGGGCGCGCAGCTGGCAACCATCATTCTGGGCCTGCTGATCTTCGTGGACGACGGCTTCAACTGCATGACGGTGGGCTCCATCATGCGGCCCATGACCGACAGCCACCGGGTTTCCCGGGCCAAGCTGGCCTATCTGCTGGACGCCACCGCCGCTCCCGTCTGCATCATCGCGCCCATCTCCTGCTGGGCCGCCGCCGTCAGCTACACCGTGCCGGAGCAGTACGGCATCAACGGCTTCCGGATGTTCCTGCGGACCATTCCCTATAACTTCTACGCCCTGGCGACGATCCTGATGATGATCCTGCTGGTGACGCTGAAGGCCGACTACGGCCCCATGCGCCGCCATGAGGCCAACGCCCAAAAGGGCGACCTCTTCACCACCGGCGTGCCGCAGGATGAGGAAACGGGCAAGGCCAGGAGCGACGGCCGCCTCTCGGATCTGGTGATCCCGGTGGCGGTGCTGATCGTCGCCTGCATCCTGGGCATCCTCTACACCGGCGGCTTCTTCTCCGGCGTGGGTCTGATCGACGCGTTCTCCAACGCCGACTCCGCCTCCGGCCTGGTGATGGGCAGCCTGATCGCCGTGTTGATTACCCTCTGGCTCTATATGAGCCGGGGCGTTATGAGCTTCAAGACCTTCATGGAATCCTTTGCCGCGGGCTTCCGCAGCATGTGCGCCCCCATGATTATCCTGATCCTCTCCTGGAACCTCTCCGGCGTCACGGGCCTGCTGGGGGCCGCCGACTTCACCCACGGAGCTGTGGCCTCCTCTGCCGCCAGCCTGCAGGCCTTCGTCCCCTTCATCGTCTTCGTGGTCTCGGTCTTTCTGGCCTTCTCCACGGGCACCAGCTGGGGGACCTTCTCGATCCTGATCCCCATCGTCTGCGCGGTCTTCCCGGCGGACTCCGAGATGCTGGTGATCGCCATTGCGGCCTGCCTCTCCGGGGCGGTCTGCGGCGACCACTGCTCGCCCATTTCCGATACCACCATCATGTCCTCCGCGGGCGCGCACTGCGACCACATCAACCACGTCACCACCCAGATGCCCTACGCCTTCACCGCCGCGGGCGTCAGCGCCGTCGGCTATCTGCTGGCCGGCGTGGTGGGCTATCGCGCCGAGAGCGGCCTGGCCATGCTGACGCTTCCGGTGACCCTGCTGCTGATGGCCCTGGTGATGCTCTTCATTTCCCGCCGTCAGCGGGCTCGCTGAGCCGCGCCGCCGGCGCAAACCAAGCAATTCAAACGAGGAAACACAGATGAAACGGAAATCGAAAACCTGGCTTTATGTATTGCTGGCCGTGGCTGCGCTGGCGGCCCTGGCCATCCTGCTGGAATTTGTGGTGGTGCCGCTGATCAAGGGCGGCGCCTCCGACACCGGCGCCCCGAGTCTGCCCGCCCCGGAGACGGCCTCGCCCTCCGCTCCTGCCGGTCCTGAGCGCACCGGCGCGGCAACGGAGCCTGCCCAGCCTGTTCCCACGGAGCCCGTCCCCACGGAGCCCGCTCCCACGGAGCCTGTCACGACCGAGCCCGTCACCACGGAGCCCCTGCCCACCGAGCCGCCCACGGAGCCCCTGCCGGAGCCCACGCCCACGGACGTGAGTGTCGGCCCCGGGGACGTCCACACCAAGGCCCACCAGTCCGGCACGGTCTTCATCACCGAGGGCTGCGGCTACAGCGCCTACTACTTCGGGGAGACCAACAGCGGCCGCTACTGCGAGGCTGTGGGCAAGGTGGCCCGGGCGGTGGAGGGCAAGGCGCAGGTCTACTGTCTGATCGCTCCCCTCTCCACCGGCATCATGCTCTCCGACGAGGTCCGCTCCGACCTGGGCTTCAGCGACGAGAACAGGGCCATGGCCTGGATGTACGAGCACATGGACCCGCTGGTGAAGGCCGTGCCCGTCTATGGGGCGCTGAAGCTCCACAACGACGAGGATATCTTCTTCCACACCGACCACCACTGGACCGCCCTGGGGGCCTACTACGCCTACCGGGAGTTCTGCGCGCAGAAGGGCGTCCGGCCCCACGAGCTGTCGGAGTTCGAGTCCCACGCCTATCCCGGCTATCAGGGCAGCTTTGTGGGCTACAGCAACGGCAGCGCCGAGCTGAAGAACAACCCGGATACGCTGATGGCCTGGGTCCCCAACGGGACCAACACCATGACCACCTATATCGCGGAGGGCGGCGGCTACAGCAAGCTGAGCTGGCCCATTGTCAAGGACGTCTCCAACTACAGCAAGGGCTCCTACTACCTGGGCTTCGTCTCCGGCGACCGTCCCTGGAGCTACGCCCACAACGAGGCCCACGCGGACGGCTCCTCCGTTCTGGTGGTGAAGGACTCCTTCGGCAACGCCTTCATCCCCTGGGTGATCGACCACTACGAGCATATCTACTGGATCGACTACCGGGAGTACGCGAAATGGTGTCCCTGGGCCGGCGTGCCGGACAGCTCCATTTCCAACTTCGTGGAGCGCAACGAGATCGGGGACGTGATTCTGCTGAACCAGATCGGGTCCACCGGCAGCAGCACCAATCTCAAGGACATCGAGGCGATCTTCCGCTGATGGCCCGACGAACGAAAATCACGGAAACGGAGGCTGCGCCATGCGGCATTTCAGTCAAAAGACAGCGGTAGAAGAGCTGAAGAACCTGGGGGATCTGCTCCGGCAGGTACCGATCCGCCATGCGCTGATCGCCCTGGCCATTCTGGCAGTCAGCATTCTGGTCATCCAGCTGCTGATCCGCCTGGTGGACCGCCTGCTCCGGAAGACCCGGCTGGACAGCAGCCACTATCGCTTCCTGGAGACGCTGCTGCGGATCGTCCTCTATTTCTGCGTCCTGATGATGATCGCCTCCTTCCTGGGCATTGACGTCAGCTCCCTTGTGGCGCTGATCAGCGTCTTCACCCTGGCCATCTCTCTGTCGGTGCAGAACGTTCTGTCCAACGTGGCGGGCGGCATGATGGTCATCGGCACCAAGCCCTTCAAGCAGGGGGACTACGTCTCCGTGGACGGCCTGGAGGGAACCATCGACGAGATCGGCGTGGTCTACACCCGGCTCCACACCATCGACAACCGCTCCGTCCTGATCCCCAACTCCAAGGTGGCCGCCGCGACCATCGAGAACTTCTCCGCCCTGGGCAAGCGCCGCCTGAGCCTGACGGTTTCCGCAGCCTATACCTCGGAGCCCGAGCGGGTCATGCAGGCGCTCCACAGGGCCGTGGACCGCTGCGAGCCGCTGCCCGGGGAGCCCGTGGTGGTGGAGATCCAGGACTTCGGGGACTCCGCCATCGCCTACGACGTGGCGCTCTGGATCCCGGCCTCGGATTTCCTGGGCCGCCGCTGGCGGCTGCGCCGTCTGGTCTGGGAGGAATTCAAGGCCGCCGGCGTGGAGATGACCTATCCCCACCTGAACGTCCATCTGGAAGCCCCCAAGTCCGAAGTCCCGGACCGCGAATCTCAGGAAACAAAGAGCGAATAACGAAATGAGCAAACAATGGATGCGGCTGGACAACGCCGCGCTGATCTTTCCCGCCATCCGCCGCCGCCGCTGGGTAAACGTCTTTCGGGTCTCCGCGACCCTGACGGAGCCGGTGGAGCCCGCCGTGCTCCAGCAGGCGGTGACGGAGCTGATGCCCCGCTTTCCCTCCATGTACGTGCGGCTGCGGACGGGCGTCTTCTGGTACTATCTGGAGGAGGTCCCCGCCCCGCCCACGGTGCGGGAGGACTACGCCTACCCCCTGACCCTGATGCAGGAGAAGGAGCTCCGGACCTGCTGCCTGCGGATCATGTACTTCCGGAACCGGATCGCCGTGGAGTTTTTCCACTCCCTCACCGACGGCACCGGCGGCATGGTCTATCTCAAGACCCTCACCGCCCGCTATCTGAGCCTGCGCTATGGGCTGGAGATCCCGGCGGAGGAGGGCGTCCTGGACTGGCAGGAGGCGCCACGGGCCGAGGAGCTGGAGGACAGCTTCTTCCGCCATACCAACGGCGTGACCCTCAACGACCATGAGCCCGACGCCCTGCGGCTGAAGGGGACGTATGAGCCCAATTTCCTCTATCTGACCACCGGCGTCGTCCCCACCCAGTCCCTGGTGGAGGCGTCGCACCGCTGCGGGGCCACGGTGACGGTTTTCCTGTCCGCCGTGATGGAGGAGACCATTCTCCGCTGGCAGGCCGAGTCCTGCCCGAACCGGCGGAAGCGCAAGCCCGTCAAGGTCACGGTTCCCATCAATCTGCGGCGGCTCTACGGCAGCAGCACCCTGCGGAACTTCGTTCTGGCCCTGAACCCCGGCGTGGACCCCCGGATGGGGGACTACACCCTGGAGCAGCTCTGCAAACGTATGGCGGCCCAGCTGGCCGCCGAAGGCACGCCCCAGCAGATGGCCGGGCGCATCGCCGCCAACGTGAACCCCCAGAACGTCACCCTGATCCGGGCGGTCCCCCTGCCCATCAAGAACGTGATCATGGGGATAGTTTACTCCATGCGGGGCGAGAGCAAGGGCTGCATCAATTTATCCAACCTGGGGCGGATCCGTCTGCCTGCGGCGATGGAGCCCTACGTCCGCCGGATGGAGTTCATCATCGGCACCCAGCGGAGCTACCCCAACAACTGCTCCGTCGCCAGCTACGGCGGCGAGACCTATATCAACATGATCCGCAACATCCGCGAGCCGGAGCTGGAGCGCCGCTTCTTCTCCCGCCTTGTGGAGCTGGGGGTGCCGGTCTATCTGGAGAGCAACGCCCCCGAATCCCCGCGCAAAGGAGCTGAAAGCTGATGTACTGTGTGAAATGCGGCGTCCGCCTGCCGGAGGGGACGGCGCGCTGCCCCCTCTGCGATACCCCGGTCTGGGACCCGGAGGGCAGCGCCTCCGCCGCGCCCACCTTTTCCGACCGCTATCCCGCCCCGCCGAAGAGCCGCCGCTACCCCTTCCTGGCCTTCCTCACAGCCCTGCTGCTGGCCGTCAGCCTTTCGGCCCTGATCTTCTGCCTGCGAAATCTCCACGGCGTCTACTGGTCCGGCTACGTGATGCTGGGCTGCGCCCTGGTCTATTTCGCGGTGATTTTTCCCTTCTGGTTCGAGCGGCGGGAGCCGCTGATCTTCGTGCCCCTGGGCTTCCTGCTGACCGCGGGCTATTTGCTATACATCTGCCTCTATACCGGAGGCAGCTGGTTCCTATCCTTCGCCTTTCCGGTCACGATGCTGGTCTGCCTGCTGACCACGGCGGCCATCGCCCTCTTCCGCTTCGGCAAGCGCCGGCGCCTGCTGAAGATCGGCGCTCTGCTGGTGCTGATCGGCTGCTCCACGATGCTGGTGGAGCTCTTCCAGGTCATCAGCTTCGGCGGGAGGATGTTCACCTGGTCCCTCTATCCCGTCTGCGCCTTCTCCCTGGTGGGCCTCTTCCTGATCCTCTGCGGCGTGATCCCGCCCTGGCGGGCCTACGTGGAGCGGAAGCTGTTTCTGTAAAACGACGAAACGCCCCGAAACCAAAGCGGTTTCGGGGCGTTTCAGTCTGTCAAAGAACCGTCTGCATCCTGAAACTCCGGATGCAGGACGAATGGAAAATGGAAAGTTGAAAATGGAAAATGAAGGTGTTTTTCAAACGTGCCATTTGAAAAACGGGAATGACGCCGGAAATACAGGCTTTTCCCACATCCCGGGCTGTATTTGCGCAGCCTTGCGGTGAACAGACACTTAAGCTCCGATTCCTTTTTCATCGTTCAAATCGCAATTTGAACGATCCCACAATTTTCCGTTTTCCATTTTCAGTTTTCAACTTTTTTTCGCGTCCGGGCGCGTCAGCCCCGGACGAAGGCGTCCAGCTCCTGCTGCAGCAGGCGGAATACCAAGGCCACCAGATAGCCGTCCGCGACGGCGTGGTTCAGGCGGACGCTGACCGGCATCAGCAGGCGGCCGTTTTCCTCCCGGTATTTTCCCCAATGGACGATGGGGGCGAAGTAGAGATAGCCGTCCGGCAGCTCCACGGTCACCGAATCGTAGGAGAGCCAGGGAAGATAGGAGGCGTCGAACCAGTTGGGATGCTTCTCGGCGTCCAGCCCGTATTCCCGGGTCTGCTTTCCGGCCTCCAGGTCCCGGAGGGCGTTGGCGTAGAAGCGCTCGTAGTCTTCGCAGTATTCGCTGTAGACTACGGTGCAGGTCTCCGTGTCCTCGTGAAAGACGTACTGGGTGGGATGAATCCGGTCGTAGCAGATCAGCTCGCCGCTCTGCCACAGATATCCCATCCTGTAGTCGTCCCGGGAGTTCAGCGTCTTCGTGAGCAGATAGAGGAAATTGAGATAGAATTTCGTGCCGCTCCGCTTGGAATACGCCGCCAGCTCCGTCACGTCAATTCTGGCGGTCATGGAGGTGGAGCATTTGCAGTCCTCGGTAAAGTGCCGGAATACGCCGCTGCGGTAGTAGCGCTTCGGGTCGATGATTCGGTAGTTCATGAGAGAATCCTCCTTGTTTCCGATTATACACCGCGGTGCATACAAAAACGTTGCAGCTTCAGCTCTGCTCCGCCGCTTTTTTCAGGGACGGACGCCTGCGGGCGCTCCCGGGAGCGGGCCGTCAGGGCATCCTGTGCTCCTTCAGGACGGTGTGCGTTTCGAGGAACTGCCAGTCGCTCCGATCCCAGATGTTGTTCGTCACCGCCGCCCAGGGGCAGGAGAAGAAGCAGTTGCCGTTGTTGGTCTCCGTGTCCCAGCCCGCGTGGTAGGTGATAATGAACTGATCGTGCGCCGTCTTCTCGTCGCTGTTGATGGGCTTGCCGGTAAAGGGATTCACAGGCTGCTCCACGCAGCCCTCGAAGGCGATGGTCGGCACGTCGGCGTTGGTCATGAATTCCTCGCTGACCGTAAAGCCGTGGGCGTTGAAATCCTTCACCAGCAGCAGGGGGAAATAATTGGCGATATCCAGGGAATAGCCGTTGGAAAAGACGTATTCCGGGAAGCGGAACTGCTCCGTCTGATCCAGATAGTAGCCGTGGTCGGCCACGATGATGATCTTCGTGTTGTCGTAGACGCCCGCTTCCTTCAGGTAGTCCAGCCAGCCGGCGATCTGCAGCAGCGTCGCCATGTTGGTCTGGTAATGGGTCATCTGCCGCAGCGTATGGACCTGAAGCGTCCTTCCGTCCAGGGTGAAGCGGTCCCGATGCGCCGCGTCGTATTCCCGGTTATCCACGTGGACGGCGGGAATGTATTCCGGCTCCTGGAGCAGCATGGGCTCGTGGGGCAGATCGTTGTAGTAGAAGACGAAGCGCTTTCGCGCCTCCGCGCTGATCCGGGTCATCCGCTTCAGGCTGCGCAGGGCCTCGTAGCTCTCCATGAAGTCCTTGTCCAGCCCGTCGGCAACGGACAGGCTTTGGGCGATCTGGCTGAAGGCCGGCTCTGCGGCCGCCTCTCCCGCCCGGTGATAGTTGCCGGAGTCGTAGAGGGCGCCCTGCAGCGCCGCGGGCAGGACCTTCATCAGGGAGAAGCAGAAGAAGTTGCGCTTGTTGAGCTCCACAGCCTGCAGCTTGGCCTTCGTGTCGCCGAAATAGCCCCGCGTCAGATACTTGTGGATCCCGGGATACTCGTCATAGATCGAAAGGTCCGGGATCCAGCGGTAATTGGCATAGGGCGCGTCGCATACCGTCACGTCGAAGCCGTTCTGCGAGAAGAGCACCGGCATGACCTTCAGCGATTCGTTGTGCTTGTCCACCAGCTTTTCCGTGTCGCGCCTGTTCAGCTCCACCGGGGTGTATTCGTAGCCGCCCATCAGGGCCGGCGCACCGAAATTGGTGTGGCCTCCGAAGGAGATGACGTTGGAATAATAGGTAAAGCCGTCGAGGGCGTCCTTCAGCTCCGGCTTTTCGTTGAGCAGATAGGGGAAGTCCTCGCCCAGCGCCCGATCCAGGAAGATGACCGCCACGTTTTGCTCCGTCCTGCTGAGCGTGAAATGGGGCTCGGTTCCGCTGTCGTCATGCCAGATCATGCCCACGGAGCGGAGGGTTTTCACGGTGTTCACCCCGGACAGGCCGATAATCGCAACGGTAAGCGCAGCCAGCACCAGTCCCGTCTGCCTGGGCAGCCGGATCACCAGCAGGACCGCGGCCACCGCCGCTGCCGCGACCGCAAGCAGATTGAGCCAGGTCTCCAGGGCGGAGAAGGACAGTCCGTTTTCAAACTGGAGGGTGTTGGAGAGAATGCCCAGATTCCGGCCGAAGCACATGTAGTCCACCGCGGCCGCGGCGCAGGCGGCGCAGGCCGCCCGCTCGAAGATCAGCTTGCCCCGGGGACTCGCCAGCCAGTAGAAGACGCCCAGCCACAGCAGGAAGGTCCCGGCCGCCAGGGCGGCCGCGCTGACGATATACCACGCGGGATGGTAGAAATGCGCCGCGTCCACGTATTCCTCGGGGCTGGCCGCGATGTAGGTGGAGGGGATCAGCAGACCCGTCAGCACCGTGAGGAAGAGCGCGGCCAGGAGGAAGCGCTTCCGCTCCGGCTGCGGCGTCCGCCGCGCGGCGCTTCGGCGCAGTCGGGGGCCGATGAAGCGCAGGGCTGCGGGGAGCAGCAGGACGAGCCCGGTCAGCAGGACGGCGGGCTGGCGGAGCGTCGGCAGACCGAAGGCGTCCGCGCCCAGCCAGAGAAGCAGCAAGCCCGCGCCGAGCAGGGCCGTCAGGACGGCAAGCACCCGCTTCGGATGCTTCAGCCTGTAGAAGACGTTCTTTCCCAGGGAGAAGAGATTGTTCAGCGTCCAGTAGAAGACCAGACCGGAGGGGGAGTCGTAGAGGAACCAGAGGAAGAACAGCGCCATGGCGTAGAGCTGGAGCTTCGTCTTCAGGGGGAAGCCCCGCAGATAGATGGCGCTGGAGAGGAAGTTGATCAGGGTCATCAGCACCGGCAGCAGGTTGACCGGACGCCCGAAGAGGGTCAGGAGCCCGTCCGGCGCGCCCAGATCGGCGATGGGGCCGAAGGACACGCCCCGCAAAAGCTCCAGCTGCGAGAGGAACTGATAGGCCGCCATAAAGAAGGGAATCTCCAGCAGCAGGGATACCGAGCCCCGCAGGGCGTTGGCGGGCGAATAGTCGTTCTGTCGGTAGTAGGTCTGGAGCATCATCATCCGCTCGTTGCCGGAGAAGGTCTTTTTGATGTGGGTCACGCCCTCGCGCAGCCGGGCCTCGGTGTCTCTGGCCTGCTCCTGCATGGCGTCGGCCCGGCGGTAGAGGGGCAGGACCAGCACGTTCATGGCCAGGCTCAGAAAGATGATGGCCGGGCCCGGCGTGCCGACGACCCCGTAGGCGACGTGGAAGATCGTCTCAAACAGGAGCTTCAGGGGGCCGATGCACAGAGTCCCGAGTATGGAAAACAGGCTCATGCCTTCTTCGCCTCCTTTTCCCGCGTCAGCCGCGCACAGCACTCGCACAGATAATCCGCGGCGCGGACCGCGCCTTCGCCGGCCAGCTTCCAGGTCTCCGCCCGGACCTCCCGCCGGCCCGCGGCGAAGCGGGGGTCCTCCAGGCAGCGGTCGATGAGGGCCTTCAGGTCCTCCATGTTCTCTTCGGTGAGGGCCAGGCCCAGCCGGGGCAGGGCCGTGGCGGTCCAGAGGGTGTGGCCCTTCAGCCACCAGGCGTCGTAGGGCGCCAGGTCGATGTCAGGGTCCGTGTAGATCACGGGCTTGTCATAGACCAGCGTGAAGTCAAAGATCACGCCGGAGAAATCGGAGACCAGAACGTCGCTGCGGCGCAGGACCTCGAAGTTGTCCCGGTCCCGGTTCCACTCCAGCTGTTGGGAATCGGGGTACTTCGCCATGAGTTCCTCCAGCAGCTCCCGCTCCACGGTGAAGGAGTGGGGGTGGGGACGGATGATGAGATGCCAGCCCGTCGCCAGCAGGACCTCGATGATCCGGGCGCCGTAGACGCCGAAGAGGGCGCTCTTGCCCCAGGAGGGGGCCAGCAGTACCGTCCGGGGATGGGCGGGCGCGGGACCCTCGCAGCGGAGCCGCCGGGCCATCTCGTCCATGTAGGGGATGCCGATGAAGCGGAGCTCCTTGGGCGGCAGAGCCCGCAGCGCCTCCAGGGCGCGGATATCCTCCGCCTGATAGTCTCCGGAGAGCAGCACGGCGTCATAGTAGTCGATGCCGAACATGCGGTAGAGGATGATTTCGCTGGCCGCGTGGGGGATGTGGACGTACCAGGCCACGCCGGGCGAGCGCTTCCACTGGTAGACCTCCAGCCCGGGGGTGGTGGAGAGCAGCACCGTGGCCTTGAGGCTGTTGAGCCGCGTGAAGACCCGGTTTCCGGAGCCCAGGTATTCCGCCGTGACGTGCTCCAGGCCGCAGTCGAAGACGGGGTCGTCCTCCGAGGCGGCGAGATAGAGCACCGGCTTGCCTCTGGCGTTCATCTCCCGCAGCACCGGTTCGTAGACGTTGAAATAGCGCTTGTTGTCGGAGAACACCGCAAAGGGAACGGTCTGCGCGTCGGCCTTCGCCTTCCCGCCGCCGATTTTCAGCTTCATCTTCATGATTCGGGAGCGGAGGGCGTAGACGGCGGCGCCGGCAATGCCGATCAGCACGGTGACGAGCATGCTCCCCGTTCCGGGATCGATATATAGCAGCATGGTTTGAAATCCTTTCTGTCTGTTGCGGATCCACGGATAGGACTTTCTAAGTTTTATATTATACACGATGCGCCAGGGCTTTGCAAGCTTGAATCTCCGAGGATGCGGCGCGGAACAGAAGCTCCCAGGACGCGGCGCGGGACGGCGGTTTGGCGCTTTCCCGGTGGACTGCGTTTCGTTACTTTCCCAAATTGACTTTCCTGCGGAACGGGTGTATAATACGTAGTTGGAGGTAAGCGCTCCTGTTTTCATAGTTTATGATTTCGAAAGGAATGATCGGCTTCTTATGAAAAAGAAAACCATGGACGGCAACGAGGCCGCCGCGTACGCAAGCTATGCGTTCACAGAGGTAGCAACGATTTATCCCATCACCCCCTCCAGCCCGATGGCGGAGCACGTGGACGTCTGGGCGGCCAACGGCATGAAGAACATGTTCGGCCATCCGGTCAAGCTGGTGGAGATGCAGAGCGAGGCCGGCGCCTGCGGCGCCATGCACGGCAGTCTGGAATGCGGCGCTCTTTCCACAAGCTACACCGCCTCCCAGGGCCTGATGCTGATGGTTCCTCCCCTCTACCGCATCGCGGGCCAGCTGCTGCCCGGCGTCATCCACGTGGCGGCGCGGACCGTCGGCACCAGCTTCTTCTCCATCTTCGGCGACCAGTCCGACGTGATGGCCTGCCGGCAGACCGGCTTTGCCCAGATCGCCTCCTCCTCCGTGCAGGAGTGCATGGACCTGGCCGCCGTGGCCCATCTGTCCGCCATCAAATCCAGCGTCCCCTTCATGCACTTCTTCGACGGCTTCCGGACCTCCCATGAGCTCCAGAAGATCGACGTGCTGGACTTCGACGATCTGGCGAAGATGGTGGACCGGGAGGCCCTGAAGCGCTTCCGCAAGCGCTCCCTCAACTCCGAGCGCCCCGTCATGCGCTCCACCGTCCAGAACCCCGACACCGCCTTCCAGTGCCGCGAGGCCGTGAACCCCTACTACGACGCCGCTCCGGCCATCGTGGAGGATTATATGCACCAAATGAACGAGCTGACGGGCCGGAACTATCAGCTGTTCAACTACTTCGGCGCCCCCGACGCGGAGCACGTGGTCGTCGCCATGGGCTCCGTCTCCGATTGCCTGAAGGAGGTCGTGGAATATCTGAACGCCCGGGGCCGCAGGGTGGGCTTCATCCAGGTCCATCTCTACCGTCCCTTCTCCGCGGAGCATCTGCTGAAGGCCATTCCCGCCAGCTGCAGGGTGCTGACGGTCCTCGACCGCACCAAGGAGGCCGGCGCCAACGGCGAGCCGCTGTACGAGGACGTGGCCGGCGTGCTGATCAACCGGGCCGACCGTCCCATCCTGCTGGGCGGCCGCTACGGCCTGTCCTCCAAGGACACCACCCCCGCCATGATGAAGGCCGTCTACGACAACATGGCCGGCGAGCGCAGGGACCACTTCACCGTGGGCATCGAAGACGATCTGACCTTCCGTTCCCTGCCCGTGGGCGAGAACATCGTCACCGCCGACGAGAAGACCATCTCCTGCAAGTTCTGGGGCCTGGGCTCCGACGGCACCGTGGGCGCCAACAAGAACTCCATCAAGATCATCGGCGACAACACCGACCAGTACGTGCAGGCCTACTTTGAGTACGACACAAAAAAATCCGGCGGCGTCACCAAGAGCCACCTGCGCTTCGGCCACAACCCCATCCTCTCCACCTACTACGTCACCATGGCGGACTTCGTGGCCTGCCACAACGAGAGCTACGTCAGGAAGTACGACATCGTGGAGGAGATCAAGCCCGGCGGCACCTTCCTGCTGAACACCGTCTGGAAGGGTGAGGAGCTGATTGCAAATCTGCCCAACAAGCTCAAGCGGACCCTGGCGCAGCGGAAGATCAAATTCTATACCATCGACGCCACCGACATTGCCGCGGAGATCGGCCTGGGCAACCGCACCAACACCGTGCTGCAGTCCGCCTTCTTCAAGCTCTCCGGCGTGCTGCCCATCGAGGACGCCGTTCGCTATATGAAGGACGCCATCACCAAGACCTACGGCCGCAAGGGCGAGAAGGTCCTGAATATGAACTACACCGCCGTGGACCGGGGCCTGGACGGCATCGTAGAGGTCCCCGTGGATCCCGCCTGGGCGGAGCTGCCCGACGAGGAAAAGCCGGTCAACGAAAGCCAGCCCGACTACATCAAGACCATCATGCGCATGGTCAACGACCAGCGGGGCGACAAGCTGCCGGTCAGCGCCTGGAAGGACATGGCCGACGGCACCGTGCCCATCGGCACCGCCAAGTACGAGAAGCGCGGCTTCGCCGCCTTCGTTCCCGAGTGGGACGCGTCCAAGTGCATCGGCTGCAACATGTGCTCCTTCTACTGCCCCCACGCCGCCATCCGGCCCTTCCTGCTGGACGCGGAGGAGCAGGCAAAGGCCCCCGCGAGCTACGTCACCAAGGAGGCCAAGGGCAAGGGCTTCGAGGGCCTGCGCTACCGCCTGCAGGTGGACCCGCTGGACTGCACCGGCTGCGGCACCTGCGTTACCGCCTGCCTGGCCAAGGACAAAGCTCTCTCCATGAAGCCCATCGCCAGCCAGCTGCCCCAGGCGGCCAACTGGGAGTTCAGCATGGGTCTGAAGGAAAAGAAGAACCCCATGGACAAGTTCTCCGCCAAGGGCAGCCAGTTCGAGCAGCCCCTGCTGGAATTCTCCGGCGCCTGCGCCGGCTGCGGCGAGACCGCCTACATGAAGCTGCTGACCCAGCTCTACGGCGACCGGATGATCGTGGCCAACGCCACCGGCTGCACCCAGGCCTGGGGCTTCTCCATCCCCAGCTACCCCTACACCACCAACAGCCGCGGCCACGGCCCCGCCATCTCCAACTCCCTGTTTGAGAACAACGCGGAGTACAGCCTGGGCATGGTGCTCTCCATCCAGCAGCAGCGCCTGGCCCTGCGGGCCAAGGCCGAGGCCTGGCTGCCTGAGGCGAAGGACGCGGCCCTGAAGGCCGCTCTGGAGGCCTGGATCGCCGGCTACGAAGACGACGAAAGGGCCCGCGAGCTGGCCGACGCCGTGCTGGAGGCCTTGGCGAAGACCGCCGAGACCGGCGAGAGCGTGGCGTACATGAAGGAGAACAGCGAGCACTTCGTCCGCAAGAGCATGTGGATGTACGGCGGCGACGGCTGGGCCTATGACATCGGCTACGGCGGCCTGGACCACGTGCTGGCCTCCGGCATCGACGTGAACATCCTGGTGGTGGACACCGAGGTCTACTCCAACACCGGCGGCCAGGCCTCCAAGGCCACGCCCATCGGCGCGGTGGCCCAGTTCGCCGCTGCGGGCAAGCGGACCGTCAAGAAGGACCTGGGCCTGCTGGCCGCCGAGTACGGC
This sequence comes from Oscillospiraceae bacterium, assembly GCA_017519005.1. Lineage (GTDB taxonomy): Bacteria > Bacillota > Clostridia > Oscillospirales > Oscillospiraceae > JAFRPC01. Next base: position 2,748 of record JAFWTG010000090.1, on the reverse strand, counting down.
AACGTCTACGTGGCCTCCATCGCCCTGGGCGCCAACCCCAACCAGGCCATCAAGGCCATCCGGGAGGCCGTGGCCCACAAGGGTCCCTCCATCATCATCGCCTACGCCCCCTGCATCAACCACGGCATCGTCAAGGGCATGGGCTGGTCCACCGAGGAGGCCAAGCTGGCCGTCAACAGCGGCTACTGGTTCCTGTACCGCTACAGCCCCGAGCTGAAGGCCGCCGGCAAGACCCCCTTCGTGCTGGACAGCAAGGAGCCCGACATGCCGCTGGAGGACTTCCTGAACGGCGAGGTCCGCTACGCCTCCCTGCGCCGGACCTTCCCGGCCGACGCCGACGCCCTCCTGGCCCAGGCCAAGGCCTTCAGCGCCGAGAAATACGCCAAATACAAGAAGCTGGCCGAGGGCTGAGCCCTCTGAGCCATAAAAAAGCAGCCCCCCGCGGGGCTGCTTTTTTGCGTTGATAAGGGCTGCTTCTTCAGTCGTTGATCCGGCGCAGCAGGGCCGGGCCGTTCTCCCGGAGCCAGTCGCGGCAGCGCCAATAGTCGGGGAATACCCGCAGGACCTCCGCGTAAAATCGCTTGGAGTGGTTGGGCACCAGGCGGTGACAGAGCTCGTGGACCACCACGCTGTCCAGCACCTCCGGAGGGGCCAGCATCAGCAGGCAGTTGAAGCTGAGATTCCCGGCCGCGCTGCAGCTTCCCCAGCGGCTGCGCTGGTGCCGGATGGTGATCCGCCCGTAATTCACGCCCACCAGCGGGGCGTACCGGGCCGCCCGCGCCGGGATGACCCGGCGCGCCTCCGCCGTCAGCGCGCGGAGCGCCTCCGCCGTCAGCGGTTCCGCGGGGCCAAAGCGCTGCTCCTGTGCCGCCAGCCGCGCGCGCTGCTTCCCGATCCAGTCCGCGTGCTGTGCCAGCAGCGCCTCGATCTGCGCCTGGGTGGCGGCGTAGGGAGCCCGCACGATCAGCCCCTCCGGCTTCATCTGCAGGGCGATGGTTTTCCTTGCGGAGCGTATGAGCGTATAGTCCATCACAAATTCCGTTCTTTCTGAGGATAGAATCAGTATAGCACGCTTTCCGGGCCGTTTCAATCACGAAATGAGCTTGGAGCGCGCCGCGGCCGAGCCGTCCGCCCTCCGTCTCAGGAAGAGCCGGAAGGGCAGGGTCCAGAGCAGCATGGCGCTCCAGCCGACGACGCAGGCAAGGCCCACCCCGGAGACCCCCAGCCTCGGAACCAGCAGCAGGGTGGCGGCGACCCGGAAGGAAATCTGGGTCAGCGTGGCGAAGAGCGAGCTCTTCATGGCGCCCACGCCGCGGAAATAGCCCTGCATGCCGTTGGTCAGGCAGGGAAGCCAGTAACAGAAGCCGATGACGCTGAAATAGGCCAGACCCTCCGCCACGATTTCCCGGTCCTCGGAAAAGAGCGTCATCAGCGGGGCGCGCAGCAGCAGGACCGCGGCGCAGACGGCCAGTCCGCTGACCAGCTCCACCAGCATCCCCTTGCGGAAGCCGCGCTCCACCCGCTCCGCGTCCCCCGCGCCCCGGTTCTGCGCGATGAGCGCGGTCATGGCCGTGGCGATGCTGCGCCCCGGCAGCAGGCCGATGTCCTCGATCTTTCTTGCGGCGCTGAAGGCCGCGGCGGCGGAGCCGCCCAGGGTGTTGATGGTCCCCTGGATCACCAGATTTCCGATGGGCTGGGCGCACTGCTGCAGGGCGGTCAGGCTGCCGTAGGAGAGGGTTTTCCGGGCAAGGCGCCGGTCGATCCGCAGCTCCCGCCAGGGAAAGCGAAGCTCCGGCACGCTTTGATTCACGTAGAGGATGCAGAGCAGAGCGCTGACGCCCTGGGCCAGGACGGTGGCCAGCGCCGCGCCGAGGACGCCCATCCGCAGGACCGCCACCAGCAGCAGATCGGACACGATATTGATCAGGCAGGAGACGATCAGAAAGCGCACCGGCGTCCGGGAATCCCCGACGCTGCGGAGGGCGGCGGCGTAGATGTTATACAGGCAGGTAAAGGGCATCACAGAACCTCCAGCAGGAAGCTCACGGGGCGGAAGCCGTCGTTGCAGGAGATCATGGCGGAACGGGGATTTTTCATCCAGCCGTCGTAAAAATTCTCGGCCCCGTGGGCCAGGGCCATCACGAAGGGGGAGACGGTCTCCCAGGCGCTGGGGCAAAAGCCCTCCGGCCGCTCCCAGCCGTTGGCAATCCAAGTCTGGCCGGGCCGCAGCTCGCAGGCGTGCTCGATGGGATTCTCATATTCCGCGATCAGATCGTCATAGCGGGCCATTCGCTTCACGGTGATGCGTACCTGCTTCATGCTGTTCCGCTCCTTCCTGTCTCCGTGCTTCATTCCCGTTCAGTATAGCACAGCACCCGGCGGAATGCAACGGTTTGGACGGGCAGCGCCGGATATTTCCCGCGTTTTGCGTGCTTTTCCGGATGGCCCGCGCTTCTCTTAAGTCCCGCTAAGGTTCCCGTCGTATCATATCAGCGGAAGAACGAAAACCAAACGAACGGAGGAACTCCCATGAAACGAACGCATCTGCTTCGCATCCTGGCGATCCTGCTGCTGGTCGCCGCCCTGCTGGCGGGCTGCGCCGCGCCCGCCGCCCCGACAGAAGACAGCCGAAGCACAGAGCAGAGCCGGACGGCGGAGCCCGCGGGTTCGCCGCCCGCAGCGCCTCCCGAGGGCGGCGGAGGCCCCGGCGGTAATCCGCCCGCGCCGCCCCCCGAGGGCGGCGGAGGT
>JAFWTG010000089.1 GCA_017519005.1 Oscillospiraceae bacterium | reverse complement strand
GGCAGCCGCCATCGTCTCCTATCTCCCCGTGGGTCTGCTGTCCTCCAAGTTGGGCCGGAAGAAGATGATCCTGGCCGGCGTCGTCATGCTGACCACCGCCTTTTTCGTCGCCTCCTTCCTGCGGGAGAGCAGTCCCACGATGCTGATGAACGCCATGTTCGTTCTGGCCGGCGTGGGCTGGGCCACCATCAACGTCAACTCCTTCCCCATGGTGGTGGAGATGAGCAAGGGCAGCAACGTGGGCAAGTACACGGGCATCTACTATACTGCCTCCATGGCGGCCCAGACCATCACGCCCTGGATCTCCGGCTTCTTCATGGATCAGTTCGGCATGATGACCTTCTTCCCCTATGCCGCCATTTTCGCAGGCCTGGCCTTCGTGACCATGCTCTTTGTCAGGCACGGCGACAATAAACCCGTTGCGAAAAAGGGCCTCGAGGCCCTGAATGTGGAGGACTAAGCCATGATCGTGAAAGTATTATTCGTTCTTGTTCTGATTGCCCTGGTCCTGGCGGGCCTCTATATGCTGGGCATGAAGGCCAAGCGCCGCCCCAAGAGCGGCTTCTACGGCAAGCTGGGCGACTGCCACTACGCCCACCGGGGCCTCCACGCCATCCACGCGGGCATTCCCGAGAACTCCCTGCGGGCCTTCCGCCTGGCTGCCAACAACGGCTACGGTGCGGAGCTGGACGTCCGCATGAGCCGGGACGGCCGCCTGGTGGTCATGCACGACGAGAGCCTGAAGCGCACCACCGGCGCCAACGCCAACATCAGCGGCGTCACCGAGCAGGTCCTGGGTCAGCTGACGCTGGAGGGCACCCGGGAAAAGGTCCCCTATCTGGAGGACGTGCTGCCCCTTTTCGAGGGCAAGACTCCTCTGCTGATCGAGCTCAAGCCCGAAAACGGCAACCATGAGGAGCTGGCCCGCAAGGCCACGAACCTGCTCAAGCAGTATCCCAGCCTGGACTTCATGATCGAATCCTTCGATCCGCGGGTCCTGATGTGGCTGAAGAAGCACCGCCCCGACATCATCCGGGGCCAGCTGTCCCAGAATTTCTTCCGGGACGAGGAATGCAAGCTCAGCTTCTTCATGCGCTTCCTTATGTCCAACATGCTGGGCAACCTCCTTGCCAAGCCGGATTTCATCGCCTATAAGTATGAAGACCGGGCCGATCTGGCCCCCGGCCTCTGCCGGAAGCTCTGGGGTCCCCAGTTCATCTGGTGGGTAACCAAATCCCAGGAGGAGGCCAACGAGCTCATAGAACAGGGCGACCTGATTATCTTCGAGGGCTTCGCCGCCAAATAACGCGCTCGCGGCCCACAGCTTGCGCTGCGAAAAAACGCCGAATCCCGCGCTTCGATAAATATTTTGCATAAGCTCTTGACTATTTGGAAATACCCATTATAATGGTAGGCAAATACCAAACCAAAGGAGAACACACAAACATGGCAAAGATCGAAAAAGAGACCATCATTGGCGACGTTCTGGACATCGCCCCTGAGACCGCGCCCCTGTTCATGGCCATCGGCATGCACTGCCTGGGCTGCCCCGCTTCCCGCGGCGAGACCGTCGAGGAGGCCTGCATGGTTCACGGCGTGGACGTGGACGAGTTCCTGAAGCATCTGAACGCCTTCGACGAGGCCCAGCAGTAATTCAGCGAGAAAAGGCAGGGACGCCCAGGCGCCCCTGCTTTTTATGAGAGGAAAAATCATGAGCAACGATCGCCCCGATCTGCGGCAGGAGAAATTCGTCCGCATGACCACCGCGCCGGTCCACAAGCTGGTGCTGAAGCTCTCCGTTCCCACCATTGCCTCCATGCTGGTGACCGCCCTCTACAATCTGGCGGACACCTTCTTCGTCAGCTCCATCGGCGGCTACGCCGGGACCTGCGCAATTGCCGCGGTCTCGGTGTCTCTGTCCGTCATGGCCCTGATCCAGGCGCTGGGCTTCTTCGTGGGCCAGGGCGCGGCCAACTTTATCTCCAGAGCCCTGGGCCGTCAGGACGTGCGGAAGGCCTCCGAGATGGCCGCCACCGGCCTTTTTCTGGCCCTCTTTCTGGGCGCCGTGGTGCTGGCCTTCGGCGAGCTGTTCACGGAGCCCATCGCCCGCTTTCTGGGGGCAGACGAGGAATTCGTGAGTCCCACCGCGGACTATCTCCGCTGGATCTTCGCCGCCGCCCCGATGATGATGGGCTCCTTCTGCCTCAACAATCAGCTCCGTTTCCAGGGCAACGCTGTTTACGGTATGGTGGGCGTGGTCAGCGGCGCAGTGCTGAACGTGGGCCTGGACCCCCTCTTCATCCACGGCGTCGGCATGGGCGCCGAGGGCGCGGCTCTGGCCACCGCCATCAGCCAGACCGTGGGCTTCTGCGTGCTCCTTTCCGGCACCTTCCGGGGAGACAATCTCCGCATCCATCCCAGCCGCGTTCGCTTGAGCCGGGAGAACCTGGGCCTCATCGTCCAGGGCGGCCTGCCCTCCCTGATGCGCCAGGGCTGCGCGGCCATCTCCGTCACCATCCTGAATCGGGTGGCCGGCGACGTGGGCGCCGCGGACCCTGCCATCGGCCGGGCCGTCCTGATCGCGGCCTTCGGGATGGTCAGCAAGATCGTTATGATGATGAACAACGCCGTCATCGGCCTGGGCCAGGGCTATCAGCCCGTCTGCGGCTTCAACTACGGGGCCGGTCAATACAGCCGGGTCCGCAGGGCCTTCTGGTTCCTGGTGAAGGCCGTGGCCTGCTGGTGCCTGCTGGTGGCGGTTCTGGGTGAGCTCTTCGCGCCTCAGGTGGTCCGCCTCTTTCCGGACGCCGAGCTCCGGGTCCGGGAGCTGGCGGCGGTGATTCTGCGCTTCCAGTGCGCCGCGTTCTTCGTCAACTGCTGGGTGGTCCCATCCAATATGACGCAGCAGACCATGGGCTGGGTGATTCCGGCCTCCGTGCTGGCGATGGCCCGGCAGGGACTCTTTCTGATCCCTCTGGTCCTGCTGCTGCCCCGGTTCTTCGGCCTCACCGGCCTGATGCTGGCCCAGCCGCTCAGTGACGCCCTGACCTTCTGCCTGGCGATTCCGCTGCAGGCCAGAGTGCTGCGGCACCTGAAGCAGCCGGATCGGGAGCTTGCGCTATGAAGATACCAATTTCGAAACGGCTGCTTCGCTGCGCCGAGCTGGTGCCGCCCTGCGGGACCGCGGCGGACGTGGGTACGGACCACGGCTATCTGGCAATTCATCTGCTCCAAACGGGGAAATGCTCGCATGCCATCGCCGCCGACCTGCGGGAAAAGCCCCTGGAATCCGCAAGGGCGAATGCGGCGCGCTTCGGAACCGCGGACCGGATGAGCTTCCTGCGGTCGGACGGGTTTCAAGCGATCCATCCGGGCAGCTTTGACGCGGCGGTTCTGGCCGGCATGGGCGGCGATCTGATTACCCGCATTCTGGAGGCTGCCCCCTGGCTGGAGGGCGGAGCGTACACGCTGATCCTCCAGCCTCAGTCCGCTGCCAACGAGCTGCGCCGCTGGCTGGGGGAGCGGGCCTGGTCCATTGAGCGGGAGCTCCTGGTCCGGGACGCGGGCTTTCTCTACGCCGTCATGCGGGTCTGCCCGGGCCAGGGGAGGGCTCTGAGCCCCGGCGAGCAGTACGTATCCCCGGCCCTGCGGCGGGAAAATGACCCGCTCTATCCGGACTACCTGCGCCGGGTGCGCCGGGCTCTGGAGCTGACCGTCCGGGGCATCAGCCAAAGCGCCGACCCCGCCGACCTCGCCCGGGCGGAGTATTATAAATCCGCGCTGGAGGAAGTCCGTGGCCTTTGAAACGCCAAATCGGGATTTGTCGAGATGCTGCGTAGGGCGGCCAGACCCCTGGCCGCCGCGATGCCCGCCAGCGTGACGGTGGCGGCCTGGGGTCAGGCCGACCTACGCAAGAACACGCCAATTCAGAATCGTATCAACAGGAGGATAATGTATGACCGTACAAACCGTACTCGACTATCTCTGGAGCCTTGCACCGGTGGAATATAAGGAATCCTGGGACAACGTGGGCTTTCTGATCGGCCGCAAGGACGCTCCGGTGGCAAGGATCCTGGTGGCCCTGGACGCCACGGAGGCCGTGGCCGCCGAGGCGGAGGCCCTGGGCTGTCAGCTGGTGGTGACCCACCATCCCGTCATCTTCCGCGCTCCCCTGCACCTGACGGACGACGATCCCCGTACCCGGGTCCTGCTGGCCTTTCTGGAGCGCGGCCTCGCCGTGATCTCCATGCACACCAATCTGGACTGCGCCCCCGGCGGCGTCAACGACGAGCTGGCCTTCCGGCTTGGCCTCCAAAACGTTGAAATCCTGCCGGATGGCGAGACCGCCGGCCTGGTCCGCGTGGGCGAGGTGGAGGAGCGGAGCTTGCCGGACTTCGCTGCCTTCGTCAAGGAGAAGCTGGCCTGCCCCGGCCTGCGCTATGCCGACGGCGGGAGAACCGTCCGCCGGGTGGCCGTGGGCGGCGGGGCCTGCGGGGACTTTATCGACCGCGTGGCCGGCGCAGGCTGTGACACCTTCGTCACCGCGGACCTGAAATATCACCAGTTCCAGGATGCCGCGGTGCTGGGGCTGAACCTGATCGACGCCGGCCATTTCGAGACCGAGGATCCGGTCTGCGACCAGCTGTTCCACCGGCTGGCTGCGGCCTTCCGCGGCGTCGAGCTCCTTCGCTCGAAGCACAGCGACTGCATTCTGTATTTATAGGCGCGTTCCCGGGTATTTCTGTCAGAAAATACTTGCATCTTTTCGTCGGATATGCTAATATATCTCAGTTAAAACATACGGAAGGGATGAAAACTCAATGTCCGGACATTCCACGTGGCATAATATTCAGAAAACGAAGGGCGCCCAGGACGCCAAGCGCGCCGCGGCCTTCACCAAGATCGCGAAGGAAATGATCGTCGCCGTGAAGGAAGGCGGCGGCTCCACCGACCCCAACAACAACTCCCGTCTGGCCACCGTGATCACCAAGGCCAAGGCCGCCAACATGCCCAACGACAACATCAAGCGCGTGCTGGAGCGGGCTGCCGGCGCCGGCCAGGGCGACAACTACGAGTCCATCACCTACGAGGGCTACGGTCCCAGCGGCGTGGCCGTTATCGTGGAGACCATGACCGACTCCCGCAACCGCACCGCAGGCAACGTCCGCCACCACTTCGACAAGTTCGGCGGCAATATGGGCGCCTCCGGCTGCGTGGCCTGGAACTTCACCAAGAAGGGCGTGCTGGTCATCGACAACGAGGACGAGGACTATGAGGAGGACGAGGTCATGATGGACGCTCTGGACGCTGGCGCCGCGGACTTCGAGGCCGACGAGACCGTCTTCACCATCTACACCGATCCCGACGATTTCAACGCCGTGGCCGAGGCCCTGGGCAAGAAGTACAGCTTCGTTTCCGCCCAGATCGAGCAGGTTCCCAACGAGTACAAGAAGCTCGAAAACGAGGACGACATCAAGATGATGGAAAAGCTCATCGACGCCTTTGAGGACGACGACGACGTGCAGAACGTCTGGCACAACTGGGACCAGGACTAATCCTGAAAACAGCATCTCCGCCGCAAGCCGCGGCGGAGATGCTGTTTTCATCGCTCATAGTCGAACTCAAAGTCGTAAATTGAAACGGTGTCGCCGTCCCGGATGCCCATTTCCTCAAGCTTGGTAAAGAGACCGGACCTTCGGAGCTGGCGGTCAAAATAGTTGCGGCTCTCATAGTCCGCGAAATTGATGTCGTTGATGAGCTGCGCAAGCCACTGACCGGAAATCACCCAGGTGTCGCCGAAATGCTCGATGCTGAGATCCTCCGCCTCGCCGGCCTCGGCCAGGGGCTTCACGTATTCGGCCTGGTAGATAATGACCGGGGGAAGCTCCTGCAGCTTGCCTGCGATGGTGCGCATCAACTGCCTGGTGCCCTGGGTGGTGGCGGCGGAGATCTCATAGAGCTCCAGGCCTGCGGCCTCCACGTGGGCCCGAAGCCGCTCCAGATTGTCGCTCTCGGGGGGGAGCAGGTCCAGCTTGTTGGCCGCCACGATCATCGGCCTGGCGGCCAGCTCGGGGCTGTACTCCGCCAGCTCCCGGTTAATCTTCTCAAAGTCCTCCACCGGGTCCCGGCCCTCAGAGCCGGACGCGTCCACGACGTGGACGATGAGTCTGCAGCGATCGATGTGCCGCAGGAAGTCGTGGCCCAGACCCGCGCCTTCGGCTGCGCCCTCGATGATGCCGGGGATGTCCGCCATGACGAAGCTGACGCCGTCATCCACCCAGATCACGCCCAGGTTGGGGAAGAGGGTGGTGAAGTGGTAGTTGGCGATTTTGGGGTGGGCGTTGGAGCTGACAGACAGCAGGGTGGATTTGCCCACGTTGGGGAAGCCCACCAGGCCCACGTCTGCCAGCAGCTTCAGCTCCAGGATGACCTCGTGCTCCTCGCCGGGCAGACCCGCCTTGGCGAAGCGGGGAAGCTGCCGGGTGGGGGTGGCGAAGTGCTTATTGCCCCAGCCGCCGCGTCCGCCCTTGCAGAGCACGAACTCCTCCAGCTCGGACATGTCCTGGATCACCGCGCCGGTTCCGGCGTCCTTGATGACGGTGCCGCGGGGCACCTTGATGATCAGATTCTCGCCGCGTTTGCCAGCGCGGCGTCCGCCCTCGCCGTTCTGACCGGCCGCCGCCTGGTACTTGCGCTTGTAGCGGAAGTCCATCAGCGTGGACATGTTGTCGTCCACCTTCACCACGATGGAGCCGCCCTGGCCTCCGTCGCCCCCGTCGGGACCGCCGGCGGCGACATATTTCTCTCTGTGAAAGGCGACAGCGCCATTGCCGCCGTTCCCGGCCTTCACGAAAATTTTCACTTTATCGACAAACATGGTATCAACCTCCTGTTTTCGCACGGGTCGGTACCGTGCCATTCGTTTCGATTTTGCGTAGGGCGGGCTGACCCCAGCCCGCCGCCGTTTCGTTCTCTGCCTTCACGGCGGCCAGGGGTCTGGCCGCCCTACGACGGTTTTGTTTCGTTTCTGCGTAGAGCGGGCTGACCCCAGCCCGCCGCCGTTTCGTTCTCTGCCTTCCCGGCGGCCTGGGGTCCGGCCGCTCTACGGCGGTTTTGTTTCGTTTCTGCGTAGGGCGGGCTGACCCCAGCCCGCCGCCGTTTCGTTCTCTGCCTTCACGGCGGCCAGGGGTCTGGCCGCCCTACGGCGGTTTTGTTTCGTTTCTGCGTAGGGCGGGCTGACCCCAGCCCGCCGCTTCAGGTTTTATCTGTTCTCCATCGTCTGGGGTTTGCGTCTATGTAGTCGGACACTCTTTGAATGTCCGCTAAATTTCGAATGATATGCTCATAAAACGAGCTCTGCCAGATGGAATGCCCGAACTCCCCTGTTGTGAAACGCTTAAACGCATGAATGATTGTCTCAATTGATGCTGTTTTTATTTCGTTATTCTGATACCCTTGTAATAAAATCTGTGGTGGAATATCTTTCTGGATCAGCATGTGAACATGGTTCGGCATGACAACATAATTGACGACTCGGACATATTGATAATGGCTTTCTATTCCTTCGATATACTTTTTTGCTGTTTCACCGTAATTTGACAATCGGACCTGTTGATTCTCGATCCTGCCAAGGAGGCAATGCTTTCCTTCCACGCATATTGTAATATAATATGCTCCATTTTGGGAGTAATCATAATTCTTTAATCGCGGATGCTTTCGCGTTGGATATTCCATTGCTGCCTCCAAGTAGATATTCGAATTCCGGCGGCCTGAGGCCAAGCCGCCCTACGGCGGTTTCGTTTTGTTTTCTGCGTAGGGTGGGCTGACCTCAGCCCGCCGTCCTGTCGTTTCACTTCGCTCCGCATCCCGGCGGCCAGGGGTCTGGCCGCCCTACGTGGATTCGGAACGTAGTTCCGTTCCGCGGCGGCCTGGGGTCAGGCCGCCCTACGCAGTTTTGGTTTGTGTCCGGGAATACGCCAAAGGCCGGAACATTGTCTGTTCCGGCCTTGTGACTGTTCTTACTGCTCTGCGTAGACGGAGCACATCTTGCGATCCTTGCCCATGCGCTCGAACTTGACCTTGCCGTCAATGAGAGCAAACAGGGTGTCGTCGCTGCCGATCCCGACGTTGTGACCGGGATGGATGTGGGTGCCTCTCTGGCGAACCAGAATGTTGCCGGCCAGGACGAACTGACCGTCAGCCCGCTTCACGCCAAGCCGCTTGGACTCGGAATCACGGCCGTTCTTGGTGGAGCCGCCGCCCTTCTTGTGAGCGAAGAACTGGAAACCGATTTTCAGCATGTGT
>JAFWTG010000088.1 GCA_017519005.1 Oscillospiraceae bacterium | reverse complement strand
GGCGGGGGCGGGAGCGGGGGCCGCGGCAGGGGCGGCAGCGGGGGCGGCGTCGGCAGCGGGAGCGGCGGCGGGGGCGGGGGCGTAGGCCTCGTACTCGTCCAGCAGCATGGCCTTGCCGGCCTCCACCTCCACCTCGTAGGTGCGTTTATTCAAAGTGACCTTATATTTCATCTTATTTGACCTCCTTAATGGACTTGAAGCGCAGCTCGTTCAGGGGCTTGCCCAGCTGATCGGCCACAATGGCCATAATCATGGCGGCTTCCTTATCGGGGACATCGAAGCGCTTGACCTCGCCGGCGGCGCCGGGGGCCAGGGGCTTTTCGGGGGCTTTGGCCGCGGCGGCGGGGGCTCTGGCGGCCACGGGCATGGCCCGGGCGTTCCGCTCGGCCTCGGCCTTGGCGGCCTTCCGGGCGCCCAGGGCCTTGAAGACGGCGCCCATGAGATACACAATGGCCATCAGCACCAGCAGCCCCAGAAAGACCACGCCGTAGCCCAAAACCGCGGTGAGCACCGTGTCGCCAAAGGGAAGCATGGTGCCGGAGGCGGCAACATCCATCATAATCTGCATGGCGTGTCCTCCTTAGATGGCCTCGATGGTGTAGGTGGCGACGTTCTCTTCCTGCGCCTTGCGCTTCTCAAAGAACTCCCTGGCCTGCTTGGGGTAGCAGATATAGCTCATGACGTCCTCCTCGGAGCGGGCCAGCTCGCCCAGCTCCTCCTTCGCCTTGGCGAAGTCGGCGCCGGTGCGCTTGGAGTCCTCGATGCGGCAGTCCACGGGCTTGTTGCCGGCTCCCAGGATCTTGTCCTGGAGCTCCCGGCTCACGGGGGCGGGGGCAATGCCGTACTCGCCCTTGAAGTAGTTCTTCACCTCGTTGGAGATGTTCTTGTAGCGCTCGCCCACCAGCACGTTGGTGACGGCCTGGTTGCCCACCATCTGGGACAGGGGGGTGACCAGCGGGGGATAGCCCAGATCCTTCCGGACCTCGGGGATCTCCGCCAGGGCGGCGTCGAACTTGTCCATGGCGCCCATGTCGGTGAGGTTGGCGATCATGTTGGAGAGCATGCCGCCGGGGACCTTGTAGACCAGGGCCTGGGCGTCGGTGCCCATGGACTTGGGAGACAGGGTGCCCTTGTCGATGTACTTCTGCTTGATGGGCTTGAAGTAGTCGTTGACCTGGTTGATGACCTTCTCGTTGAGGCCGCAGTCGATGCCGTACTGGCTCAGGGCGTAGTACATGGACTCGGTGGCGGGCTGGGAGGTGCCGTTGGAGAAGCAGGAGGTGGCGCAGTCGATGACGTCCACGCCGCTCTCGATGGCCTTGGTGATGGTCATGTAGGCCATGCCGGTGGTGCAGTGGGTGTGCAGGATCACGGGCACGTCGGGCAGGGCGGCCTTGATGCCCTTGATGAGGTGCTCGGCCTCAAAGGGGCTCATGGTGCCGGCCATGTCCTTGAGGCAGACGGTCTCGAAGCCCATCTTCACCAGCTGCTTGCACATCTCCACGTACTTCTCCACGGTGTGCACCGGGCTCTGGGTGTAGGAGATGCAGCCGGAGGCGATGACGTGGCGCTTGTACTTCTTAGAGTAGGTCTGCACGGCCTTCAGGGCGGTCTCGATGTTGCGGAAGTCGTTGAGGGCGTCGAAGATGCGGATGATGTCGATGCCGTTCTTGATGGCCAGCTCTACAAACTTCTCCACCACGTCGTCGTGGTAGTGCTTGTAGCCCAGCAGGTTCTGGCCCCGGAGCAGCATCTGGAGCTTGGTGTTGGGCATGTGCTTGCGGATCTTCCGCAGCCGCTCCCAGGGATCCTCCCCCAGATAGCGCAGGCAGGAGTCGAAGGTGGCGCCGCCCCAGCACTCCACGGAATAGTACCCGGCCTTGTCCATGGTTTCGAGGATGTCCTCGAAGTCGGAGTAGGGCAGGCGGGTGGCCATCAGGGACTGGTTGGCGTCTCGAAGGACCGTTTCGGTGATTTGGACTTTCTTTGTCATAAGAGTTCCTCCGTTGTATCGTATTTGGAAGCTCCGCCGGAAAATTCCCCGTCGGAATTCCAACCTCTTCCAAATACCATTATAACACAAGCCTTTGCAAAATTCCAGAGGAATTTTCCCCATTTTGCATCAATTTCGCGGGATTTATTTGGGAAGATTGTCCCATAGACAGAAAAACCCGCGGCAGACGGAAAGCCGTCTGCCGCGGGCAGGATGCCGGGCGCTTATTGGAAGGCCTTGTAGAGGAAGGTGACGATCTGGGCCCGGGTGCAGCTGCTGCCCACGCCGAATTTGCCGTCGCCCACGCCGCCGGTGACGCCGTTCTCCACCGCCCAGATCACGGGCTTGTAATAGTACTTGCCGGGCTTCACGTCGGTGAAGGGGCTCTCCGTGCCCTCGGGCTCCGGGGCGCCCAGAGCCTTCCACAGGAAGCTCACGGCCTGCTCCCGGGTGCAGGGACGGCCCACGCCGAATTTGCCGTCCCCCGCGCCGCCGGTGACGCCGTTCTCCACCGCCCAGAGCACGGGCTTGAAATAATACTTGCCGGGCTTCACGTCGGAGAAGGGGCTTTCGCTTGCCTCGGGCTCCGGAGCGCCAAGGGCCTTCCAGAGGAAGGTGACGATCTGCTCCCGGGTGCAGGTCTTCTTGGGGGCGAAGACCCCCTCTCCCGCGCCGGAGCTCACGCCCATCGCCACAGCCCAGGCCACCGGCAGCTCATAGTAGCTGTTTTCCGCCACGTCGGAGAAGGAGCCCAGGGCAAAGAAGCGGTAGTCGAAGAGCGCGGCGTAGTTTTCCAGGTAGTACCAGCCCTCCCAGCTGCTGTTGTCGGGCTCCTCCACCACGTTTTTCTTCATCATCCCGGCGTTTTCCTTCGCGGGGTCATGCAGACCGAAGACCTGGGCCTGCCCGGGAATGCCGAGGGAGTCCCAATACGTGGTCTGATCCTCAAAGACGTAGGGCTCCTCCAGATCCTCTCCCGTATCGTTGGTATATTCCACGGATTTTTGATAGTGGACTGTCTCAACCATGCAGTCCGGATCCCGGAAGATCAGCTCCCGCAGGGACTGGCAGTCATAGAAGACGTTTGCGCCAAGGCTCTGCACCGCGGGCAGCTTGACGGAACGCAGGGAGGAGCACCCGAAAAAGGCGCAGTCGTCGATGGCCGTCAGGCTCTGGGGCAGGCGCAGCTCCTCCAGGCTCACGCAGTTGGAGAAGGCGGAGGCGCCGACGGTCTCCAGGCCCTCTCCGATGCGTACGGAGCGAAGGCCGGCGCAGCCGGAGAAGGCGAAGTTCCCCAGAAGCTCCAATCCCGCCGGGAGACTGAGCTCCTCCAGCGCGGAACAGCTGTCAAACGCCGCCGTCCCGATCTCCCGCAGGCCCGTTCCGAAGCCGACGCGCTGCAGGGCCTCGCATCTGGAGAAGGCGCCGACGTCGATGCTCCGGAGCGCATCCGGAAGAGACAGCTCTGTCAGAGCGTCGCAGAAGGAAAACGCATACTCGTCGATGCGGGTCAGACCGGCGGAGAAGCGGATCTCCTCCAGGCCGTCGCAGCTGAAGAAGGCGCAGCGGCCGATCTCCGTCACACCCGCCGGCACCGTAAAGCCGCCCGTTTTCCCCGTGGGATAGGCCAGAAGCTGTTTCCCGTCCTTGGTATAGAGGGCGCCCTCCGCGTCGGTGCTGAACATGGCGTTCGCCTCGTCCGCGTGGAAGCGCTCCAGCGCTCTGCAGAATTCGCCGTTCTCCACGGTCATGAGATCGATATAATCGTAAAACAGCTTCGGAATCGGATATGCCTCGTAATCCAGGCAGAAGCTTGCCGCCAGCTCCACGCTGCGGAGGCTGCGGCAGCCTTCAAACACGGATCGGCCGAAGGACTCCACCGCGCCGGAGAGGGTCATCTCCTGCAGGCTGTCGCAGCTGCTGAAGACAAAATCACCCAGGAACACCAGGCCGTCCGGCAGGCGGAGCCGGGTCAGACTGTCACAGTCGGCGAAGGCGGAGTCGCCGATGGAAGCGACGCTGTCCGGCAGATTGATTTCGGAAAGGGCGATGCAGTCCGAGAAGGTGTAGCTTCCGACGGACTCCAGACCCTGGGGCAGAGTCAGCACCGAAAGGCCGCTGCAGTCTGAGAAGGCGTAGTCCCCGACGGACTCCAGACCCCGGGGCAGGGTCAGCTCCTGCAGGCTGTCGCAGTGCGCGAAGGCGCCGCAGCCGATGGCGCTGAGGCCCTCCGGCAGCTCCACCTGCCGGATCAGACTGCGGAAGACGTACCAGGGCGTCGTCCAGATCAGCTCCCCGGTATCCTCGTTGTAAATCGTATCGTAGTCATACATGGGGCCGCTGCCGGAGATCCGCAGCAGGCCGCTGTCGGTGCGGAAGCTCCAGTTCAGCGCGTCGCCGCAAACGCCCTCCAGCTCGAGGGGGCCGGCGGAGCCGAGGGAAACGAAGGGCAGTCCGTTCTGCGTGGCGAAGATCTCCGCGGTGGAATAATCGTAGCCGTAGACGCGCACGTTTTCGCAGCCCACCAGGCAGTCTCCCGCAATGTCGCAGAGGGGGTTCCGGAAGACGATCTTCTCCAGGTTGAAGCAGGCGGCGAAGGCCTCGGACCCCACGTACGTCACGCTCTCGGGCAGCTCCACGTCGGTCAGGCTGTCGCAGAAGGTAAAGGCCCGTTCCCGGATCGTGTTTACGCCCTCCGGGATCACCAGCTCCGACAGCAGCTCGCAGGCGCCGAAGGCAAGGTTGCCGATGGAATCCACGGTTTCGGGAATGGTCACGGATTCCAGACGCCAGAACCCGTTGAAGGCGACGTCACCGATGGAGCTCAGACCCTCCGGCAGCAGGAGCCCGGTGACTCTGTGGCTGATGGCCTTCCAGGGCTGGGCGTTGCCGGAGTAGTATCCGTCTCCCCTGAAGTCCGCGGAATCCCACATATCCCACATAGCGCCCTCGCCCTCGACGGTGAGGACCTTGGTCTCCAGGTCAAAGCGCCAGCTCAGCTCGTCGCCGCAGACGCCGGTAAGCTCCGTGGCGCCGACGGGCAGGAAGAGCAGGCCGTGTTCCGCCGCGTAGGTCTCCGCGGTGGATTCGGGGAAGCCCCAGACGATCACGCTGCGGGCGTCCGCCAGACAGTCGTCGGCGATGTCGCACGCGGGGTTCAGGAAGCGGATCGTCTCCAGATTATAGCATTCCCGGAAGGCCAGCTCCTCCACGCTGCTTACGCTGGCGGCAAGCTCCACGTCGGTGAGGCTTTCGCAGAAGTCAAAGGCCCGGGCGCCGATGGTGGTCACGCCCTCCGGGATCACAATGCTTTGCAGCGCGCCGCAGCCGCTGAAGGCAAATTGACCGATGCGGCGCACGGTGCCGGGAATGGTCACGGATTCCAGCTCCAAGCAGCCTTGAAAGGCCACGTCCCCGATGGAGCTCAGACCCTCCGGCAGCCGGAGCTCGGTGATCTGATCCAGAAACTCCTTCCAGGGCACCGCGTCGGAGGAAACGTAGCCGTCTCCTCTCTGGGGCCAGAAGCTCCACATATCGCCCTGGCCCTCGATGGTCAGAACGCCGGTATCCAGGTCAAAGCTCCAGCTCAGCTCGTCGCCGCAAGCGCCGGAGCGGACGGGATCGTAAACCGTCAGCGTCACCGGGAAGCTTCCGGTTTGTTCGTCGTCCAGATAATAGATCTCGTAGTAGTAGCACGCTCCCGCCTCCAGCTTGTATTTGAGCCGGAAGTTCAGGGCGTCTCCGCCGTCGTCGTCGCTGCTCAGTTCGTTGTATTCGGAATCGTACAGCATGCAGTAGTTGTCTGCGCCGTCAGCGGCGCTCAGTACGTACAAGCCCGTCTCCTGGGGGGTGAAGCGCAGCCAGATGTGCTTGCCGGGCTCCGGGATGACGACCTCATAGGGCTCGTCCAGGCGCAGCTCCGCGGCGACCTCTATGCCCCGCGTCAGCTCCCCGCGGCTGTGCGCGCGGCGGGCCTCCGCCTTCTGGGCTTTCGTTTCGGTTTGGTTTGCCGCCGCGGGTCTTTCTTCGAGCTCCTCCGCTCTGACCGTTTGGGCGGCCGCGGGCAGCAGGCTCAGCAGCAGCGCCAGGGCCAGCAGCAGGGAAAGAAATCGCTGTTTCATGGTGAACTCTCCTGTTCTGTTGGAATTCGGACTCGCGCAGGACCGGAGCTTCGGGCTCCGCCCGGTCCGTTGTTTGTCTGTACCTATAAGACCCGGAACAGCGGGAAAAGGTTTACTGCCGCGGCAATTTTTTTCCAAACTGTGAATTTTTCAAAAGGGACTTGCAAAAACGCGGTTTTTTGGGTATGATATAAAAACGGAATCCTGGGTTGCCAGGAATGAAAGGAGAACAAATATGGCAAATATTGATCTGACCAAGTACGGCATCAGCGGCACCACCGAGATCGTGCGCAATCCCTCCTACGAATACCTCTTCCAGGCGGAGATGGACCCCTCCCTCACCGGCTACGAGAAGGGCGTGCTCACCGAGCTGGACGCCGTGAACGTCATGACCGGCATCTACACCGGCCGCTCCCCCAAGGACAAGTACATCGTCATGGACGATACCTCCAGAGACACCGTGTGGTGGACCACCGAGGGCTATAAGAACGACAACCACCCCATGAGCGAGGCGGTCTGGAAGGAAGTCAAGAAGCTGGCCGTCAATGAGCTCTGCAACAAGAAGCTCTACG
The DNA here is from genome assembly GCA_017519005.1 of Oscillospiraceae bacterium. Classification (GTDB taxonomy): domain Bacteria; phylum Bacillota; class Clostridia; order Oscillospirales; family Oscillospiraceae; genus JAFRPC01. The sequence goes on along the minus strand of JAFWTG010000088.1, from coordinate 761 downwards.
TGGTGGACGCCTTCTGCGGCGCCAACAAGGACACCCGCATGGCCGTCCGCTTCATCGTGGAGGTGGCCTGGCAGGCCCACTTCATCAAGAACATGTTCATCCAGCCCAGCGCCGAGGAGCTGGAGAGCTTCGAGCCCGACTTCGTGGTCTACAACGCGTCCCTTGCCAAGTGCGAGAACTACGCCGAGCTGGGCCTGCGCTCCGACACCGTGGTGGCCTTCAACGTCACCTCCCGGGAGCAGGTCATCATCAACACCTGGTACGGCGGCGAGATGAAGAAGGGCATGTTCTCCATGATGAACTACTACCTGCCTCTGAAGGGCATTGCTTCCATGCACTGCTCCGCAAACACAGACATGAACGGCGAGAATACCGCTATTTTCTTCGGCCTCTCCGGAACAGGCAAAACAACACTTTCCACCGATCCCAAGAGACTTCTCATCGGCGATGACGAGCACGGCTGGGATGACCACGGCGTATTCAACTTTGAAGGCGGATGTTATGCAAAGGTCATCAACCTCGATAAAGAATCTGAGCCCGATATCTACAACGCCATCCGCCGCGACGCGCTGCTGGAGAACGTGACCGTGGACGCCGAGGGCAAGATCGACTTCGCCGACAAGAGCGTGACCGAGAACACCCGCGTTTCTTACCCCATCTATCACATCAAGAATATTCAGCGCCCCTATAGCCACGGACCCGCCGCCAAGCAGGTGATCTTCCTGAGCGCCGACGCATTTGGTGTGCTGCCTCCCGTGTCG
>JAFWTG010000087.1 GCA_017519005.1 Oscillospiraceae bacterium | reverse complement strand
GGATTGCTGCGTGACTCTGCGGATATCCTTACCGTCCACGCAGATGGCGCCGCCGGAGAGCAGGATGCCCCGCTCGCCCACGTAGGTGTCGAAGCCCTCGGGCATCTCCATCACGTCCTCGTAGATTTCGGCCCGCTTGGCCGCCTCCACGACCTCCTCAAAGCTGGCGTCCGGCCTGCCGTACCGGATGTTTTCCAGAATCGTATCGGCAAACAGGAACACGTCCTGCTGAACGATGCCGATCTGAGAACGCAGGGATTGCTGCGTGACTCTGCGGATATCCTTACCGTCCACGCAGATGGCGCCGCCGGAGATTTCATAGAAGCGGGGGATCAGCTGGCAGAGCGTGGTCTTGCCGCCGCCGGAGGGACCCACCACGGCGACGGTCTCCCCTGCCTTCACGTTCAGGCAGACGTCGGTGAGGACCGGCAGCTTCTCCTTGTAGGAGAAGTCCACGTGATCCAGAAGAATATCCCCCCGGATCTGCCCCAGCTCCTCTGCGTCCGGCGCGTCCTGGATGGTGGGCTCGGTCCGCATGATCTCGGCAAAGCGGTTCAGACCCGCGAAGCCGTTGGCCAGCATCTCGGAGAGGGCGGCCATCTTGCGGATGGGGTTCACAAAGGTGCCGATGTAGAGCGAGAAGGTGATGATGTCCCGGTAGTCCATCTGATCCTGCATGATCAGATACCCGCCGACGGCGATGACCACCACGTAGAGAATCGAGGTAAAGAACTCCATGGAAGCGTGGAAGATGCCCATTTCCTTGTGGAATTCCCGCTTGGAGACCTTGAAGCGCTCGTTGGAATGCAGAAATTTGTCGTATTCCGCTTCCTCGTTGGCAAAGGCCTTGGAGGTCCGGAAGCCGGAGAGAGAGGATTCGATGTCGGCGTTGATGCCGGCGGTCCGCTGCTTGACCATCTTGGAGACCTTGCTCATCTTCCGCCTGCGCAGGATAATCACCGACATACAGACCGGGAACATCAGGCAGACCACCAGAGCCAGCTTCCACTGGACCGTAAACATGACAAAAATGGCGCCGACGACCGTCAGGATGGAGGTGAACAGGTCCTCCGGCCCGTGGTGAGCCAGCTCCGTGATCTCAAACAGATCGGTGGTCAGGCGGCTCATGAGCTGTCCGGTCCGATTGCTGTCGTAATAGCTGAAGCTCAGAGTCTGTAGGTGGCTGAACAGATCCCGGCGGATATCCGCCTCTACCCGGATGCCGAAGGTGTGGCCCCAATAGGCGATCACAAACTGCAGCACGGAGCGCAGCACGTAGCAGAGCACCAGAATGCCCATAATCAGGAAGAACGCGTGATATTTTTTGTCCGGCAGCAGCTCGTAGAGAGCGCTCCGCGTCACCAGCGGGAAGCCCAGGTCGATCAGGGAGACGGTCAGCGCGCAGCACATATCCAGCAGAAACAGCTTTCTGTGGGGCTTAAAATAGCTCAGAAAGATGCGCAGCAACGAGCGGTTTTGAAAATCTTTGGCCTTCATGTCAGTATTCTTCCTTTACGATATTTTGAATCCAGACCCCGCTTCGAATCATGAAAAAGCCCACCGTACACTTGACCAGATCCAGACTCTCGCAGCACAGGAACAGCCAGACGATGGGAATCTCCGTGTAGCGGGAGAGCAGATAGGCCGTCGGCGCGACGATCACGCAGGAGAAGACAGAGTCGAAGAGGAAGGTTACGAAGGTTTTTCCGCCGGAGCGCAGCGTAAAGTAGGCGGCGTTGGCGTAGGCGTGGACCGGCATCAGGGCGGCGTTGATCAGAATGAAGCGGGATGCAAGGGCCCGGATCTCCGGCTCCGTGTTATAGATCCGCGGGAAAACGCCGGAGAGGGCGGCCATGGCCGAGCCGAAAACGAGGCAGATCAGCTCCGTAAACACAATGAGCCTGCGATCCGTAGCCTTGGCCGCTTCGATCTGCCCGGCCCCCAGCTGCTGACCCACCAGAATGCCGATGGCGGCCCCCATGGCAATAAAGGCGACGTTGAAGACGTTCCCCAGGGTAAAGGCAATATTGGTGGCGGAAACCACGTCGTAAGAACGGATGGAGTAAGACTGCAGGAGCAGCGCCTGCCCGAGGGCCCACAGCGTCTCATTCAGGATCAGCGGCGTGCCTCGCCGCAGAATGTGTCCGGCCAGACGTCCCGGGATGCGGAAGCTCCGCCAGGCACCGCGAATGAAGGGGTTCCCGTCGGCTCTGCGATGCGTCCAGAGCATGATGACGGCGGCCTCCACGTAACGGGAAATCACCGTTGCGATGGCCGCGCCGTCGGAGCCCAGGCGCGGCAGGCCCAGCTTTCCGAAGATCAGCAGCCAATTACAGACGAAGTTCACGCCCACGGCAATCAGCCCGGCCGCCATGGGCGGCACGGTTTTTCCGGTCTCCCGGAGGGTGCCGGCATAGCACTGCGCCAGGGCAAAGGGCGGCAAACCCAGCAGCATGATCCGCAAATAGCTTTGACCGAAGCGCAGACTCTCCTGAATATTCGTCTGCGCGCCTTCGCCGCGCAGATAGAGCAGCATCAGCTTCTCGCCCAGCAGCAGATAAACGCCGACGCCCAGGGCCAGAAGGGCCGCGCACTCCAGCAGCTTGAAGCGGAAGGCAAAGCGGACGCCCTCGTGGTCGCCCTTGCCGTAAAACTGCGCGCCGAAAATACCGGCCCCGGAAATCGCGCCGAAAACCGCCAGATTGAAGACGAACAGTAGGGTGTTGGCAATGGAGACGCCGGTCATCTCCACCGTCCCCACCCGGCCCACCATAATGTTGTCCAGCATACCCACGAAATTCGTGATGCCGTTCTGGATCATGATCGGAAGGGCTACGGATAGAGCAGTTCGATAAAACCGGCGATCCCCGAAATAATGGTTTAGCGTCATGGGTTACAGCTGCGCAAGCACAGCCAGCAGATACTTCCAGGTGCGTGCGGCGGAGGCAATATTCAGGCGCTCCCGGGTGGTGTGGATGTCCTGCATATCGGGACCGAAGGAGACGGCGTCCAGGCCGGGCAGCTTGCCGGAGAAGAGTCCGCACTCCAGACCGGCGTGGATGGCCTCCACCACGGGCTTGCGTCCGTAGAGCTCCTCGAAGACCCGGATCATCAGCTCCCGCAGCGGCGAATGCCTGCGGTACTCCCAGGCGGGGTAGGCGCCGTGCTCGTCGTAGGAAGCGCCGTACTTCTCCCCTGCCGCCTTCAGCCGTTCGATCAGCGCCAGCTTCTCTTCGTTGACGGAGGAGCGGACGGAAAAGGTCATGGAGACGCACTCGCCCTCGGTCTTGAGAATGCCCAGGTTCAGTGAGGTCTGGACCAGACCGGGAATGTCCTGGCTCATGGACTGAATACCGTTGGGAACCTCGCTCAGCAGGCCCACGGCCTTGCGGGTGGAGAGAATCGTCATGGCCTTGCCCCGGCAGACGCAGGGCTCCCGGGTGATCTTGGCCTTTTCTTCCGCCTCCGGCAGAGTTTTCAGCAGCTCCGCCGCAAGCTCATCAATGGCGCTCAGCGCGTCCGCCAGGCGGTTTTCCGCAACGATGATCTTGGCCATGGTGTAGCGCGGGATGGCGTTGTCCTTCTGGCCGCCGCGGACGTAGACCAGGCGGTAGGGCAGGCGCTTCAGCAGCCGGGCCAGCAGCTCGCCCATGAGCTTGTTGGAGTTGGCGCGGCCCTTGTGGATTTCCGCGCCGCTGTGACCGCCCAGCAGGCCGTCCACGTAGATGTGGATGCCCTTGCCCTCGGCCTTGTCGATCTTGACCGGCAGGAAGAGACCGGAGGTGGCGCCGCCGGCACAGCTGACGGTGAGGATTCCCTCCGCCTCGGAATCGCAGTTGAGCAGGATGCGGCCCTGAATCAGCGCGGGATCCAGCGCGGCCGCGCCTTCCATGCCGATTTCCTCGTCCACGGTGAAGAGGCATTCCAGGGGCGGATGGGGAATCGAGTCGGATTCCAGGATCGCGAGCGCATAGGCCACGGCAATGCCGTCGTCTCCGCCCAGAGTCGTTCCCTCGGCCCAGATTTCCGTGCCGTCGGTCCGCAGCTCCAGGCCGTCCTTCGTGAAGTCGATGGGGCTGTCCTTGGTCTTCTCGGCCACCATGTCCATGTGACCCTGCAGGATCACGGTCGGATGATCCTCGTATCCGGGGGTGCCGTCCTTGTAGATCACCACGTTGTTGACCTCGTCCTGCACGCAGCGAAGCCCGCGCTCCTTCGCGAAGCGCACCAGATAATCGCTGATCTGCTTCGTATTCCGGGAGCCGTGGGGGATCTTGCAGATCTCCTCAAAATAGTACAGCGCCCGTTCCGGCTGCAGTCCTTCCAAAACACGTTTTTCCATGATATGACTCCTCCTGAAAAACTGTTATTACGTCTGTTTATTGTACTACATCCTTACGGTAAGTGCAAGCGTAGAATTCCCCAAATTCCCGATATTTTGCGGAAACTCTGTATGAAGGATTGATTTTTCCCCGGAAACTGATATAATAAACGGGAAACGCTGTCGATGTCGAAGAAAGGAGTTCCAGCTGTGACGATCGAACAATCATTTCTTCTGCAAATCCTGTCGGATCACCTGTTTCAACGCGGCACCGAGATCCCGGAAGGGCTCGACTGGACGGCGCTGCTCGCACTGTCGAAGAAGCACGAGCTCAGTCCCATTCTCTATGATCAATGTAAAACTGCTTTCGGCGCGAAGACGGAGCAGCCTGCCTTTGCCGCGCTGAGAAAGCAATACAATCTGGCCATCCGCCAATACCTGGCCAATCAGTCGGCCATGAAGGAGCTTCGCGAGCGCTTTACCGAAGCCAATATTCCCTATTTTCCCGTAAAAGGCCTGACGGTCGCGCAGTACTATCCCGAGCCGGCGTTCCGGACCATGGGCGACGTCGATCTTGTCATCCGGCATGAGGATCACAAGCGCATTTTCGCAGTCATGGAGGAGCTGGGCTATACCAATACCGTCGTCTCTGAGAAGGAGCTTCACTTCCGACGCTTTTCCACGGTGTTTGAGATGCAGGAAACGCTGATCCATGACCATGGCGCGGACGGCGCGCAGCTCTACGCTTATTTTTCCAAAATCTGGGATTATGCGGTCCCGCAGGACGGAAGCAGCGAATATCGTCTGGACGCGAACGTCCACTTTCTGTATTTGGTCGCGCACATCGCGAAGCACATCAAGTGGATCGGCGTCGGCTTTCGTCAGTTTTTCGATCTGGCCGTGCTGGTTCAACGGGGGTCGGCGCTTTTTGACTGGCAGCAGATTGCCCGGGAAGCGGAGCGCTGCGGTTTGGAGCGTTTTCTGCCGGTCTGCCTGACCCTGTGCGCCGAATGGTTTGGAAGCTTAAATCCCCTGCCGCCCGCCCAAATCACCGAGGCGCTTCGCCGGGAGCTCACGGAAAAGCTCTTTTCCGACGGCGTATTCGGTTTTCACAACGAAGACAACAATCTCCACTCGCTGCAATCCACTCTGCGCCGTTCCAAAGCGCCGCTGCCCCTGCTCAAGCTGAAAACGCTGCGGCATCTGCTCTTTCCGTCCAGGCGGGAGCTCATGGTGTCCGATAAATATGCGTCCCTTCGGGATCGGCCCGGTCTGCTTCCCCTTGTCTGGTGCAAGCGTCTGCTTCGCGCGTCCAGGGACAAACGCTCCGGGAAAAACGCGGTAAGGATACTCAGCGCCAGCCGGGATGAGCTTCGGCAGCGGCAGGAATTTCTCAAATCTTTGGGACTGTAGCAAGGCAAAGACGCCGACGCTCCGCAAGCCTGCGGGGCGTCGGCGTTTCATCATTCCTGTATCTTCAGGCTGCCTTCTCGCAGCAGCTCGGCCATGGTTTTGCCATGGACCGGGATCTCTGAGACGTCGAAGCCGGCCGCGGGAGAAAAGGTCATCTCGCCGAACACGGCAATCCCATCCAGATCATAGAAATCCATGCGAACAAAGGGAAAGGGAGCAGACAACGCCTCCGCCGCCCGAAGCATGGTGGAAAGAGACGCGGGCGCAGGAGGCATATTCTCCCGGGTGAATGTCAGGTACTGCTTCTCCGGCTTTCCAAGGTATTTCCACTCCGTGTCAAAAAACCCCACGCGCATCTGATCCGTATTCCTCTGCTGCATATAGAGAACAGCCTGTGGCTTTCCGTGAAAGCAGTAGAGCTTATAGTCCTCCGGGAACAGCCCGTTTTTTCCTTCCAGAAACCTTTCCGCGAGAAATTTCGGCGCCACGTCTTTGTATTGCAGTTCCGCGTAGCCCAGCCAGGGCTTTTTTTTCAGCCAGCCCTTCATGGTCCGGACGGCCTGTTCCGTATCGAAGTTGTTTTTATTCGCGCAGATCAAATTACAGCCGCAGCCGGAATTCAGCTTCAGCGCAAATCGATCCGGCAGGGACTGCCAGTCGATCTGCTCCGGCCTGTCGTACACGGCAAGCAGCGGGTTCAGCAGCGCGCCGAAGCCCTTTTCCTCCACGTATTCACGCACCGCGTATTTGTCCGCGCAGCGTTTGACCAGGCCGCTGTGGTTGTACTCCTCGATCCGCAGCTTCACAAGCAGCTCCGGAAAGCTCCGGGGATCGCTCCAGTTCATTCGTTTTTTCTTTTTAAACCAATAAACGACGTTCGCGTTCAGCTTCGGTGAAATGAGCGTCAGAGCGGAACGAAACAGATTGTCGAGCATAGCAAATCCTCCTAAGCGTTCTGTCTTTTCTGATTTTCCGTTTCCGCTCAGGCTCCATACAGCGCGTTGTTCGGCTGAAAGCGGTTTTTCCTGCTGCAGCAGTTGGAAACGACAATTAAGCCCAGCATCCACCAAAACACGTCTGAGGAAAAAACGTCTCCGCCGAAAAAGCCTCTGGGGAGAATCAGGCAATAATAGATCAGCAGCACCTCCCGGTTTTTCTCATCCGCCCGGAAGTACGTGGCGGCGCAGACGTAGAGCAGCGCAGCAATCAAAAGGCCGCCGATAATATAGCCGTAGATAGCCAGAATGCTCAGATACAGGCTGTGCGAGGAAATGCCAAGAACGGCAGCGTCGCCGCCGACTCCAAGTCCGGCCAGCGGATTGACGGAAAGCACCTGTAAGAGACTGCTGTGGATCTCGCTGCGTCCCGTCATATTCATTTCGGACTCCAGCATCAGCTTCAGCGTTCGGCTCTGAACGCCTACGTCCAGCAGGACGTCGTTCAGCAGAGTCAGCAGTTCCCGGAAGTATAACAGCAGAAGTCCCACAAACAAAAGCAGCAGGACAAAGCCCATTTTTTTGTAAATCGTTGAGTCCGGTCCGAACACTTTTTTGAAGCTTTTGACCGCAATATAAGTTGTGATCCCAATCAATGGATTGCGGGAACCGAACAGCGCGATGATGACAATCCCGACGGCAGCAGCAAGAAGCAGGGAAAGCTTTTTCCGCTGAAAGAAACGGTATAAGAGCCAGATGGTCGCCAACATACAGCTATAGGACATGGGAAGGCTGTAAGAGAGCCAAGGCGAGGTCGTCACGTGTCCGTGAATATAAATGAAAACGCACGTGACCAGGCATGCCAGGAGGTTCAGATAACAGAATCTCGTCATATAATACACGATCCACTGGGTGGTCCTGAGCTTCGTAATGAAATAGGCAGTCAAAAAATAATATGGGACCACACGGGGCAGCATATTCATGATTTCGCTTCTGTTGATGGGAAAAAACAGATACGAACAGAAAAAGGAAAGCAGCAGAAACAGGAAAAACAGACAAACGGAAGGATTGATCTGTTCGATGCGGTTCCAGCTTTCAAGAAACGCCCAGATATAAACCAGCGCAATGATGACCAAAAGAACGTTGTTGAGCGTGGAATTCACGTTATACAATTCCGGAATGCCCTGCACCAAAGAATTTTTGACGCCAACGATGCTGATCTGAAAGCAAACGGCGAAGGAAAGCAGCCGGTCGCAGCGCGCCTCCTGCTGGGCGCCGGTGTCGGGGGGAGTTTTCAAATAAGATGCTCTGACTCTTTTTTCCGGGTTCAGAACAGTTTTTTCGTTCATGCGTTTACACCGAACCTTTCGAAGTCGGAGTCGCGGAAGCAGGAAGAATGCTTCTTGCGGCGATATCCCGATAGGAAAAGATCGCCCTCGCCGGGCCCTCGGCAGCCAGCTTCATCCGCCGCAGCAGATCCGGATCATCCAGAAAGCCGCGTAGCGTTTTGCAAAACGCCGCATCCGAGCAGTTGGAGAGAAACAGCACGTTCCCCCCCTGATCCAGATGGGAAACGCCGGGCCACTGATTGCACAGCAGGGGCTTGCCCATGCCGGCGGCCTGCTCCCAGAGCACGGAATGACTCCCCGGGAATACCACCAAATCGGCAGCCGCAAAGTAGGAGTAGGCCTCTGCGGAGGGAATCCAGCCTGCACTTTTGACAAGGTCACTCAGCTGGGCCTCATACTCGAGCTTCAGCGCGTCCTCCACCGAGCCGAAAACCACCAGCTTCAGCCTCGGGTCCGCAATTTGATTGACCGCCTTCATCAGGTCCAGGGTGTGTCGTTTCATGGCGTTGATTTTCCCGCCGCTCACCAGCAGCAGCGTCTCGGGTCCCACGCCAAAACGCTCCCGCAGGGAAGCCCGTACCGCGGGCTCCAGGGCCTTTTGGACCTCGTCGTCGTCCGCGCCCATCACGAGCAGCCGAACGCGGTCGGCGGGAATCCCGTATACCTCGGTCAGAAAGCTGACCCGCGCAGGCGTCACGCCGTAGAAGCATTGGGCATAGGGCTCGATCATCCGCGCGCAGCGGCGCCAGAGCTGCCGATGAAGCAGCTTCATCGAAATCCAGCCCTGCGCGCTGTTGCCGTAGTCTGCATGGTTATCCACAAAGACCCGGACGCCGGGATGCGATTTCAGATACCCCACGACCTGCTTCATATCCGCGAACTGACAGCCGTGAATGAACAGGATTTCCGGGCTGGCCTGTTCCAGCGCTTCCGTAAGGCCGCGGTATCTCCGCAGCTTCCGGTTGACGCGGACGGGGGCGGCGTAAGGAAGCCGCAGCACCCGGACGTCGTGCTCGTTCAAGTATTCGCCCCGGGGCTCCAAATAAACGGTCCTGCCGTTCTTGTCAAAGGATTGCAGGCTGGCGATGACCCTTACCTCGTGCCCCAGCTTGCGGTGGTACTTCGGCAGCATGTTCTCCTGATAGGAAAAGCCGTCCGGAAAAAAGCAGGCCAGGCAAAGATGTGTGATTCTCATGGCAGTTCCACTCGTTCCAAAAAAGTCTGCACGTCATCAAAGCAGCCGCCGAGCTCCGTGAGCTTTTGTTCCTCAAACTCCCACCAGGCCGAGCGCTCCAGGCGCCGGGCGATCTCGGGAGCAAAGCGGTCCCGCAGCTTTCTGGCGGGAACGCCGGCCCAAATTTCATAGGGCGGCACGTCATGCGTCACGACGCTGCCCATCCCGATGACCGCGCCGTTGCCGATCCGCACCCCGGCCTTGATCAGACTGCCCATCCCGATCCAGACGTCGCTGCCGATAACGGTTTCCGGCGTAGGGAGCGCCGGATGCTCCGCAAAGCGGCGGCCCATAACGTTGCGCCCGGCGTGGAACACCGGGCTGGTGGACACGCGATCCACGGGATGCTGCGCGCCGCCGATGCAGCAGCGGTCCGCAATGGAGCAGAATGCGCCGATCTCCGTGTTCACCGCAAAGCAATCGTTGCCGATATAGGAATATCTGCCCATTTGCACGGAGCTCAGCTCACTTTTCGGGCAAACCCGGGCAGTCGGATCGATGGAACAGTCTCGCAGCGCTGGGGGCTGCAGCAGATGCTTCAGTCCCTTTGCAATCAACAGCTTGAGTTTCATTCACCCAACTCCGTTCTCAGAAAAACTGCGGATGATGCTATCGCAGGCCTTCTCCGCGTCATAATGGTCCAACAGATACTGTCTGCCGGCTTCTCCCATCCGATTCCGGTCGTCTGTCCGAATCCGTTCGAGAAGCTTCAGAAAATCGGAGACGTTCCGGCTCTCGCACCACCAGCCAAAACCGCCGTCCGTAATGATTTGACCAAGGTCCGTGTTCCGGTCCGTCATAGCCAGCACCGGAATGGCTGCGTTCAGATAGGACAGCAAACGGCTGGGAAAATTTGGAATCGTAAAGCGGCAGTCCAATACGATCATGCCGACGTCTGCGGCGGACGCCAGCGCTTCGTATTCCTGCTGCGGAAGCTTTTGCAGCAGCGTGACGTTGTCCGGACGCTCCGTCTGAACAAAGCGCTCCAAAAGCGGGTATTCCGTTCCGTCACCCACGATCAAAAAGTGCAGCTCTGCGCAGCGCTGTGCCCGCAGGCATTCGATCAGATAGGGGATTCCCTGGGGCTTTCCCAGATTTCCCCCGTAAATCAGCAGAATCCGATCCTGCGGGATGCCCCAGCGGCGTCGGAGCGCCGCCTTTTCCGCATCGGAAAGGCGGCAATTCCAGGGAATGATGCTGTTCGGGCAGATGCAGACCTCTTCTGCCGGAAGCTCCGGATTATGCTCCAGCAGATAGTCCACGTTGGCCTGGGACATGCAGCCGATCCGGTCCGAAACGGCGTAGAGCCTTTTTTCCGTCCGCCGGAACCATCTGTAGAGCAGCCCGGCCGGGCCGCCGGTCTTCATCAGCCCGATGTCAACCGCGTTCTGCGGGAAAATATCCTTCAGCAGCAAAAACGTGCGGCACCCGTCCCTACGCTTCAGAAAGCTGACCGTTTTCACCAGCGTGACAGGCGGCGTCGAATACAAAACCAGGTCAAAGCGGACGTCGGAGTACCAGCGTCTGATCGCACGGATAAAGAGCGGGTCCAGAGAGACGGTGGACAGGCCCTTCTCGATGATATTTTTCGTTTTTGTGAGATTCCCCGTCCGGACGTGAAGGAGCGTAACGCCGTTCTTTTCAACGCATTCCGTCTGCTTTCCTTCCCGTTTCTGATGGGGATTCACGATATATACCCGGTGTCCCCTGTCGCGCATACAGCGAAGCAGGTCCTTGTATATGCCTCTGTCCTCAATATCGTCGAACTCGGCAAGCGTTAAAAATAAGATATTGTATCCCGGTTCTGCCATTCGTTTGGCTCCTCTCCGCGAGGGAGCGGCCGCCGTTCGGCGCGGCACGGCGGGAAGCGCCGCGCTTTTCGTTCCTCGCTAAATGTGTTGGGGCACCCGCTGCTCCGGCGGAGGGGGCGTCATATAGTCTCCGTACTGTACGCGCAGGCAGTGGTCCCACTTTGCGCAGACGGGGAACTGCCTGTCCTCAAAGTCCATTCTGACCAGCTCCGAAAACAGATCGCCGTCGTATTGCGCAGAGACAAGACGGTACACGTCGTTGTAGAAACAGACGCAGCGGCTGTCCGAACGGTTTCCGATTTTGGAGATTCGCTCGTAGAGTCGGTATTTAAAGGGTCCGGTGAACAGCCTTCCAAACAGATAGCTGGAAATGAGCAGCAGCTTCTGCACCGGATTCTTCTGCCTCAGCTCCAGCCTTTCGTGCATCATGCCCTGGAGCAGCCGGATTGCCAGGCATTTCAGCCTCTGCTTCCAGCGGCTGTCCGGACAGTGATCGGCGATAAAAATGTCGAGCATGTACGCTTCGCTCGCGGCTCCGTTCCCGGGTCTTTGAATTCTCGGAATCCAAAGCTTTCGTTTCATGCACAGGCGCTCCTGATCCTTCCAGACGGACAAAAAACGCTCATAGCTGCTGCGGTCCATCATCACGTCCGCATCGTCGTCCCAGGGAATAAAGCCGTGATGCCGAACAGCGCCCAAAAGGGTGCCGCTGGAGAGGGAATATCGGATCCCATTTTCGGTGCAGAACGCGTCGAACGCAGTCAGTAATTCCAACAGACCCGCCTGGGCAGCCGTAGTCCCGTAGCGGTCAGATTCTCGAATCATCGCAGTGCCGCCTCCATGTTACAGGCTGTGATAAGGAAGATTCTTTCCGGCAACACGCAGGAAGCGGCGTCTGCCGCTCCTGACAAAGCCGAATTTTTCGTATGCCCTGATTGCGGGCTTGTTGCGGACCCCGACAGCCAGACAGCAGCTGTGAACGCCGTCCCGCGCCAGGTGCCGAACCGCCCCGCGAAGCATCTGCCCGGCAATCCCGCGGCCGCGGAACTCCCGGCGGACGTAGATGTTGAACAGATAGGCATCGGTGCCACGGATTCGATATTCAAGCTCATCGCCGGGCGGAAGCATCACCCACAGCGTTCCAACTGACTCGCCGCTTTCGTCGTCGAGGAAATAATACCCTCTGCAGCCGTCCTCCCGCTCCATCAGACCGCGGAGCAGTTCCCGGCTGTAACCGCCCGAAAAGGCCGGCAGCTTGTCCAAAACAGCCTCCGTCAGCACGCCGTTCCCGCCCATGGGCGGCTCCGAATCGGCTGCGGGGATCTCGTACTGCATGATCCAGTGATCCTTCCAGGTCAGCAGATGCTTTCCAAAAATCCGAACGTCCATGGCTTACCCGACCCCAAGACAGGCTGCCAGCTCCGCGAAGCTGTAGCGCCTGATTGGACAGCTTTCTCTGTAATAGAGGCCCGCAGTGTTATCGACGCAGAGAAACTGCATGCCAAGCTGCGTCGGTGCAAGCCGGTCCTTTGAGTAGCGATCCCCGATATATACCATCTCGGCCATGTCCATGCGCCAGCGCGTCTGCAGAATCCGGAACGCAATATCGCAGGGCTTCCGAAACTGGGGGCCGCCGAGCTCGTCGGTGATGATGACATCGTCCACAAGCTCATAAAGGCCCAGTGCCTTCAGCTTGTTCCGTTGGCCCTCCGGCCTTCCGTCAGTGATGATGCCAATGTGTCTGCCGTCCGCCCGCAGCTTCTGCAGCAGCGGCAAAACCTCGGGATACAGCCGAAGCTCCGGAATATTCGTTCTGTAGCACTCCAAAAGCTCCGAACGGCGCGCTTCTATGTGAAGCTCCACCGCAAGGCAATCAATGGCAGGAAGCCCCGCTTCGAAAAGCTGCCACAGGCGTTCGGTGCAATCCTGCCCCAACAGCTTTGAAATCGCACGGAATCCGGAATCTATGTAGTCTCGCTCCGGATAGAGCGTATCGTCCAGATCAAATATGACGCCGTTTTTCCGCAGCCCTCCGCCCTGTACGCAGACGGAATGATCGAAGCGGCTGTAGACCGCGCCGTCAATCACTTCCCTGTCCGCTGCTGGCGCTTCGCCGTCCAGCAGACGCAGGATCGTTTCGGCGCTTCTTGCGCCGGCCTTCATGGATAAGGGCGCGCCGCCGCCGTAGCGGGGATTGATCTCAATGAACCAATCTCTGCCATCCGCGTCGCGAATCAACTGGACCGTGAGCGGGCCGCAGGGCTTGAACGCCCTGCAGATTTGCTCGCTCTCCCGAATCATCCAGGCATCCATACAGATTTTTGATTTCAGGACCTCTCCGGAACGGACCGTAATCCGCTCTCTGGGCGTGATCCAGATCGGCTCGCCTTCCCAATTGCAAAAGATGTCCACCGTGTATTCCACGCCGGACAAAAAGGGCTGTATGATGTAATTGTCAATTTTTTCAGCGTAGAAGCGCAGCGCCTCGCAGTTTTCCACCTTGTAGGCGTTGATGGAACTGCTGCCGTTCCGGGGCTTGATAAACGCGGGAAAGCCCCCGTCGTAGCGCGTCCAGTCCGCGCAGGGCTCCGGGGCCAGCAGGCCGCAGTCCATAAAAAACCGGAAGGTCTGCAGCTTGTCTCTGCAAATCCGGATTTTTTCCGGCGCGGAGATCAACACTCTGGTCCCGCAAGCCGCAAAGCGCTGGGCGGATTCGCTCAAAACGATCAAATCCGTATCGATGGTCGGAATCAGAAGATCGATATGGTCCTTCTCGCAAATATCAAGCAGCTGCGGAATGTAACGAGGGTCATTCATCCTGACAGTCAGACGGGTCTCGTCGCAAAAAACAAGGGCCGGAGCGGTTTCGGAAAGATCCGCGCCGTAAAGAGTCAAGCTTTTTCCGCAGCGAAGCGCTGCAGCCCGAAACGCCTCCAGCAATTCGATTCTCCGGCCAACGCCGGTAAACATTATTCGCATATCTGGTTCTCCGTTCCAGTAAATTCGGGCATCGTGGCTTCTCCGTCCGCGTGGATTCCCTCGCGCTTGAGGACGATTGCGACCGTCTTCAGCAGAATCCGGCAGTCAAGCCCCAGACTCAGCTGATCGACGTAGCGAACGTCCCATTCAAACTTTTCCTCCCAGGAGATCGCGTTGCGGCCGTGGATCTGCGCCAGACCCGTAAAGCCCGGACGCACCTCATGCCTCCTCGCCTGGACCCGATTATAGCGCGGCAGATACTCCGCCAGCAGGGGGCGGGGACCGACGAGGGCCATATCGCCCTTGAGAATATTGAGCAGCTCCGGCAGCTCGTCGAGGGAGCTGGCGCGCAGCGCCTTTCCGAACCGGGTCAGGCGCTGCCGGTCCGGAAGCAGATTTCCGTGTTCATCACGCCGATTGGTCATAGAACGAAATTTCAGCAGCCGGAAGAGCTTCCCGTCCTTTCCGGGCCGGAGCTGCGTGAAGAAGGGATTGCCTTTCATTTTGACGGCCACGAGAAGGGTGAGGAGGAGCAGCAGCGGACTCAAAACCAGCAGCGCCGTCAGGGAGATCAGAAAATCAAAGCATCGCTTCCAAAAGCGTCGGTACATCGCTTCTCAGTCGCCCCCTCAGTCGAAGCAGGCCCGGACGGCGGCGGCCACGACGCGCTGCTGCTCCTCCGTCATCCGGATGTCGCTGGGCAGGCACAGACCGCGGGCAAAGAGATCCGATCCTACGTCCAGGCCTTCCTCCGCCGCGACAAAGGGAAACGGTTGATAGAGGGGCTGCAGGTGCATGGGCTTCCAGACGGGACGCCCCTCCGCGTTCAGCGAAGCGATGGCCTCCAGGATTTGGGTGGGACAGCTCTTCCCTGCCTCCGGCGTATAGAGCGCGCGGTCGGCGGTTCGCGTCTGGCTGCACATGGCCTCCCGGTCGATCAGCAGGCAGGACAGCCAATGATTGGGAACGGCCCGCGTCCGCTCATAGGGGTTCGGACTCACCGGAAGGCCGCGCAGCGCCTGGCGATACCGCTCGTAGATCTGACGCTTGCGTTCCATGTGATCCTCCAGCCAGGGAAGCTGGCCGCGGACGACACCGGCGATCAGGTTGCTCATACGATAATTATAGCCCAGCTCTCTGTGCTGATACCAGGCGACCGGTTCCCGGCTTTGGGTGGACCACTTGCGGACGGAGGCCTCGTAGTTTGGATCGTCGCAAAGCACCATGCCGCCGCTGGAGCCGGTGATGATTTTATTGCCGTTAAAGCTGATGACGCTGACGTCTCCGAAGCTGCCCGTCGGACTGCCGTCGTATACGGCGCCCAGAGACTCCGCGGCGTCCTCCACCAGCAGGGCTCCGTGCCGCCGGCAGATCTCGCAGATCTCCTTCAGCTTTGCGGGCGTTCCGTAGAGATGTACCAGGATGACCAGCTTCACGTCGGGATAGAGCGCGAAAGCCCGTTCCAGCGCGGCCGGGTCCATATTCCAGGTCTCATACTCGGAGTCGATGAAGATGGGCTCGCCGCCCTCGTAGAGCACCGGGTTGACTGTGGCGGCAAAGGTCAAATCGCTGCAAAAAACGCGCTTGCCGGCCAGCGAGCCGCCCACGGGGTCCGGCTCGCCGTAGAGCCGTACCGCGCAGGCCCGCACGGCAAGATGCAGCGCTGCGGTACCGGAGGAGGTGGCCACAGCGTGGGAACGGCCAAGCCGTCTGGCAAGCTGCGCCTCCACCTCGTTGATATTTTCCCCGAGCGTAGAAACCCAGTTCGTCTCGAAGGCTTGCCGGATATAGGAAAGCTCTTCTCCGTGCATATTCGGAGAAGCAAGATAAAGCTTTTTTTCAAACGGTGTTGGAAGCTCAAATTCTTGTTGTTTCATAGGATACCCACTGTCCGGATCAGAGATCCTGCTTATATTGAGCATTTATTATACTGTTTTCGTTGAAAAAAGTCAATCCAATGCGGATAACTCCACAGAATTTCTATCTTTTTCGGAGCCGGGCGCGGCCCCGCGCTTCAACGCGCGGACAGCTCCACCCGATGCCGGAGGATGGTCCAGGCCGGCACCTGCCTGGGAAGGAGCAGGCTGAAGCGGGCCTGCGGCGTACGGATCTCCGGGATGCGCGCCCCGTCCGCATCTTGCAGCGAAGCGGCTTCAAAGGCAAAGGGCCTGAGATCCGGTCCGACGGCCTCCAGCTCGTCGCCCTCGGCAAATTTGTTCCGCAGAGAGCAGCGCGCGCGTCCCTCGGCGTCGCAGTCCTCCACGATGGCCACCACCTGATATTCCCGGATATAGCGGGAATCCTCATAATACTGCCCGGGCTGTCCGTAGAAGAAGCCGGTGGAATAGTGCCGGTGGGAGATATGCTCCACCTCGTCCCGCCAGACCGGGTCCGGGGGACGTCCGGCGGCCAGGTCGTCCAGCACGTGCCGGTAGGCGCCCGTGACCACGGCGGCGTAATAGGCGCTCTTGGCGCGGCCCTCGATCTTGATGCAGTCCACCCCGACCCGCATGAGATCGTCCAGATGGTCGATCATGCACATGTCGCGGGAATTCATGATGTAGGTGCCCTTCTCGTCCTCGAAGACCGGGAAGTATTCGCCCGGCCGCTTTTCCTCCATAAGGTAGTACTGATAGCGGCAGGGCTGGGCGCAGGCGCCCCGGTTGGAGTCCCGGCCCGTCATGTAGTTGGAGAGCAAGCAGCGGCCGGAGTACGACACGCACATGGCGCCGTGGGCGAAGACCTCCAGCTCCAGGGAGGACGGCGTCTTTGCCCGGATGGCCGCGATCTCCTCCAGGGAGAGCTCCCGGGCCAGCACCACCCGCTTTGCGCCCAGCTCATGCCAGGCGGCCGCGGAGGCGTGGTTGGCCACGCTGACCTGGGTGGAGACGTGCAGCTCGCAGCGGGGCGCGTATTTCTGGGCCAGGCGGAACGCGCCCAGGTCCGCGACGATCAGCGCGTCCACGCCGCAGCCGTTCAGCAGCTCCAGGTGGGCGGGAAGCCGCTCCAGCTCGTCGCCCCGGGCCATGGTGTTGACGGTCACGTGGACCTTCACGCCGTGCTCGTGGGCCAGCTGTACGGCGGCAGGCAGCTCCTCCGGGCTGAAATTCCCGGCAAAGGATCGCATGCCGAAGCTGGTCCCCGCCAGATACACCGCGTCCGCCCCGTAGCGCACGGCCATATTCAGTTTTTCCATATCCCCCGCAGGGGCCAAGAGCTCCGGTATCTTCATAAACTCTGTTTCCTGTTCCCCGTTCCCCGTTCCCCGTTCCCTGTTCCCTAATCCGGGATAATGGGCGCGTATTCGTCCGAATTCACAAAGGCGTCAAAGTCCGTGGAGTTGGTGAAGAAGTGGTTCACCCCGTCCTTGCCGGTGGCGAAATAATAGTATTTCGTGCTCTCCGGGTGCAGGACGGCGCGGATGGAGTTGAGGCCCGGGTTGCAGATGGGTCCGGCGGGAAGGCCGGGATAGAGATAGGTGTTGTAGGGGCTGTCCAGCTCCGAGGAGAAGCCGGTTCCCAGCAGCTTCGCGCCGTAGAACACGGTGGAGTCCATGCCCAGCTTGGGGACGTCCCAATTCTTCAGCCGGTTGAACATAACGGACGCCACCAGCGGACGCTCCGTGTCGTTGGCGGCCTCGCCCTCGATGATGGAGGCCATAATGGTGATCTCGTGCAGACTGTAGCCGCTGTCCTCGACTGCCGCCAGATCGTCCTCGGAGAACTTGGCCTGGTAGTTTCGCAGCAGTCTGCCCAGCACGTTCTGCGGCTCGTCCTTCAGGTAGAATTCGTAGGTGTCCGGGAACAGATAGCCCTCCAGCCGGTTGGGGGCTCCATAGGGCAGGCCCTTGAGGAATTCGTAGTCGAATTCATAATTGGCGGCGGCTTCCTCCAGCTTTTCCCGGGAGCAGACGTTGTTTTTCTCCAGCAGGTCGAAAATCTCAAAGCAGTCGGAGCCCTCCACGATCATCAGCTTGATGGTCTCCCGGGACCCGGCGCTGGCCATCAGATTGTTCACCAGGGCGTGATAGTCGTAGGTCAGGTTGATGCGGTAGACGCCCGGGTCAAAGTAGTGCTCCGAATGGCTGACCTTGCAGTAGAGCTTGAAGAGCCACTCGTACTCGATGGCGCCGGCCTCCTTGAGGGTCAGGGAAATATCGTCCAGATCGTCGTTTTCGTTGATGATGATCTCCACGACCTCGTCGGGGCGCGTCAAAGCCAGCACGTCGTCCGCCCATTTCCAGCCCCATTTGGCGCCCAGCAGCCCCAGCCCCACGGCCACGGCCACGTAGACCGCAATCCAAATCAGCCGCGGGAAACGGATGCGCTTGACGTGCCGGGCGCGCTTGGATGCCCGCACGGGCGCCTCGGTCACAGGCTCGCTATATTCCCCGTAGTCGTCAAAGGTGCTTCCGAAATCCGGCGTAAAGACCTGCGTCGCGTCGTTTTCCGGAATTTGCGTATTCTTTTCCTGATCGCTCACGGTTTTTCCCTCCGTAAAAGAGCTTCAAGCCCTGCTCGAATCCTTACTCCCTGCAAAAAACGATCTGCTTCGCGATCCGCTCCGCTTCCTCCCTGCCCTTCAGCGCCTCGATGAGCGCCAGGCCGAAGTCCAGGGAGGCGCCGGCGGCCCGGCCGGTGATGAGCCTGCCGCTGCGGACCACGTTGGCGTCCCGCATCTCGGCCTCGCCCATCTCGGATTCCTTGCCGGGATAGCAGACGGCGGGCGCCGTACCGACGATTCCCAGCTCTGCCAGAATGGTCGGGGCTGCGCAGATGGCGCAGACGAATTTCCCGGCCTCCCAGGCCCGCCTGATCAGCCCCAGCGCAGCCTTGGAGGCCCGCAGCGACTCCACGCCGCGCAGCCCGCCGGGCAGCACCAGCATGTCCATCGTTTCCAGATGGACCGCGTCCAGGGGCAGATCGGCCCGGACGGCGATTTTGTGCGAACCGATGATTTCAATGCCGTTGACGCCCACCAGAGCCACCTCCAGCCCGGCCCGCCGCAGCAGATCGCAGGGAGCCAGCGCTTCGGTTTCCTCAAAGCCGGTGGCAAGAAAGATATAAACCATTACGATTCCTCCAGACAGTGCTTTACGCAGCGATAGATTTCTTCGTGTATGTCCTGAATCCCGCGGACCGCCCCGCCTTCCACGCAGCGAATTACGGTCCAGCCGTAGAATTTTGCGGCCTCCAGGCCGGTTTTGCGGCAGGTTTTCAGATAATTCAGGTCCTTTTCGTGGATGTCCGCGTTGGTGTGGGTGTCGCTCTCCCGCTTGCGCAGCAGGCCCTCGGTGAGCTCCGTGGGCACGTCCAGGTAGAGCACCAAATCCGGCTTCGGCATCCCCATCCGGTCAAACTCCAGCTCATAGAGCCAGCGGAAGAAGGCGGGCCGCGCCGCGTCCGGCTCCTTGGCGGCCTGGTGGACGGCGTTGGACGTGGTGTAGCGGTCCGAGAGGATCAGCCCGCCGTTCCGGTAATACTCCCCCCAGACCTTGCGGAAGGAGGCGTAGCGGTCCACGGCGAAGAAAGCGGAGGCCGCGTAGGCGTTCACGTCGCCGGGGTTCTCCCCGAATTCCCCACCCAGATACATGCGGATCAGGGCCGAGGAGGGCTCGGAATACTGCGGAAACACGAGGGTACGGAATACGGTTCCCTCATCCTCCAGCCGCCGCTTCAGCAGCGCGAACTGCGTGGACTTCCCGGACCCGTCGGTCCCCTCCAATACGATCAGCTTTCCCATTCCCTGTTCTCCTATTGCCTATTGCCTGTTGCCTGATGCCTATTGCCTGTTTCTTGTTGCCTTGATCAGATATTTGGGCAGCCGCATCATCCGGCCGATCCGGCTGGGCTCCTTGCAGAGCCGGTAGAACCACTCCAGATTGGCCTTGATCATCCAATCCGGGGCCCGCTTCACGTTGCCGGCGAAGCCGTCCAGACTGCCGCCCAAGCCCGCCATGAGCCGCACCGAGGGCATTTCCTTCTGATGGGCGAACATGAATTTCTCCTGCTTGGGCGCGCCCAGGCAGACGAACAGGGCCTCGGCTCCGGCGGCGTTGATCCTTTCCACCACGGAGGCTTCGTCTTTGAAGTACCCGTCCGCCGTCCCGCAGATCACCAGGCCGGGGGCAAGCTCCCGCATTTTCTCCGCGGCCTGCTCGGCTACGCCGGGCTTGGAGCCCAGCAGATAGAGCTTCGTGCCCCGGCGGGCGAAGACGGAGAGCATATTCCGGGCAAAGTCAATGCCCGCCACCTTTCCCTTCAGGGGCGTCTTGCGGAGCTTCGCCGCCAGGACCACACCGGCCCCGTCGGGGAGGATCAGATCCGCCCGGTTCAGCAGGGCGCAGAATTCCGCGTCCTTCGCCGCGTCGTAGCCGATCTCCGCGTTGGGGGTCACGACGACGGCGGCCTTGTCGCCGTCCAGGAAGCCCTCGCCGATGGCCAGCGCCTCCTCCATGCTCACGTTGTCAAACTGTAAACCGAGAATTTCCTGTTTCATGGCACAACCTCTGTTCAACCGGACGCGGGGACCGGCGCTGCCCGTCCTCCCGTGCGTCCGCATTCTTCTAGATAGTATATCAAATCCGCGCAAAAACATCAAGCATTTTTTCTCCGGCTCGGCGCGGCAGCGGCATCGTATCAGAAAAATAGTCGCTTTGCTGAAAAAAGATTATTTTTTCCATTTACAAATTGTAAAAATTCTGATATATTATAGATGTCAAAATACGGGACCCATGTCCCTTTGATTAGGAGGTAATTCCCTTGCAAAGAAAATTCAAGACGATGGACGGCAACACCGCTGCCGCGCACGTCAGCTACGCCTTCACGGAAGTGGCGGGCATCTACCCCATCACTCCGTCCAGCCCCATGGCTGACTACGTGGACCAGTGGTCCGCCCAGGGCCGTGAGAACATCTTCGGCAACCGCGTCAAGGTCATTGAGATGCAGTCTGAGGCCGGTGCTTCCGGCACCGTGCACGGCTCTCTGGCCGCCGGCGCGCTGACCACCACCTACACCGCTTCCCAGGGTCTGCTGCTCATGATCCCCAACATGTACAAGATCGCTGGCGAGCTGCTGCCCGGTGTGTTCCACGTCTCTGCCCGTACCGTCGCCACCCACGCGCTGAACATCTTCGGCGATCACTCCGACGTCTACGCCTGCCGTCAGACCGGTTTCGCCATGCTCTGTGAGACCAACCCCCAGGAGGTCATGGATCTGGGCGCCGTTGCCCACCTGGCCGCCATCAAGGGCCGCGTTCCCTTCCTGCATTTCTTCGATGGTTTCCGCACCTCTCACGAGATCCAGAAGATCGAAAAGTGGGACTACGAGGATCTGAAGGACATGGCGGACATGGACGCCGTGGAGGCCTTCCGCACCCGCGCCCTCAGCTCCGAGCACCCCGTCATGCGTGGCTCCCATGAGAACGGCGACATCTTCTTCCAGGCCAAGGAAGCCTCCAACTCCTTCTACAACGCGCTGCCCGCCGTCGTCGAGGAGTATATGGACAAGGTCAACGCCAAGATCGGCACCAACTATGCCCTGTTCAACTACTACGGCGCCG
>JAFWTG010000086.1 GCA_017519005.1 Oscillospiraceae bacterium | reverse complement strand
CTGGCCTTCGCCGAAGCGCTTGGTCTCCGTCGGGTTGCCGTCGGCGTCCAGCTTGGAGATCTCGACGTACCACGAATCAAAGCTCTGCACGTCGCTCTTGATCACGCTGTACTGCGTGACGATCTCGATCTCCGTCGAGACGGAGTAGAACAGCCGCAGGCTCGGGTCCAAAATGGGCTCCTGGGGCGCATTGTCGATCACGGTGGTATAGTACACGGCACCGCCTTCTGTCTCCCTCCAGAGGCAGACGTCCGTGGCGCTGCTCATCAGGAGGAAGACGTTCCCCCAGATAGAAGCCGTTGAGAAGCTGATGACGTTGGAATAGCTGCTGATGGGATTCCGGATCGTCGCCAGCCCGTCTGTTCCGACGCTGATGCTCCAGCGGCAGGTGGTCTGGTTGAAGGCGTCCGCGTAGAGCGTGGTGTTCCGGCTGAGCAGATAGTTTCCCTTCTCCGCGTTTTGGAAGGAATAATAGCCGGTCTCGCCAATGGGCGCGACGGTGAAGGAATAAATTGTCGGCACGTTCCGCAGCTCGCCGTCGGCAAAGCTTGCGCCGGTATTCGCGAAGGCGACGGCGCCGCCGTTGGATTCGGTCTCATAGGATTTGCCGTCGTCCAGGCCTGTCAGAACAAAGGCCGGGTCCGAGCCCTTGGTGATCACGTAATTGCCGGTCCAGTCTGTCAGATTCTCGGTGACAAGCCGGTAAACCGTTCCGCCGCTGGTCTCGCTGCGGGTGTAGAGCGCGTGGAGGACCGTATCCGCGTCGGGGGTATAGGCTTCGCCGGCGGGAAGGAAGGCGGGCCGCGTCTGGGTCTCCTCCGTGGGCGCGGCGGTCCAGCCCAGGAAGCTCCAGCCCTCAAAGAGCGCGGCTTCGGCGGGCAGACTGTGGGCGGCGTCGGCGCGGACAGTCTCAACCGCGGTGACGACGCCGTTGGTCAGGAAGCTCAGGCTGACGTTCCAGGCGGCGTAGAGGGTAAAGCTGTCGGTCACAGGAGCGGCAAAGTCATAGACCTGGCTCAGGGCGGCGTCGGTATACCAGCCGTCGAAGCTGCAGCCTTCGCGGGTCGGCGCGGGAGGCTCGGAAACGGTCTCTCCGCTCTCTACCGTCTGAGCTGCCACGGCGCTGCCGCCGTTGGAGTTGAAGCTGACCGTGCATACGGTGTCCGGGATTTCCTCCCACTTGGCATACAGGGTGAGATTGCCCGTAACAGGGGCCGAGAAATCATAGGCGTTCGTCAGCGCCGCGTCCGCGAACCAGCCGAGGAAGCGGAAGCCCTCGCGGGCGGGATCGGCCGGCCGGGTGACCGTCTGGCCGGAGAGAACGGTCTGACTCGCCACCGCGCTGCCGCCGTTGGACTCGAAGCGCACGGTGTATTCCGCCGGGCTCTCCTCCTCCCACTTTGCGTACAGGGTCAGATCTGCGGTGACCGGGGCGGAGAAGGCATAGGCCTGGGTCAGCGCCGCGTCGCTGTACCAGCCCGCAAAGGCGAAGCCGTCCTTGGTGGGCGCGGCGGGCTGGGTGGCCGTATAGCCGTCCGGAACCGTCTGCGCGGGCACGGCGCTGCCGCCGTTGGTTTCGAAGCTGACGGTCCAGGTGACGGCGGGCGTCGCGTTGAAGGCGGTGGAATAATAGGTGGTGGTGGTATCCTCAGTCTTCCGGTAAAGCTGGACCGGATCCGCCGCAGCGGTCTGGTAGGCGAAGTAGGCGTTGGACGCTCGATTGTAATAGAGCGTGTTGTGATAATAGTCGTCGGTAATCAGCGCGTTTCCGTTGGCGTCAAAGCTGACCGTCTGCGCCGCCAGGAGGCTTTCCGTCCCCCAGACGTAGAAGTACAGGCCGTCCTTGTAGCCGCCCACCGGATAGCCGTAGGAGCTGAAGAACTCCCGCTTGCCGGAATCATAGCGGAAATCCGCCGCCCGGAGGGTGGCCGAATCGGGGATGCGCCCGCTGTTGATGGTGACGCTCACGTGGTTTGGCGCGGTGTTGATGGGGGTATATTTGCCGGTGGAGTTGGCCTTGGAGCCGTCCAGGGCGTGAAGCGAGGCTTCGTTGACGATCAGGTATCTGCCGTCGGTGAACTCGGCAGCGGAGCTGATTTTGACGTAGCTGCCGTCCTGGCCGGGCACCGCCAGCTGCGCAAAGGAATACAGGGCGTACAGAGTAGTTTCACCGCCCAGGGGATAGTACACCGTGCCGGGCTCCAGATAGAGGGGCTTTCCGGTGACCGCGTCGGGCACCGGAGCGGTGGACCAGCCCAGGAAGGTATAGCCCTCAAAGACAGCGGCAGTCAGGGGCAGCGTGACGGCGTCGCCGGTCATGCCGGTGACGGGGCTGCCGTAGGGTTGGCCGTTGGCGCTGTAGCGCAGGGTGAAGGGGCTCTGGGCGGCAAATTCGATGCGGATGGTGGTCGCCTCAGTGGGATTGACGTAGAACCTGCTGCCGTTCTGGATCACGGCCGCGCTGCCGGAGAGGATGGTATAGCCGGAGGTATAATAGCCGCTGTCTGGCGTGGCGGTGACCAGGTAGCCCATGGAGCTGTAATCCCCCAGGACCGCCGTGCCGTGCGCGCCGCTCTCCACCGTCAGATCGAAGGGAGCGTCGGTGGTATAGGCCTTGATGCGCAGACTGGCGCCGTTGTCCAGCTGGCTCCAGTTGGCGTTGTCCCGCAGACGGAAGAAGGAGGTGCCGGGATGGCCGATGTGGGTATGGGTGAGGGTCGCCAGATAGGCGCCGTTTTCGGTGTAATCCTCGGTCTGGCTCTCGTCCACAGGAATGACCATCTGGAAATTCTGGCCGCCCTGCTGGGAGTCCAGGGTAAAGACCGCGGAGAATTTGTCTCCTTCCTCCACCTTGAAGGGGGTCTTGATGCGGATGGTGTGATAGCCGCTGTGGGCAATGGTGCCGTTCTGGGTGGACATCAGGGTGCCGGAGGCGGGGTTGGGGTTGGAGCCGGTCAGATTCGTGGGGTTCTTGTAGACCTCCAGGGTATAGCCCAGACCCTCCTCCAGGGTGCAGATGGAGAAGGCCTCCACGGTCTCATGGCCGGCCGCGGTAAAGACGTTGGAAACCAGAGAGCGGTTCTGGGTCAGGGGAATCCAGCCCTTGGCGGCGTCGCCGGTGAAGCAGGTGCCGTCGTACTGGTAGAGGTGGTCGTAGCTGTCCAGGCTCTCCACCGTAAAGAACATGATGGGATGGCCCAGGTAGGAGGTGTCCTCATAGGAGATATAAGTATAGCCGTGGTCCGTATAGGAGCTGTTGCCCCAGGAGTTCTTAATGATCCAGGCGCCGTTGTTCTGCGGCTTGCTGAGGCCGGTAAAGTTGGACTTGCTGTAGTTGTCATCCCATCCCACCAGGGTGACGCCGTGGTTGGGGCCGTAGTCGTTATTGGCGCTGGTGCTGATGTAGCAGTAGGCGCCGCCGCGGCCCTGGTACGAGGGGTTGTAGTAATAGCCGATGAAGGCGGAACCGTACTCCTGAAGGTACTGCTTGACAAGCGTCGTATCCGAAGGCTCGATCCAGTCCACGCTGGTGACGTGGGCCACGTCGTAGGCGTAGGCGTACTTGGGATCGATGACGCCGGAGGGAGAGGCCTCGGAGTAGGCCAGGTCCGCCTCCTCCTCGCTGGCCGCGCCGATCCAGCGCATCAGCGTCAGGGTCGCCTTGTAGCCGTCGCCGCCCACGTTGAGGTGGGACTCGTCCTGCAGGATGGAGCTGTCGCCGTTGGTCAGGCCGTGCTCGTCGTAGGAGTTGGAATAGGTGAAGTAGGACAGATGATACTCAGACAAATCCAAGTCCGTCGTGGCGGCAGCGCCGCCGCGGCCCACGGACATTCCGTTCTTGATCATGTAGGTCTCGATGGGTGAGAGGGTGCCGAAGGCCCAGCAGGTGCCGTACTGGCCGTACTGCGTCTGATTCTTGACGGAGGTGACGATGCCCAGGTCCACGCTGTTGTAGGAGCTTGGCAGCTCCCTCGTCTCC
Organism: Oscillospiraceae bacterium; assembly: GCA_017519005.1. Taxonomy (GTDB): domain Bacteria; phylum Bacillota; class Clostridia; order Oscillospirales; family Oscillospiraceae; genus JAFRPC01. The sequence continues at coordinate 5,694 of JAFWTG010000086.1, read as the reverse complement.
GCCCGGGTCTTTGTCTTCTCACCGCCCAGTCTGAGGCCGTAGGGCGTCTGTACGCGCATGCCGTTTGGCGCCGGGGCCTCCGCCGCGGGCTCTGTCTGTTCCGCGGCTCCGGACTTGGCGGCCTCGGTCTCGCGCGGGGCGGCCAGCGCGGCGGGCAGCAGGCCCAGGACGAGGCTCAGCGCCAGCAGCAGGGCCAGGATCTTCCGAATGGGTCTGTTCATGTGTTTGCTCCTTTTGTATCAGAATTCCACGCTATTTCCAAAAATTCTGTGTTTTTGAAAAGTACGTTTGTCCAAGTTTAACATAAACGCATGGAAAATGCTACTACTATTTATGTATTTTTTAAAAATTCTCACTTTTGTCCAAGCGCTCCAGCTTGGCCCGAAAGCTGATGGAGCGGGGCGTCGGGAGATCGTCGAAGCGGATCAGATGCGCGGCGCGGCTCTCGTCGACGCCCTCCACGGTGCCGACGCCGAAGACCGCGTGGCGCACCCTGGTCCCCACGGGCAGGGTCGAGGCCGCCCGGTTCTCGGGCAGATTTCGCTCCTGGGCCGCGATGAAGGCCCTGGCCTCCGCGATCAGGCCCTCCGGCCGCGGCTTGGTCAATTTCAGATGGGTCTCGTCCACATCCAACAGGAAGCGAGAGGGGTAGCGGGGCGAACCGTCGAAGTTCCGTCCCTCAGCCTCCGAAAGGCAGAGGCTTCGCTCGGCCCGGGTCATCGCCACGAAGCAGAGCCGCCGCTCCTCCTCCATGGCCTCCAGGGTCCCGGTCTTGCGGGAGGGGAAGCTTCCCTCGTTGAGCCCCAGCAGAAAGACGTGGGGAAACTCCAGGCCCTTGGCGGCGTGGACCGTCATGAGCCGGATCCGGTCTCCCTGCTCCGTCAGGTCGCTGTTGGTGTAGAGCGCCACGTGGGACAGATAGTGCGGCAAATCCGCCTCCTCGCCGCAGCTCGTCTCGTATTCGTAGATGGACTGCTTCAGCTCCGCCAGATTGTCCAGCCGCTCCTGGCTGCCCTCGGTCCGGAGCAGCTCCTCGTATCCGCTCTCATGCAGCAGAGCGCTCAGCACCTCGGAGACCGGCCGCCCCTCCCAGGCCGCGGCAAAGTCCTCCACCAGCCGGACGAAGGACGCTGCCTTGGTGCCCCGGAAGAGCTCGGTATCCAGGTTCTTCTGCAGGGCCAGATAGAGGGTGCAGTGGTTTTCCTCCGCCCAGCTCTGCAGAAATTCCATTCGCCGCTTGCCCAGGTTGCGCTTGGGCAGGTTGGCGACCCGCAGGAAGGAGAGGTCGTCCCGGTAGGCGATGAGCCGCAGATAGCTGAGCGCGTCCTTGATCTCGGCCCGGGCGTAAAAGGGAACGCCGCTGTAGATCGTGTACGGCAGCTTTTCGCGGGTCAGAACGTCCTCCACGGAGCGTGTCAGATAGTGGGCGCGGTAGAGCAGGGTCACGTCCCGGTACGCCGTCCCGGCGGCGTGGAGCTCCCGGATGCGGGAGACGATCCACTCGGCCTCCTCCTCGGGCGCGGCGGCGTGGTGGCAGAGAACCTTCGGCCCGTGGGGCAGCATGGGCAGCAGCTCTTTTTTGAGTCGGTTCCGGTTCTTGTCGATCAGATCGTTGGCGACGTTCAGGATTTCGGGACTTGACCGGTAATTGCGGTTCATGAAGATGGTCCGGGTGCCGGGGTGCTTCTGGTCGAAGTCCAGCAGATAGCGGATGTTCGCCCCTCGCCAGGTATAGATGGTCTGGTCCGGGTCCCCCACCACGAAGAGGTTTTTATGGAAATCGCAGAGGACCTCCATGAGCTCGTACTGGGGCTCGTCAATGTCCTGGAACTCGTCGATCATGATATATTCCAGGCGCTTCTGCCATTTGAGCCTGATCTCGTCGTGTCGGCGGAAAATATAGAGGGAGAACTTGATCAGGTCATTATAGTCCAGGCCGAAGCACTTCTTTTGCTGGTAAAGGTAGCCGTAGAAGATGATATTGTCCCGGCTCGCGGCCTCGTCATACTTGGCCCGCAGGGCCTCCAGGGGCAGGTCGATCAGGTCCTCATAGTATTCCGGGTGGAAGCGGAGCTTCTGCATCTCGATCATGTCGCGGGCATTGGCAAAAGTCATGTCCCGGAGGGTCAGCCCCCGCTCCTCGTAGATGATGCGCAGCATGGCGTCGATGTCGGAGTTGTCCAGCACCAGGAATGCCTTGGGATAGCCCACGGCGAAGCTGTCCTCCTGGAGGACGGACACGCAGAAGCCGTGGAAGGTATTGATCCAGCCGGTGTCGTTGTCGCCGGTCAGGTTGTGGATGCGCTGACGCATCTCGTTGGCGGCCTTATTGGTAAAGGTCACGCACAGAATGTTCCCCGGCAGGATGCCAAGCTCGTTCACCAGCCAGGCGAAGCGGTGGGTCAGCGCCCGGGTCTTGCCGGAGCCCGCCCCCGCGATGACGCGCACGAAGCCCTCCGTGGCGGTCACCGCCTGCAGTTGTTCGTCGTTCAGTTGTACGTTCAAATCCATTTCCAATCCCTCCCGGCGTCATGATAACACAAAAACGGCCCCATATGCGGGACCGTTTTTGCGAGCTTCCTCTTACAGCGGCAGCTTGTCTTCCATGTCGTTGATCACATAGTAGACCATATTGTCCTCAGGCTTGATATAGAGCTTGCAGGAGCGGATCATCGTGGAGGGATGCTTGGCCTTGAAATCTTCCTTGCAGCGCTCTGCCAGGCTGGCACACTCGAACTGGCGATTGGCAAACTGCACGTAAAACTCGGGGACAAACGCGGTCATTGCCTGCTTGCCGGCATTTTTGACAGCCTCCAGGACAGGCTCCGCCTTTTGGGCGGCGTTCTCCGCGGCGGCGCGGGCCTTGCGGACCACGGGGCCGGTCTTTTCCAGCGCGGCGTCCACGGCCTCCTTAATCTTGACGTCCATGCGGGACAGCTCCTTTCTTTTGATCGGGGACGACAATCCCCTACTGATACTATATCACAACTTATCAAAATCGCAAGTGCTTTTTGACAGCTTTCCCCGTTTTCGTCAAGATATTCCCGATCACGGCGGTTTTTTTCGCGCCGATCTGCTCATATTATCAGCGGGCGCTCAAAAATTGCATGATGACGGGAGGGAAACGCATGGGAAAAAGCATCCGGGTTGCGGCGGCGGCCTGCTGGCTGGCGCTGCTGCTGGCCCTTCCGGTCCGGGCGGCAGGGCCGGAGGCGCTGGTCCCCGTGGGCAAAACCGTTGGCTTGGAGCTGGAAACGGACGGACTTTACGTTGCCGCGCTGGAGGACGACTCCCCCGCCGGGGCGGCTGGGCTTCGGGTGGGCGACCGCCTCCTGCGCGCCGACGGCCGCGCGCTGGATCAGGTCGAGGCGCTGCGGGAGCAGCTGGAGCAGGCCTGCGGCGGCGCGGTCATTGTAGAGGCCGAGCGGGACGGCAGGCCTCTGCAGTTCGCCGTTCGGCCGCAGCTGCGGGACGGCATCTGGCGGCTGGGGCTCCGGGTCCGGGATCGGATCGGCGGACTGGGAACGCTGACCTTTTACGATCCGGCGTCCGGCCTCTTCGGGGCGCTCGGCCACGGCGTCAGCGCGGGCGAGGGCTGCCTCATGGAAATCCGGGGAGGACAGGCCTCGGAAACAGAGGTCCGGGAGGTTCGGCAGGGCAGGGCCGGGACTCCGGGCTCTCTGCTGGGTCCGACCGGCGGCGGGACAGCCCTGGGCCGGGTGGAGCTGAACACGGAGCGGGGCCTGTTCGGTCACGCGGAAAAGCAGGCGTCTGGAAACGGCTCGCCCTTCGCCGGAACGGCCCTGCCCCTGGCGGATCGATCCGAGGTCCGGACCGGACCGGCGGAGATCCTCTGCTGCGTGGAGGGCAGTGCGCCCACCCGCTATTCCGTGGAGATTGAGGCGGTGCGCCTGGACGCGGCGCGCTGCCGGGATCTGCGGCTGCTGGTGACAGACTCCCGGCTGCTGGCCCGGACGGGGGGCATCGTCCAGGGCATGAGCGGCTCCCCCATCCTCCAGAACGGCAAGCTGGTGGGTGCGGTCACGCACGTTTTGGTCCGCGATCCCACCCGGGGCTACGGCATTCTGATCGGCCACATGCTGGAGGCTGCAGAGGACCGGACGGCAACAGAAGACCGGGCGGCTTAGCCGCCCGGTCTTCAGAGTGTCAAAAAACTGTACAAACGCCCTTGTTTCCTGTATAATGGAGGAAACGGGGGTGTTTTGCATGGAAGAGTGGCGCAGGAATGAACGAGAGCAGTTTGTATTTACAGACCTTGAGGGATTGGTGCCGCAGGATCACCTTCTTCGGAGGGTGGAGAAGGTAATGGATTACGAGTGGCTGTACGAAAGGCTGTCACCGTATTATTGCCATGACAATGGGCGGCCCGGAACGGACCCGGTTGTGTTAATCAAGATGGTGTTAATCCAGCATCTGTTTGGTATTCCCTCTCTGCGTCAGACGCATCGAGAAATCATGGTGAATGTAGCGTATCGGTGGTTTCTCGGATACAGCCTATTGGACAAGATTCCGCACTTTGCGACGGTGAGTTATGCGTTCTGCAATCGCTTCCCGGAAGAACTGACGGAAGAAATCTTCGCGCATATTTTGCAGAAGGCAATCAACAACCGCATGGTAGACCCCAAGGCAGTTTTCATTGACGGAACGCACATCAAGGCCAGCGCAAACAAAAAGAAGTTCCAGAAGCAACAGGTTGAAAAGGCTGCAAAAATTTACTCGGAGCAGCTGCGGAAAGAAGTAAACGAGGAACGGATCAAGCTCGGTAAGAAGCCGATTGAGGAAGAAACACACAACGATGACGACAAAACCGACCCACCCAGCGGCGGGAATGTCGAGATGACAGAGAAGACCGTTTCAACGACTGACCCGGACTGCGGAATGTTCGTAAAGGGAGACCATGAGCGCCAATTCGCGTATGAAGCCCACACCGCATGCGACAAGAACGGATTCATATTGGGAGTAGAAGTAACAGCCGGAAACGTAAACGACAACGTAGCATGGGACGCACTGTATGACAAGATAACGAAAGAATTTGAGCAAATCAAGTTTGTAACAATGGACGCCGGCTACAAGACACCGTGGATCGCAAAGAAAACACTGGATGGCGGAAGAATCCCGATCCTGCCTTATACACGCTACAAGGGAAAAAAAGACGGATATAAACCTTGGGATTATAAATACGACATCGTCACAGATACATTCACTTGTCCGCAGGGCAAGGCATTACGCCACACCACAACCGACAAAGACGGCAGGAGAACGTACCGCAGTACACCAAAGGATTGCAAAAACTGTCCATGCCGGGGCTTGTGCGGAGCGAATGAGAAGGGGCAAAAACTCCACACCACACATATCTGGCAGGAATACCTGGATCTGGTGGATCAACTGCGGAAAACGGAGCGAGGCCGCCAGCTCTACGCAATGCGCAAGGAAACGATAGAGCGAGTCTTTGCTGATGCGAAAGAGAAACACGCAATGCGTTATACACACCACAGAGGCTTGGCCCGCGTCACTGGATGGGTCAGGCTCAAATATGCTGCTATGAACCTGAAAAAACTGGCAAATTGGAGTTGGAATAACTCCTTTTTGCTTCACTTTTTCAGATTTCCAGCGTTTTTTGTCCAGTTTTCCAGAAATATACGCTTGAACCGCAGATTTCACCCTCTGAAACCT
>JAFWTG010000085.1 GCA_017519005.1 Oscillospiraceae bacterium | reverse complement strand
GTCCCGGCGGCAATCCGCCCGCTCCGCCCCCGGAGGGCGGCGGAGGCCCCGGCGGCAATCCGCCCGGCGGAAGCGCCGCGGAGCTCAACTGGCGCGGCGCCGTCGAGATCCGCTCCGCCGAGACCCAGAGCGGCCGCAGCTACGCCGCCGACGAGGCCGACGAAAGCGCCCTGCTGATCGCCGCCGACGCGGCGGTGGAGATTACGAACCCCACGGTCACGAAGACCGGCGACTCCGCGGGCGGCGACAGCTGCAGCTTCTACGGGCTCAACGCTGCGGTGCTGGCAAAGGACGGCGCGGCCGTCACCGTCAGCGGCGGCACGGTCACGTCGGACGCCGAGGGGGCGAACGGCCTCTTCTGTTACGGCGGCAACGGCGGACGGAACGGCGCGCAGGGCGACGGCACCACGCTGACCGTCCGCGGCACGGTGGTCCGCACCGGCGGCGGCGGCTCCGGCGGTCTTATGACCACCGGCGGCGGCATCAGCTATGCCTACGATCTGGACGTGGAAACCGCCGGCCGCTCCTCAGCGGCCATCCGGACGGACCGCGGCGGCGGTCAGGTTTGGGTGGAGGGCGGCAGCTTCGTCACCACCGGTCTGGGCTCCCCCGCCATCTACTGCACGGCGGAAATCCACGTCAGGGAAGCGGCGCTGAGCTCCCGGCTCTCGGAGGGCGTCTGCGTCGAGGGAAAGAACTCCGTGGAGCTGACGGACTGCGCCCTGAGCGCCGCCAACACCGCGCGCAACGGCAACGCCTGCTTCCTGGACAGCGTCATGCTCTATCAGTCCATGTCCGGCGACGCCGACAGCGGCAGCTCCGGCTTCACGATGACAGGCGGCAGCCTCAGCAGCCGGAGCGGTCACGTCTTCCACGTGACCAACACCAGCGCCGTCATCACGCTCTCCGGCGTCACCATCGTCAACGAGGACCCGGCAAACGTGCTGCTCTCCGTCTGCGACGACGGCTGGAGCGGCGCGGGCAACCGGGCCGTGCTGAAGGCGCTGGGCCAGCAGCTTTCCGGCGCCGTCAAGGTGGGCGACAATTCCAGCCTGACGCTGGAGCTGGACGCAGATTCCGGCTTCATCGGACGGATCGACGGGCAGATTGTCAACGCCAAGGGGGAGACGGTCTCCACCCAGGTCGGGACCGTCTCCGTCACCCTGGAGGAGGGCGCCGTCTGGACCCTCACCGGCGACAGCTGGATCAGCGAATTCCACGGCGACCCGGCCGCCGTCACCGCCAACGGCTTCACCCTCTACGTCAACGGCGCCGCGCTCAAGGGAACGCGCTGAGCCGGGAAAAGCGGCCTCGGCGGCCGCTTTTTCCGTCCCGGAGTCTTGCGGGCGGCCAGAGACTGTGCTATAATCGTTCCAACACGACGGAACGGAGGTGCGGAAATGAAACACGAGCAGCCCTTTTACCTGGAGCTGAAGGACGATCAGTGGCCCTTCGTCGGCACGGATCACGACCGGCAGATCGTCCGGGCCATTGTGACGGACGCGGACGGCTGGTTCTACTTCGTCCGGGCGGAGCGGAACGACGACTTCGGCAAGGCCACCCTGATCGAGAGCTCCGGCGGCGGCGTGGAGCCGGGCGAAGCCCTGGAGGCGGCAATTCGCCGGGAGCTGCGGGAGGAGCTGGGGGCCGAGGTGGACTTGCTCTGCCTGCTCGGGACTGTCAGCGACTACTACAATCTGATTCGCCGACACAATCTCAACCACTACTACCTCTGCCGGGTCCGCTCCTTCGGGCAGAAGCATCTGATGCCGGACGAGATCGAGGACTTCCATCTCTCCACCCTGAAGCTGCGCTACGAGGAGGCGGTCCGGGAGTACGAGCGCCGGGCCTGCACCCCCCTGGGGCGGCTGATCGCCGCCCGGGAGCTGCCGGTGCTGCGCCGGGCCAAGGCCCTGCTGGATGCCCAGGCGGCGGAGCAGGCCGCCGGGACGCCGGGGAAGACCTGGGGCTTCTACGGCTGGGAGCGCGCCGATCTCCGGGACGCACGGGGGCTGACGCCTCGGGACTACTACGAGCTGCTCTCCGGGCTCTGGTGCGCCGAGACCTGCGCCCCCAGGATGCGGAAGGACTGGAGCCCCGAAAACCCGACCCTGGGCCAGTGCTCCGTCACCGCCTTCCTGATGCAGGACCTGTTCGGCGGCGAGGTCCGGGGCGTGCCGCTGGGAGACGGGAATTTCCACTGCTTCAACGTAGTAGACGGCCGCTTGTTCGACCTCACCAGCGAGCAGTTCGGCCCGCTGCGGCTGAACTATGAAAACTGCCCCCTGCAGACCAGGGAGCAGCATTTCGCCAAGGAAGAAAAACGGCAGCGCTACGAGCTGCTGAAAAGCCGTCTCGCAGCGCTGCTTGCGCCGGGAAGCGGGCAATCCGCTCGCCGCGGCCCGAACGGAAGCGCTTATACTGAACTCCCATAGAAAGATTGAAGAATGTTTCGTGCAGGAATTGCGCCAGACAAGGCGGAGGACGCAGGCGGGCTTGACGCCCGGCAAGGACGACAACGAAGTATGGCACAATTCCTGCCGGAACAGATGAAAGGTTTCTATGGGAGTTCAGTATTACTTCGCCGGGCCGGCGTAGAACTCGGTCTGCGTCCGGTTGGCCTGGATCAGCACGGAGCTCTGGTTGAAGGTTTTGATCAGCTCGTCGCAGAGGGCGTGGACCGAAGCCAGGTCCGTGTCGCTCAGGTGGATCACCAGGGTGTACTCCTGATACTCTGTGCCCCCGTCGATCCAGCCGCCGTTGGCCTCCTGGACGGTGTAGCCGCCGAAGCGACGGACCAGAATGTCCGTCAGGGTCTGCTTGGCCTGCTCATGGGAGAAGACCGGCTGGTTGCTGTCCTTGTCGTTGGTGCCCAGGTAGAGCACGTACTGCACGTCTCCCTGCTCCTGGCCGGATTTGCAGGCCACAACCAGGCTGAGCGCCGACAGGCAGAGGGCCGCGGCGCAGAGGATCAGGATCGCGATTTTCCATGCTTTCGTCATCGTTCGTTTCCTCCCTGTTCGTATTTCGGCCTTTCTATTGTAATACACGGCGCGCGGAATTGCAATCCCGCGCGCTCCCTTCTTCACCAAAATTCTTCTTTACTTTTCCCGCGTTTTGCAGTATGCTATAGATGCACAACAGCCCAACCAAATTTTAGGAGGTAACAGTTATGAAGTTCGTATGTCCCGTCTGCGGGTACGTCCACGAGGGCGATACCCCTCCCGAATTCTGCCCCATCTGCAAGGTCCCCGGCTCCCGCTTCACCAAGGTCGAGGGCGAGATCAAGCTGGCCGCTGAGCACGTCTTCGGCGTCGGCGCCAAGCTGGACAACGTCCCCGAGGAGGACAAGAAGTACATCCTGGAGCAGCTGAAGGCCAACTTCACCGGCGAGTGCTCCGAGGTCGGCATGTACCTCTGCATGGCCCGCATCGCCCACCGCGAGGGCTATCCCGAGATCGGCCTCTACTGGGAAAAGGCCGCCTATGAGGAAGCCGAGCACGCCGCCAAGTTCGCCGAGCTCCTGGGCTCCGAGCTGGAGCCCAAGATGACCGCCTCCACCAAGGAGAACCTGAAGTGGCGCGTGGACTGCGAGTACGGCGCCACCCAGGGCAAGTTCGACCTGGCCGCCTGCGCCAAGAAGAACGGCCTGGACGCCATCCACGACACCGTCCACGAAATGGCCCGCGACGAGGCCCGTCACGGCAAGGCTCTGGAGGGCCTGCTGAAGCGCTATTTCAAGTAAGAATCCGCCGCAGGGGCGGCATGCTGCCGCCCCTGCTCCCCCTGGGGAACGGCCCCGCGTATCGAAGGACGCCGGGGCCGTTTGCTAATCCGCCAAGAAGAGAGGAGTATCTTTCATGGATGAACAGAAGCTGGAACAGAAGCTGGAGGAATTGCTTCAGACTGAGAAGAGTATCCTGAGCAGGCTGTGGAGCATCGACGTCTGGGTCACCATTATCGGGATCGTGTTTGCGATCACGCTCGTCGTGGCGCTGCTCGGCCTCCTCACCTGACAGAGCCTCCGCCGCTTCAAGGGCCTCAGGGGCATACACGCGCATGGAACAAGGAGTGTTTTCAATGGATGAGCACGAAACACAGAAAGACCGGCTGGCGCTTCAGCTGCAAATGGAAATGCTGGAAGAGAACCAAAAGATCTACAAGCGCCTGAAGGGCATCGACATCAGCCTCGGAATCATCGCGTTTGTGGTCGTTTTGTATTTCCTCATTTTCCCGCTGTTCGGGGTTTCCATCAAAATCGGATAACAAGAAAGGCGGCGATCCACTATGTTGATCAAACTCCTGATTGAGCTCGTCATCGGCGGCCTGTGCGGCTACGCGGCCAATCGGCTGATGAAGAGCAAGAGCGACAACATTCTGCACAACGTGATCCTCGGCCTCATCGGCGGCCTGGTGGGCGGCCTGATCGGCAATCTGCTGGGCCTCGGCGGCGGCTGGCTCAGCGGCATCGTGCTGTCCATCGGCGGCGCCTGCCTGGTGGTCTGGGCCTACCGGAAGTTCCTGAAATAAGCGGCGGATATGAAAGATCCGGTACTGGAGGAAGCCAGAGAGCGGGGCCTCGCGGACGAACGGGGGCTGTATATCGCCGCCAACGTCCTTGCCGACGGGAAGCAGCTGGGCCGCGTCTGGGCCTTTCTGAACGGGAGCCTGCTCTATCTGGCGGCGCTGGAGCTCCCCGCCGGACTGGGGGAGAGTCTGCGGGTCCTGGAGCTGCGGGGCGCGAGGGTCGCGCTCACCCGCTTCCTGATCCCGCTGGCGCTGCGGCTGGAGACCGCCCAGGGCGTCTATGAATTCAAGGGCTTCCGGGACGCCAAGGCCTGGCTGGCCGCCGTGGAGGCAGCCGCGAAAGGCGGAAGAAGCGACGGAGCCGGAATGGAGGCATCCCCATGATTGAAACCAAGATCTACGTGGGGCTCAACGATTCCGAGACCAAAACGCAGAAGCTGGGGACCGAGCGCTACGTCAACGTCCTGAAAAGCGTCTGCCGCAGCTATGGCGTCGCCTTCTCCTTCCAGGTGGTGCAGGGCGGCTATCTGCACGAGGACGGAAGCTACACGCAGGAAAATACTCTGGTCCTCTCTATGATCGACGCCGATCCCAAGCGGATCGAGGAGATCGCCCGGGACCTCTGCGCCTTCTTCCACCAGGAGTCCGTCCTGATCACGGAGGACCGGGTCCGGGCCTATTACGTCAAGGAGTCCCTTTGAAGCGGCGCGACACAGAAAAGAGACGGAGCGAAGCCCCAATGCGGGAGGACGGTTTTGTGTGTTTTGGAGCACACAGAGCCGTCCTCCCGTGTTTTTTCGCGTTTTTTCCTGTTCTGAGAATTTTTTGCAAAATCCGGTAAACCTTTCCCGGCTTTCCCTGGTCTTACAGGCAGAACAGCAAAAGGGGGGCGAAGGGGCGGTGTGGGAAGCGGCGGAATTCGGGGCTCTCTACAAAAGCCTGATCAACGGAAACCTTGTGCCGGAGCCGGAACGGGCAGAGGCGGTGCTCCGGGCGGTCCTGCGTCTTCTGCCCGGCCGGGACCCTCCCGAAAAAACTGTGGATTTTCCGAAACAGGCGTGATAGAATCAGAAACGAAAGAGAAGGGTGAGCAGTATGAAAAATACGCAAACGGGAGAAAGCATCAAAGCCGGAATCTCTCCGGAGCTGGTGGCACGGGCCAGGACCGGGGACCAGGCGGCCTTTGCGGAGCTCTACCGGCAGACCAGCGCGGAGCTCTACCGCTCCGTCCGCGCCATGGTCCGGGACGAGGATCTGGCCTGGGATATCTTGCAGGACAGCTATCTCCGGGCCTTCCGGGGACTGGATAAGCTGCAAACCAACGAGGCCTTCCTGCCCTGGCTGCGGCGGATTGCGGTGAACGTCACCGCCACAAAAATGGCCCGGCGGCAGTCCCTGAGCTTCTCGGAGCTCGCAGGCGGCGACGAGGAGGACCGGGAGGCTGAGATTCCGGACCTGCGCATCGACAGCCAGCCGGAGCTGGCGCTGGACCGGAAGGAGAGCGCCCGGCTGGTCCGGGAGATCCTGAGCTCGCTGCCGGAGGCCCAGCAGATGATCGTGGGCATGTACTACTACGAGGACATGCCGATCAGGGAGATTGCCGAGACCCTGCACGTGGCCCCGGGTACCGTCAAGGCCCAGCTGTACAAGGGCCGGAAGAAGATCGAGGCCTTGGTCCGGGGCCTGGAACAGCAGGGAGTCAAGCTCTACGGCCTGGGGCCGCTTCCCTTCCTGGTGGCGCTGCTCCGCAATCTGGCTCCCGCCCAGGAGGCGGAGCAAAAGGCCCTGACCGCCGTGCTCTCCAAGGCCGCGAGCAATGCGGCGGCGGGCGGGGCGGCTGCCGCGGGCGAGGCCGCCGTCAACGTGAGCGCCCTGACCGCCGGCCAGGCCTTCCTCCACAGCCTGGGTGCAAAGCTCCTGGCGGTGGGCCTGGCGGCCACCCTGCTTGTGGGTGGAAAGCTGGGCTATGACGCCCTGAAAAAGAGAGAGCTCCCCCACATCGGCGACGAGCAGCCCACGATCACGGAGAACGCGGAGTTTGGGAATACGGAGGCTCCCACGGCGCTCTCCGAAACGGAGCCTCCGGCTCCCGTTCTCCGCGACCCCAACGCCTGCGGCGAAGATCTGACCTGGAGCTTCGACGCCGACACCGGCACCCTGCACATCGCGGGCAGCGGAGAGATGTACGCCTATAATGACAATATTGTAAACGGTAGCGTTAGCTACTCGTTCAGCGACGACTATCCCGCCTACGACGGCGAACCGAGTTCCTACGAGTATCTGTACGTAAACACGCCGTGGCAGAATCTGAAATATAAGATCAGGGCCGTGGAGCTGCCGGACGGCCTGACCACCGTCGGAGCCCACGCCTTTTCCGAGTGCTCCGGCCTGGAGTCCATCCGGATTCCGGACACGGTGAGCTCCATCGGAGAGCACGCCTTCTACGGGTGCAGCCAGCTGAGCTCGGTGCAAATCCCGGAAAGCGTCGTCTCAATCGGAGAAAAAGCCTTCTGCGGCTGCAGCTCCCTGCGTTCCCTGGAGATCCCCGCAGGCGTGGCCTCCATCGGGACCGCCGCCTTTGGAGGCTGCACGGGCTTGGATGCCTTCTCCGTACACCCGGAAAACGCACGCTTCGAGGTTGACGCGGAGGGCGTCCTCTACAGTCGGGATCATTCGGTGCTGATTGCCTTTCCCTGTGGGAAAAGCGGAGCCTATGAGATCCCCGCGGGCGTGACCGCCATCGGGGGAGGCGCGTTCTCCGGCTGCGAGCTGCCCTCGGTAACGATTCCGGCGGGCGTAACGACCATCGGAGACGTCGCGTTCTACGGCTGCTATTTCCTGAACGCCGTGGACCTGCCCGCAGGCCTGACGGCCATTGGCGAATCCGCGTTCGATCACTGCGCTCTGATGACCGACCTGACGCTTCCCGCGAGCTTGACCTCCATTGGGGAAAAAGCTTTCTCCAATTGCCATGCCTTGACCGAGCTGACGATCCCGGGGGGCGTGAGCGTGATCGAGGCAAGCTCCTTTGAGTGGTGCAGCAGCCTGAGCTCCGTCACGATCTCGGAAGGCGTGACGGAGATCGGAGACCGGGCCTTCCTTTACTGCTCCGCCCTGACCGAGCTGACGATCCCCGGAACTGTACGCTCCATCGGTGAGTCAGCCTTTGGACCCTGCGACAGCCTGACCGCGCTGACGATCCCCGAGGGCGTCGTTTCCATAGGAGAATCCGCTTTTTCGGAATGCGCGGCGCTGCGCTCCCTCTCTCTCCCGGACAGCCTGACCGAGCTTGGCAAAGGGGCCTTTGCCAATTGCTGCGAGCTGCGCTCCGTCGCCCTCCCGGCCGGCCTGACCAGCCTTGGCACCTCCGCCTTTGCGAAATGCTCCGCATTGGAGGCCTTTTCCGTACACCCCGACAACCCGGTCTATGCTTCCGATGAGAACGGCGTCCTCTACAGCAGGGACGAGAAGGCCTTGATCGCCTGCCCGTGTTCGTTCAAAGGAAACTTGGAGATCCCCGACGGCGTGACGTCCATCGGCTACGCCGCCTTTGCAGGCTGTGAAGGCCTGCGCGCTGTGACGATTCCCGAAAGCGTAAGCGCGATCGACGTCTTTGCGTTCAGCGGCTGTACCGGCTTGTCCTCCGTCGCCCTTCCCGAGGGAATGACCACCGTGGAAGGCTATGTGTTCTACGGCTGCACGGGCCTGCGCTCCGTCACGTTCCCCGAAAGCCTGACGGCCATCAACGCGTGCGCCTTTTTGAACTGCTCCGGTCTGACCCGGGTGAGCATCCCGGAGAACCTAAGCTTCATTGGCGAAGGCGCCTTCGGTGCCTGTACCGCCTTGGAGGGCTTCTCCGTACAGGCCGGGAATTCGGTCTACTCCGTTGACGAAAACGGGGTCCTCTACAGCAGGGACTGGGCGACTCTGTTCATCTGTCCGGCCGGAAAAACAGGCTTGTTTGAGATCCCAACGCATGTAACGACTGTGAAATCCTGGTCGTTCTACGGCTGCAGCGGCCTGAGCGCTGTGACGATCCCCGAGAGCGTGACCTACATCGGGGCCCGTGCCTTCTACGGCTGCAGCGGACTAACCGAGCTGACCGTCCCCGGAAGCGTGCGCTCCATTGGGAACGGAGCCTTCAGCTCCTGCGCCTCGCTGAACGCCGTTACGATTTCAGAGGGCGTGACCGCCATCGGTTACGAAGCCTTTGACAGCTGCTACGCACTGTCCGTCATCACGATCCCCGAAAGCGTGACGTCTATCGCGCAGGGAGCAATTGATTCCTTCACAGAAACAAGGATTTATGGCGTCCCCGGCTCCGAGGCGGAGCGCTATGCCGAAGAGAACGACATTCCCTTTGTTGTGATTGAACCGTAAATACAATGCAAGAGGCGGTCCTGTCGGGTTGACTGACAGGACCGCCTTTTGCCGGCGCGCTTCGGATACGGGGGGATTATCTATGATCTATTTTTTGGCGGTCGGTGAACGGACCTGCGGGGGATGCGGATTATCGCGACCAGTGTGCACACTGGTCGCGCAATGACAGGTGGGAGGTGCCTTCGGAACGGGAGGGGCGGCGGCCTGGGGTCAGGCCGCCCTACGGCGCGGGGGCGGGGGATGCTTCCGAGGCGAGAGAGCGAACCCCTCCCCCGGCCTGCGGCCGGTCCCCCTCCCCTTGGCAGGGGAGGTTTTTGGCGGGCAGATTGCCGGCGCTGCAGGCGGGGCTGTTCCCCATTCCCTGTTCCCTTTCCCCACCCTAATCCTTAATCCTTAATCCCTTGTCCGAGCGGGGAACCCGTGGCGCACAATGTGCGCCGCTACAGGCGGGTCTGATGCCTGATGCCTGATCCCTGATCCCTAAATCAGCTCCGGCTCCATGGCCTCGTGCAGCCGGGCGGTGATGGCGCCGGCAAAGAGACGGTCCGCCTGGATGTGGACGGTCTGCAGAGCCGGGGCGCACTGCTCCACCGGGAGCTTGCCGGGCATGAACACGTCGTTGTCCAGGATGAACTTGATCTCGCTGTCCTTCACGTTCCCCCGCTGGATCATGCCGGGGCCGGCGTGGAGCTTCACGCGGCAGCCGCCGGCGATGCTCAGCTCGATGTCCTGGCCGGAGCGGGCGAAGCTCTCCTCCCGCACGTCCTCCTCCCCCAGCAGGCCCAGATAGCCGGGCTGGAAGAGCTCCCGGAAGGGCACGCCCTCCAGGTCCAGGGCCTTGCGGGAGAACACGTTGACGAAGCGCAGACCCACCCGCTCAAAGTAGGCGGGGCGATAGATGGGGATGAACTGGGACAGCACCAGGTCCAGCTTGGCGGCGAAGTCCTCCCATTTCGTGTAGGCCGGGGTGGCCAGGGCCACGAAGGAGTTGGTGAGATTGACCTTCCACTTGCCGTCGGCGGAGAGGAACTGGTAGTTGACCACCCGCTCCGCCTCCTCCACGCGGAAATTCCCGGGGGCTCCCGTCAGCTTGGGCTGGGGCTGCTCCAGCAGCCGCTTGTACTGCGGGAAATCGCCGCGGATGGCGTCCTGGAAGTCGGCGGGCTCCCGGGCGGAGATGGACAGGATGGTGGGGAAGCGGAGCTGGCAGATCACCTCCACCAGCTGGGGCTTCCGGTATAGATAACGGTCGCGGTCGAAAAACATAGCGAACTCTCCAATCTGTCTGCCTGGAGCAGGGATGAATCAGTCGCCGCCTTCGCTGGGCGCCGGAGGCTCGGTCTCCGAGCTGGGGGGAGGAGGCGGCTCCGTCTCCGAGCTGGAGGGGGGAGGAGGCGGCTCGGTCTCCGAACTGGAGGGAGGGGGAGGCGGTTCCGTCTCGGAGCTGGAGGGAGGCGGCTCTGTGGGCTGCGTGGGCGGCTGCGTCGGCTTCGGCGTGGGCGGCTGGGTCGGCTTCGGCGTCGGGGTCGGCGTCGGAGTCGGCGTCGGATTGGGCTTGGAGCCCGTGGGAACGGCGATCACCTTGTCGCGCCGGTTGTAGCGGCTGATGGCGATCTGGGTGGTCTCCAGCTTTTTGCCGGTGGCCTTGTCGCGGGTGGTCTTATAGGTTGCGATCTTATAGCCGGTGTAGGGGGTTGTGATGACCTCGCCCTTGTAGTAAGTGCCGTCGTTGGGGACCTCCCGCTGGACCTCCTTCCAGGGGTCGGTGGAGAGGACCTCATAGCTGAGCTCCACGGTGTAGTCCTTCCACTCGGTGCCCAGGAGGGTGATGTGGACCTGTCCGCCGGAGACGGAGGCCTCGATTTTCATGGGGTAGGGGCTGCTGTTCTCAAACTTGAAGTCCAGATAGCCCCAGTAGATGGTGGTGTCCATGCCGCTGGGCACGTAGTCCACCAGGAACATGTGGGGCTCCCGCTCGATGACCTTGAGATCCGCCTGGAGCACGGCGTAGTAGATGGAGGAGGCCACCTGGCAGACGCCGCCGCCCACCTCGGGCTTGGACTCGCCGCCGCTGACGTAGGCGATGGCCTCCTTGTAGCCCTTCTCCGGGGTCCGCTCGCCCACCACCTTGTTGAACGAGAAGACGTCGCCGGGCAGCAGGATGGTGCCGTCGATCTCCTTGCAGGCCAGCTTCAGGTTGTTGGTGCGGTTATAGATGTTGGTGTGGTTGGTGTGGACGGCGGCCAGGGTGTCCTTGAAAAGGGTCTCCCGCAGCTCGGCGGCGTCCATCTTGGGCTTGCGCTTTGCCATGGAAACGCGGAGCTCGTCGCCGGGCTTGGCCGCGGCCAGCGCGGCGACCAGGGCCTCCTTGTCGAAGCCGTAGCCGTTCTTGCCCTCCTTCACCTCGCCGGTCTTGCGGTCGATGGTGGGCTCCTTGGGCTCCTTGCAGTACTGCTCGCTGATGGCCTCCACGTCCAGAGGCTCCGGGATCTCCAGCTGATAGCGCAGACCGGGCTGCAGAGCCTCTGCGGGGTCCTGGGCGATCAGCACCGTCTCATAGGCGCTCTTCGCGCTCTCCACCAGCTGGTCCAGGGTAACGCTGCGCCCGATGACGCCGGGCCGGATGAGCAGCACCTTGTCGGCCTTCTGCCCCTCCACGTCCGGGTCGCCGTCCTTCGCGGGCTCCTGCTCCACGGAGGAGGGCTCGTAGGCGGTGAGATAGTCACCGGCGGCGGTCTCCAGCAGACTGCGGAGCGTCGCTTCATCCAGCTTGAGGTAGTCGCGGGGGTCCAGCAGGAAGCTGTCCTCCGCCTCCCGGCCCACGCCGGCGTCCAGATCGGTGCGCAGCTTGTCCAGATCCAGCCCCACGCCGGTATCGGCCTGGGACAGGGTCAGCACGATGGGGTCCTCGGTCTGGCCGTCTGCGGTGGGCTCCGGCGTCAGGGTCAGGACCAGGTCCTGCTGGAAGCGTTCGGCCAGCTCCCGGAACTGCTGCTCCAGCTCTGCCCGGGGCAGGCCCTTGAGCTCCACCGTGGAGATGACGACGCTGGAGCTCTCGGCGCCGGATTCCGGAGCCGCATGGCGGTTTCTGCTCTGGGTGAAGATCATAATTCCCACTGCCAGCACGGCGACGCCGGCCACGGCGGCCAGAATGGGCCAGAGCCTGGAGCGTGTGTTCTGCTGCGTGGGCTTATCTTTTATTGCGTAAGGATCGGCTTTGGCGGAGGATTTGGGCGCTCCGCCCCCGGATTCATACTTTCCTTTCGGCAAGGTATTTCCCCCTTTCGGTTGCTTTTTGTAGTTGCTTCTGTTGTATTTCTGAACAATTATTATACCCGATTGCCGGAGAAAATGCAATGACATTTCGTAACGAATAGACATTTTTCTCTCAGCGTCCGCAGGCTCCCTCTTTTATGACGTTCCGCCCGCGATTTCGTTGCGTCTTTCTGAAAAAAACTTGTTATTCACCGGGCTGCGTCAGGGCCTCCAGGGCGTCCGTCAGGCCGCAGGCGGCCTTCAGGCTGTTTTCGCCGGGCCGGAGGCGCAGCCGGAGCGTGGGCAGGGCGGCCTTGGGCTGGACGAAGAGCCGGCCCTTCAGCTCCGGTGCGGCGCAGAGGGCGGAAACCACGTGAAAATCCAGGGCCAGCAGCGTGAAGAGCAGGTCCTGCCCCTTCTGGCTGATGTCCGTGACGGCCAGCCGGGCGGCTCTGGCCCGGAGCAGGGCCACGTCGATCAGATTCAGAACGCCCTTCGGGGGATCGCCGTAGCGGTCCACGATCTCGTCCAGCAGCTCGTCGGCGTCGGCCTGGGAGCGAATGGCGGCCATGCGCCGGTAGAGGTCCATGCGCTGTTCGCCGTTGGCCACGTAGTCCCTGTCGATGTTGGCGGTGATGTCGAAGTCGGCGGTGCAGTCCACGGGCTTGGCCTCGGGGCCGTCCCGCTCCTCCAGCACGGCCTCCTCCAGCAGCTTCAGATACATATCGTAGCCCACGGAGAGGATGTGGCCGGACTGCTCGGCGCCCAGCAGATTGCCGGCGCCGCGGATTTCCAGATCCCGCATGGCGATCTTGAAGCCGGAGCCGAACTCTGCGTACTCCCGGATGGCCTCCAGCCGCTTCTCGGCGGTCTCGGAGAGCACCTTGCCCCGGCGGAAGGTCAGATAGGCGAAGGCGTGGCGGGAGGAGCGTCCAACCCGGCCCCGGATCTGGTGGAGCTGGGCCAGGCCCAGCCGGTCCGCGTCCTCGATGATCAGGGTGTTGACGTTGGGGATGTCGATGCCGGTCTCGATGATGGTGGTGCAGACCAGGATCTGGATTTCCCCGTCCGCCATGCGCTGCATCACGTCGCCCAGCTGCTCCTCGTTCATCTTGCCGTGGGCCACGGCGATTTCCGCGCCCGGGTGGCGGGCGGCCAGCCGGGCCGCGCACTGGGCGATGGACTCCACCCGGTTGTGCAGGTAGTAGACCTGGCCGCCCCGGGCCAGCTCCCGGCGGATGGCGTCGTCCAGCACCGGCTCGTTGTGCTCCAGCACGAAGGTCTGGACCGGGTAGCGGTCCAGCGGCGGCTCCTCGATGGTGGACATGTCCCGCAGGCCCGAGAGGGCCATATTCAGGGTCCGGGGGATGGGGGTGGCGGAGAGGGTCAGCACGTCCACGCCCCGGGAGAGCTCCTTGAGCCGCTCCTTGTGGGTCACGCCGAAGCGCTGCTCCTCGTCCACGATCAGCAGGCCCAGGTCCTTGAAGACCACGTCCTTCTGCAGCAGCTTGTGGGTCCCCACGATCAGGTCCACGGTGCCGGCCCGCAGCCCCGCCAGGGCCCGCTTCTGCTGGGCCGGGGAGCGGAAGCGGGAGAGGACCTCGACGTTCACCGGGAAGCCCTCGAAGCGGCGGATGGCGGTGACGTAGTGCTGCTGGGCCAGGACGGTGGTGGGCACCAGGATCGCCACCTGCTTGGAGTCCAGCATGGCCTTCATGGCGGCCCGCAGGGCCACCTCGGTCTTGCCGAAGCCCACGTCGCCGCAGAGCAGGCGGTCCATGGGGGCGGGGTCCTCCATGTCGCTCTTGATCTCATGGATGCAGCGGAGCTGGTCGTCGGTCTCCGCGAAGGGGAAGTTGTCCTCGAATTCCCGCTGCCAGGGGGTGTCGGCGGCGAAAGCGAAGCCCATGCGCCGCTTGCGCTCGGCGTAGAGCTTCACAAGGCCGTCGGCCAGGTCCTTGACGGCGGCCTTGGCCCGCTTCTTGGTCTTCTCCCAGGCGTCGCCCCCCAGCTTGTTCAGCTTCACGGGGCTGTCCTGGGCCGCGCCGATGTATTTATAGATCAGGTCCATCTGGGTGGCCGGGACGTAGAGCACATCGGTCCCCTGATAGGCGATTTTCACGTAGTCTTTGACGGCGCCGTCCACCTTCATCTGCTCCATGCCCACGTAGCGGCCGATGCCGTGGAATTCGTGGACGATCAGATCGCCGGGCGTCAGGTCGGTAAAGGAGTTCAGCTTCTGGCGGTTGGTGGTCTTGGCCTTGGCCCGGGGCTTCCGGGCGGCCCGGGTCAGCAGCTGGCCCTCGGTGAGCACCGCCAGCCGGACCGTGGGGTATTCCATGCCGCTGGGCAGGCTGCCGTCGGTCAGGAAGACCTCCCCCGGCGCGGGCCAGTCCGGGGCCGGGAAGGCCATGGCGGCGGGAATGCCCTTGTCCCGCAGATAGGTCTGCAGGATCTCGCCCCGGCGGCGGTTGCCGCAGAGCACCAGGGTCCGGTAGCCGTTCTTCCGGTAGTGGACCAGGTCCTGGGCCGCCACGTCCAGATTGCCGCCGTAGGAGGGGAGCTGCTTGGCCACCAGGTCCAGCAGGGCGGCGGGCTGCAGGGACTCCGGGTAGGCGGAGGGCAAAAAGGCGTCCAGAAAGAGGGCCGGATGCCCGGAGAGACAGGCGCAGAGCCCATCCCAGTCCCGGCCGAAGTCGCAGAGCTCCCCCGCCAGGATTCCGCCCTGGAGCAGGCTGTCCAGCTGCAGGCCCAGGTCCTCCTCCCAGCCCGCCGCGGCCCGGCGCAGATTGCCGTGGTCGCAGAAGACCGCGATGCCGCCCGCGGGCAGATAGTCCGCCGCGGTGGCCTGCTCCGGATAGATCAGGCTCATATAGCGGTCGCCGGCCCCGAAGAAGGCGCCGTTCCGGAGCTTTTCCAGGTCCGCCTCCAGGGTCTTGATCAGGGCCTCATGGCGGTTCCTGCGGCGCTTCTGCCGGGCGATCAGCCGCTCCAGCTCGGCGCAGAGCCCCTCCAGCCCGCCGGGATGCAGCAGGGGCAGGGTCTCCGCCACGGGGAGGATCGTCGCCGTCTCCAGGTTCTCCACCCGGCGCTGAGTCAGGGGGTCGAAGAGGCCCATGGCGTCGATCTCGTCGCCGAAGAACTCCACCCGCAGTGGGTTCTCCATGGCGGGGCTGTAGACGTCCAGAATGCCGCCGCGAATGGCAAACTGGCCCACGCCCTCCACCATCTGGCAGCGGGTGTAGCCGCACTGCAGCAGGCGGCCCGCCAGCTCGTCCAGGTCGAAGAGCGCGCCGGGGCGCAGCTCGATCGCCGCTCCCATCAGGCTGGCTTTCGGCAGGGTCCGCAGGGCCAGGGCCTCCCAGGAGGCGATGACCAGGGACTCCTGCCCCGCGGCCATCCGGTAGAGCAGGCGCAGCCGCTTCTGCTCCCACTGGCGGGAGGCTGCGGCGGTGTCGTAGAAGGTCAGCTCCCGCCCCGGCAGAATGGGGAAGGAGCTGCCCAGGAAGGCCGCCAGCTCCTCCTGGGTCCGGCGGCAGGCCAGCTCGTCCTGGCAGAGCACCAGGATCGGTGCGTCCAGCTCCCGCCGCAGGCCCGCGATCAGGTGGGAGCGGTTGATCTGCGCCGCCCCCGAGACCCCGACGGCCTTGCCCCGCCGGAGGGTCTTCAGGATGGTCTCATATTCGGGAAGCGCCTTCAGGGCGTTGAGCAAGAGGTCCATAATGTTCTCCTTACAGCATGTGTCACAAAGTCAAAACGGAAGGTTTTTGCCGTTTCGGGTTCACGCAGCAGTGCGGAAAGAGGCGGCAGCCCCTTTCCGTCAGATATACAGTATAATCGTATGCTCCACGCGCCGACGACAGAACGCCCCGTCGCGTGGAATTTCCGGGCGGCGCTCCGCGCTACCGCTGCTCCTCTGCCTGCTCCAGTACCTCCACCGCCAGCAGGGAGA
Organism: Oscillospiraceae bacterium; assembly: GCA_017519005.1. Lineage (GTDB taxonomy): Bacteria > Bacillota > Clostridia > Oscillospirales > Oscillospiraceae > JAFRPC01. The sequence goes on along the minus strand of JAFWTG010000085.1, from coordinate 3,215 downwards.
GGTCCGCGCCGTCGGTGTCCAGGGTCAGGCTGTGGGGAATGTGGTCGAAGCTGCCCCGCTGCCGCTCCAGCATGGCGGCGATGGAGGGGGAGAGCTCCCCGTCCGGCATCTGCCGGGCAAAGCGGGCCTTGCTGGTCTCCAGCCGGGAGCGGCACATGACCACGAAGCTCCCGGGCGGCACCAGATTGAAGAGATCGGGCTCCGTCAGCAGGAAGATGACGTAGTCCTCGGAGCGCTGCTTCTCCGCCAGCAGCAGTTGAAATTTGTCCACCGCCTCCGGCTCCGTGGGGGCCAGCCGGACGTAGTCCCGGCCGGCAAAGAACTCCGCGTGGATTTTCTCCATGATGGCCCGGGCCAGGGCCGATTTGCCGGTGCAGCGTTCGCCCGCAATGACGATCAGCATGGTGCTTGCTCCTTTCGGTAATGGGGTTCCATAGGGACCCTCCTTGTCTTAATATTCGGATTTGTATCACCGTAGGGGCCGATGCCCACATCGGCCCTCCCGATTGACCGGGGCATGGGCCGATGTGGGCATCGGCCCCTACGATGAGTCAGGGCGTCGCGCTGTCGGCCCCGGCAATCAGCAGGGGCAGCAGGGCTTCCAGCTCGGCCCTGGGGCCGAAGAGCTCCACGATCCGGATTTCGGCTCCGGCGCGGAGGGCGACGGCGGCCCGGGCGCTCTCGCCGGATTCCGCAGGGCCCCAGACGGTCAGCCCGGCGGCGGGGTCCTCCGTCCTGGGGAAGCCTTCATAGTCCGCCGCGGCCTGGTCCAGGAAGCGGGCGGCGACGCCGGGGAAGCGCTCGGCGTGGTCGTTCAGCCGCACGACGGTCTTGCCGCAGAGCAGGTCCGCGCGGAGGGAATTCTCCAGCAGGGTCCGGCTCAGGTCCACGGATTCGGGAGCCGTGACGGTCTGGCCGCTCTGCTCCAGGGCGGCCTTGACGGCGGTATAGGCCGGGTGGGCCGAGGCGTCCGCCCGGGCGCTCCGGAGCTGGACGCCGAAGAGGACGAAGGCTGCCAGCAGCGCCAGGAGGAAAAGCAGATTGCTCAGACGTCTGCCCCGGTCGGAATACTGCTCCCGGCGTTTCCGGAGGAGCCGGTGGACCAGAGCGGCGCCGAGGCCCAGCAGGAAGGGAAGCGCCGCCACGCTGACGAAGAGCAGATCGGCCCGCAGGTCCTCCAGGGAGGCGGCCCGGCGGATCAGCAGGGTCCGCAGCAGGGTATAGAGGCAGAACAGACCGATCAGCCCCAGCACGCCCAGCAGGAAGGCGCTGCTCATCCGGCGGCTCTTCTCCCGCCTGGCCAGGCGCTCCTCCTGTTGGGCCTGCTCCAGGGCGGCCCGGGCTCTGGCGCTTTTCAGAGCCTTTTTGTTGACCGCGTAGCGGACGTTCTCGCTCTGCTTTTGTGTTTTTGCCATAGACGGAGCCCTCAGCTTTCTGTCAGATGGATCAGAATTTCCACGTTCTTCGCCATGGAGGGGACGGGGACGAACTCAAAGCGCCCGTGGGCGTTCTCGTAGCCCGCGGAAAGGTTGGGGCAGGGCAGACCCCGGAAGCTCAGGGCCGCGCCGTCGGTGCCGCCCCGGAAGGGCTCGGATCTGGGCTCCAGGCCCGCGGCGCGGATGGCCTTCTCCAGGTCCGCCGTCAGGAAGGGATACTGCTCCAGCACGTCGCCCATGTTGCGGTACTGCTGGGCGATCTCCACCCGGACCCGCTCCTCGCCGAGCCGCTCGTTGAGCATTTTGGCGTAGAGCCGCAGCATATCCTGCCGGACCTGGAACTTCATGCGGTCGAAGTCCCGGATAATCAGCCGGATCTCCGCCCGCTCGCAGTCGGCCTTCAGATCCGTCACGTAGTAAAAGCCCTCCGTGCCGGAGGTGTATTGGGGCTTTTCCAGCCGGGGCAGGCTGGTGAGGAAGTCCGCCGCAAGGTCCGCGGCGTTGATCATGATGCCCTTGGCGGTGGCCGGGTGGACGCTCCGCCCGGTGATGGAGACGAAGGCCTCGGCGGCGTTGAAGGTCTGATCCTGATACCAGCCCAGATGGTCGCCGTCGATGGTATAGGCGAATTTGGCCCCCAGCTTTTCCAGCTCCAGGTCCCGGGCCAGACCGCCCACCTCCTCGTCGGGGGTGAAGGCCAGGCAGATGCTGCGGTGGGGCTGCTCGGGGTGGTCCATGTAGTATTCTGCCAGGGTCATCAGGGCCGCCACGGCGGCCTTGTCGTCGCCGCCCAGCAGGGTGGTTCCGTCGGTGAGGACCAGGTCCTGGCCCAGGTACTGCTCCAGATTGGGGTAGTCGGCGGCGCGCATCACGATGCCCTCCGCCTCGTTGAGGACGATATCGCCGCCGGGATACCTGCGCAGGACCCAGGGCTTCACGTCGGAGCCCTTCACGTCGGGGGCAGTGTCCAGGTGGGCGATCAGGGCGATGGGCCGGTCCACAGCCACGTGGGCGGCGGGGAGCCAGCCGTAGACCAGGCAGCGCGCCTCGTCGTATCCGGCCCGGACGCCCAGGGCGTGGAGCTCGTCGTAGAGCAGCTTCGCCAGATCCCGCTGGCAGTTGGTGGTGGGCCATACGCCGTCAAACTGTTTGGACTGGGTGGTGACGGCGGCGTAGCGCAGCAGCCGTTCCTCGGTCTGCTGTAAAAATTCGGGGTGCTCCATTCGGATCCCTCCGTTTCGGATGGATTTGAGTCCGGCCCGGTTGCGGATGCAGCCGGGCCGGATTGGCCGCGCCCTGAGACGCGGGGGATGTTTATTTGCCCATCAGGTATTGGTCGATGCCCCTGGCGGCCACCTTGCCCGCGCCCATGGCGGAGATGACGGTGGCAGCGCCGGTGACGGCGTCGCCGCCGGCGTAGACGCCCTGGCGGGAGCTCAGGCCGTCCTCATTGACGATGATGCCGCCGTGCTTGTTGACCTCCAGGCCCTTGGTGGTGGACTTGATCAGCGGGTTGGGGCTGGTGCCGATGGCGATGACCACGGTGTCCACGTCCAGGGTGAATTCGGAGCCGGGGATCGGAACGGGTCTGCGGCGGCCCTTGGCGTCGGGCTCGCCCAGCTCCATCTTGATGCAGCGCAGGCCGGTGACAAAGCCGTTCCTGGGGTCACGGCGGTCGTCGGGATTCTCATAGCCCAGGACCTCGACCGGGTTCTGGAGCAGGCGGAAGTCGATGCCCTCCTCAATGGCGTGCTCGACCTCTTCCTTACGGGCGGGCAG
>JAFWTG010000084.1 GCA_017519005.1 Oscillospiraceae bacterium | reverse complement strand
CTCCCCCAGCAGGCCTTTCATCTTCTCGCAGAACAGCTCCGGCAGCATAGCCCTCTCCCCTTTCGCCTTTTTGGATATTTTAACGCAAAAACAGAAAAAAAGCAAGCGCAAGCCGCAGCTTGCGCCTGCAAATCGGGATTTGTCGGGATCATTCGTAGGGGCCGATGCCCACATCGGCCCTTGCCCCGGGCGATCGGGAGGGCCGATGTGGGCATCGGCCCCTACGGGTGGAAGAACGCGACAAATCCGAATCGTTCTGGTTGCTTAACCGCCGAAGCCCCAGCTCCAGGGGAAGCCGCCGGAGCCCCAGCCGAAGGGGTCCTGGCCGCTCTGGCCCTGGCCGTTCTGGCCCTGCTGATTCTGACCCTGCTGGTTCTGGTCCTGCTGCTGGCTCTGATCGGGCAGAGCCTCCTGCTTGTTCTCGCCCACGGTGACGGTGATCTGCACGGTCTCGCCCTTGCGGTAGACCGTCAGCTCCAGCTTGTCGCCGGGCTTGCAGGCGGCAACCGCCTTGGAAAGACCCTCGTAGCTCTCGACGGTCTCGCCGTTGACGGCGGTGACGATGTCGTTGGCCTGCAGACCGGCCTGGGCCGCGGGGCCGCCCTCCTCGACGGCGCGGATGGCCGCGCCCTTGGGCATGCCGTAGCTCTGGCTCTCCTCGCTGACGTTGGCGACGCTGACGCCGATATAGGGCCGCGCGATATAGCCCTTCTCAATGATGGAGGACACGATCTCCTGCACGGAATTGATGGGGATGGCAAAGCCGATGTTGTCGATGCTGGCCTCGCCGGAATAGCCGCTGGAGGAATACTTGGCGTTGGTGATGCCCACCACCTCGCCGTACATGTTGAACAGCGGGCCGCCGGAGTTGCCGGAGTTGATGGCCGCGTCGGTCTGGATCAGATTCATGGTGACGCTGCTGGACAGGGTGACGGCCCGGTTCAGGGCGCTGACGTTGCCCTTCGTCAGGGAGAAGGTCAGCTCGCCCAGGGGGTTGCCGATGGCCACGACCTCGTCGCCCACCTGGAGCTTGTCGGAGCTGCCCAGGGTCACGGGCGTCAGGCCCTTGGCCTCGATCTTCAGCACGGCGATGTCGTTGTTTTTGTCGTAGCCCACCAGCTTCGCGGGGTACTTGGTTCCGTCGAACATGGCGACGGTGATGGTGTTGGCCTTGTCGATGACGTGCTGGTTGGTGAGGACGTAGCCGTCCTCCGTCAGGATGAAGCCGGAGCCGGCCGCCGCGGCGGTGGACTGATAGCCCCACCAGTTGGTGGTGGTGATCTCGGTGGTGATGCCCACGGTGGAGTTGACGTTGGCCTTGTAGACCTCGGCAGCGGTCATCAGCTTGCCGCGCTCCACGGTGACCACGTTCAGATCCGAGGTCTCCCGGGGGACCGCCACCTGGACGCTGGTGCCGTTGGCGGCCGGCGTATTGCCGCTGCCGCTGCCGCGGTTGGCCAGCAGGGCGCCGCCGTAGCCCGCGGCTCCGCCCAGCAGGGCGCAGACCAGGGCCAGGGCCACGGCCTTCTTCCAGAAGCCGCCGGAGCGGCGCTTCTCCCGCTTCGTCTCGGCCTTGACGGGCTCGGTCTGCTCGCCGCTGGGCTGACGGGACGCATATCCCTGGGCGGGACGGGCGGTGAAGGCGGGACCGGAGGCGTAATAGTAATTCTGATAAGCGGGCTGCTCCTCCGCGGCGGGCTGCGCGTCGGAGTAGGGCTGGGCGTCAGACGCGGACGCCTCTTCGGAGAGGGGCTGCTCGTTCCAGGCGCTCTGCTCCTCGAACTCGGGCTCGCTTTCATCCATCCGGGGCTCGTCCGCCTCCGGCGCGTCATGTTCCAGTTCCTTGCGATTGAAGGGATCATATTCGTTCATGTTCAGCACTCCTTTGCTGTTTTTTCCTTTTGACAGGCTTATTGTATCGCGGATTTTTGAACGAAATTCGCGAAAATTCAAAAATGTTTGTGAACAATTCGGATTTTCACGCGGTCAGGGAACCGATGAAGTCTTTACGGGACAGTCCGGCGCGAATCGCGGGGAACGTATTACAGGGAACAGGGAACGGGGAACAGGGGAGGGTGTATTTCAAATTGCCATTTGAAATACGGCATTTTTCATATCGACAGACGTCGTTTGGATTTGCCTGCGGCAAATTGCGTTCGTGCCGAACGCCGGACGGCTGAGAGCCGTCCCTACGGGCGTGTCATTCTGAGCGCCCTAAAGGACTAGCTTCGCGTCGACGCGAAGAATCCGTAACCCCCGTCCCCTATTGCCTATTGCCTAATGCCTGATGCCTCGTCCGTGCGGGGTACCCGTGGCGAGCGATGCTCGCCGCTACGGGCGGGCGGGTCTGTTCCCTGTTCCCTGTTCCCTGTTCCCCGTTCCCTGTTCCCTGTTCCCCGTTCCCGGTTCCCTGTTCCCTGTTACCCGTTCCGTACGCGAAAGCGCCTGCCGCGCAGGGGCGGCAGGCGCTTTTGCTCAGTCTCTGGTCAGCTCCGCCGTCACGGCGGAGATTTCGTAGGCGGTGCGGCGCTCGGTCCCGCCCTCGGGCAGGACCTTGACGTACTCCCGGCTCTGGAGGCGGCCCGTCAGGGTGATCCGCGCTCCGGCGGTCAGGCCCGCGATCTGCCGGGCCGTCCGGCCCCAGAAGATGCAGGGCAGGTAGTCCGAGCGGCGGCAGCTCCGGCTCACGGCCAGCATTCCGTCGCAGATTTCCCGGCCCAGGGGGGTCCGGCGGTAGACCGGGTCCCGGCAGAGGGTCCCGGTGAGGGTGACCCGGTCGTCGGGCTCCTCGTCGCTGAGCTCCAGGCTCGCGGCCAGGACGGAGATAATCAGATGCCGTCCGGTCTCCGTCACCTGGTTGTAGGAGCGGACCTGGCCCGTCACCAGGACCCGCTCGCCCCAGGCGCAGTCAGCCTCGCGCAGCAGGCTCTGATCCGCCAGCACCCGCAGCCGGTCCAGAGTCCCGGACAGGCGCTCCACCGCCAGGAAGAAGCTGTAGAACTGCCGCCCGTGGTTCTCGTGGGAAAAGACCGGCGCGGAGTCCAGGGTCCCGCAGAGCCGGACCTGATTGATGATGTATTCCATTCGTCCACCTCGAATTCCATTGCTGGAACATCCTATTCGAGGCGGCCCGGAGATATGCCGTTATTTCTTCGGACGCAGGCGGTCCAGGACGCCGATGGCGTTCAGGGCGGGGCGCAGGGCCGTGTAGAGAATGGGGGTCACCACCGCGGCGAAGCCGTTGTTGATGGCGGTGGCCGGCAGCTTCGCCAGCATGACGGCCCAGGTCCCCTCCAGGGGCACCCCCGCCACGAAGCGCTGCTTCACGTAGGTTTTGAGCATGTACAGGGCGACGTAGGTCAGGCCGCCCACGACGCAGCCCAGGATCACCCGCAGGTGGCCCTTGCCGTCCAGGACGCTGCCCTCCCGCTTGTAGGCCTCCGCCACCAGGCCGGCCGCCATTGCCATCAGGAATTTGCTGGCAAAGGTGACCAGCGCCTCGATCAGACCGTAGCCGTGGGTCAGGTCAAAGATGAAGGCGCCGACGCCGGAGGCCGTGCCGCCCAGCCAGGGACCGAGAATCAGCCCCGCCAGCATGCTGGCCGCGTTGCCGAAGTGGACCCGGGACTCGCCCAGCGGCAGGTAGAGCAGGGTCAGCACGTAGACGATGGCCGCCATCAGCGCGGTGTAGACGACGGCATGGACGGTGGAACGCTTGGACATGAGAAACACCCCTCTTGAAATTGAGAATTGAGAAGTATAAAGGCAGAATCGGAAATCGCTTGACAGGCCTTCCGCTTTCTGCTATCATTATAGCACGATCTGGCCCTGTGTATATGCTCAGTTTTTATATTTTTTACAGGGTCAGATTGGCTTGGATTCCGATTACTTAACGCTGGGAGGCCGCCATGTTTTCTTTTGCGCTTTCTCTGGACCCAAGGGGCCGCAGTCCCATGTACGAGCAGCTCTACCGATCTCTTGCCGAGGCCATCCGCGGGGGCGGGCTGCGCGCCGGCGAAAAGCTGCCCTCCAAGCGGGCCCTCTGCGCCGAGCTGGGAGTCAGCCGCGCCACCGTGGAGACGGCCTACGAGCTGCTGCGGGCCGAGGGCTACGTGGAGGCCCGGCCCCGCAGCGGCTTCTACGTGGCCGACTATCTTTATCCGGGAACGCAGGGAACACAGGGGACGACACAGGGGACGGTTCTCTGTGTCCCCGAACGGAACACAGAGAACCGTCCCCTGTGTCCTCTGTTTTCCACCTCAGCGGTGGACGTGTCGGTCTTCCCCTACGCCTCCTGGGCAAAGCTCTACAAGGAAGTGGTCTACAACTCCCCGGAGCTGCTGCAGCGGGGAGATCCCCGCGGGGAGGCTCCCCTGCGGGAGGCTCTGGCCCGGCTGCTCTCCGAATACCGGGGCGTCCGCTGCCAGCCGGAGCAGATCGTGGTGGGCTCCGGCATGGAGACCCTGCTGGGCCAGCTCATCACCCTCTTCGGCCCCGACGCGGTCTACGCCGCGGAGGACCCGGGCTATCCCGCCGTGCAGCGGAGCCTGGAGGCCCGGGGCCGGGCCCTGCGCTTCATCCCCATGGACGCCGCCGGCATGGACCCGGAAGCGCTGGAGGCCTCCGGGGCAAACGTCGCCTATCTGACCCCCTCCCACCAGTTCCCCCTGGGGATCACCATGCCGGCCACCCGGCGCTCCCGGCTGCTGCTCTGGGCGGCCTCGGGGCCGCGCTGGATCGTGGAGGACGACTACGACAGCGAGTTCCGCTGGGGCGGGCGACCCATCTCCTCCATGCAGGGCATGGACCGCCACGGGCGGGTGGTCTACACCGGGACCTTCTCCCGCAGCCTGGCCCCGGCCATCCGTCTGGCCTACATGGTGCTGCCCCCGGCGCTGCTGGAGCGCTGGCGGGCGCTCTACGGCCAGCAGCAGCCCACGGTGTCCCGCTACGAGCAGACCGTCATGGCGCGCTTCCTGGCGGAGGGCTTCTACGGCCGCTATCTGCGGCGGGTGGACAAGCTGTACGCCGACCGGCGGGCCGCCCTGCTGGAGGCCCTGGGGAAGATCGAGGGTCTGACGGTCTCCGGCGCGGAGGGCGGCATCCACCTGCTGCTGAGCCTGCCCCGGCTCTCCGAGGCGGAGCTGCTGCGCCGGGCCGCCGCCGCGGGCCTGCCCCTGCAGGGGCTCTCGGCCTTCTGCCGGGCCGCTGCGCCCCGGCCCTCCACCCTGGTGCTGGGCTACGGCGGCCTGCCCACGGAGCGGGTCGCGGAAGCGGTGGCGCGCTTGGACGCGGCGTGGACGGATTGATTTGACGAAAAAATCTCTATTTGACGAAACGGAGGTGCTTCCATGCAGGACTGTACAGTTCGAAGCTGCGCGTCTCCCCTGGGGAGCGTCACGCTGGCGGCCCGGGACGGGGCGCTGGTCGGGCTCTGGTTTCAGGGGCAGGCGTATTTCGGCAGACCTGGCAAAGCAGGCGCTGAACCGGAAATTCTGTTCCCCGACGCCCGGGCTTCCTGCGCGGGCGACGCGGCGGTATTGGATCGGGCAGTCGCCTGGCTGGAGCGCTATTTCCGGGGAGAGGACCCGGGGACGCCGCCGCCCTGCGCGCCCGGCGGCACGGCCTTTCAGCGGGCGGTCTGGGCCCGGCTGGCGGAGATCCCCTATGGGGAGACCGTCAGCTACGGGGCGCTGGCGGCGGAGCTGGGCAGCTCCGCCCGGGCCGTGGGCGGGGCCGTGGGCCGGAATCCCATCTCCCTGATGATCCCCTGCCACCGGGTCCTGGGCGCCGACGGCAGCCTCACCGGCTACGCCGGCGGCACGGAGCGCAAGCGTTGGCTGCTGGAGCTGGAGAGGACGGCCGACAAATCTATGAAACTATGAAACTATGAGATTATGAAACTATTTCGGTGTCCCTTCGGGACGATTTGAAATCATTTTCCATATCAGAGATATGGAAAATACCAAAATATTTTCATGGTTTCATATTTTCATAATTTCATGCTCAACGCCAACCCCCGATTTGACTACAAGTAACGCTCGCTGCCTATTCGGCGGCGAGCGTTTTGACTGCTTCCACGGCGGCCTGGACCTCCTGGGGGGTGGTGAAGGGCGAAAAGCTGAAGCGGACCGCGCCCTGCTCCTCGGTGCCCAGGGCCCGGTGCATCCGGGGGGCGCAGTGGGCACCGGCCCGGACCGCGATGCCGAAGTCCGTGGCCAGAGCGTCGGCCACGGCGGCAGAGTCCGCGTCTCCCAGGTTCAGGCTGACGATCCCCGCCCGGAGGGGCCGGGAAAAGTCGCCGTAGACCGTAACGCCGGGGATATCCCGGACGCCCTGATAGAAGGCCTCCATCCGGGCGTGCTCCCGGGCGTAGAGGCTCTCCCGGCCCACCACCGAGAAATAAGCCAGGGCCGCGTTCAGGCCCGCGAGGCCGTGGGCGTTCAGGGTGCCGGCCTCCAGCCGGGTGGGATAGGCCGCGGGCTGCTCCGGGTCATAAGAATGGACCCCGCTGCCGCCCCGCTTGAAGGGCCGCAGCTCCAGCCCCGGCCGGATGCACAGGCCGCCGGTGCCCTGGGGCCCCAGCAGGCCCTTGTGGCCGGTGAAGCAGAGGACGTCGATCCCCATGGCCGTCATATCCAGCGGCAGGACGCCGGCCGTCTGGGCGGCGTCCACGATCAGCAGCGCGCCCCGGGCGTGGGTGAGCTCCGCGATCCGGGCCAGGTCCAGGGCGTTGCCCGTCAGATTGGAGGCGTGGGTGCAGACCACGGTCCTGGTGCCGGGCGTGAGCAGCCGCTCAAAGTCGGCTTCATCCACCCGTCCCTGCCGGTCCGCCGGGACGAAGGCCAGCTCCAGCCCCTGGCGCTCCAGGGCGTAAAGGGGCCGCAGGACGGAGTTGTGCTCCAGGTCCGTGGAGACGGCCCGCTCCCCCGGCCCCAGCAGGCCGAAGAGGGCGATATTCAGGGCCTCGGTGGCGTTGGACGTGAAGATCACGTGGTCCGGCCGGGGGCAGCCCAGGAAGGCCGCCAGCCGCCGCCGGGTCTCGTAGACCGTCCGGTCCGCCGCCAGAGAGACGGGATGGCCGCCCCGGGCCGGGTTGCCCAGGCTCCGGATGGCCTCCGCCACCGCCTCCGCCACCTGGGGCGGCTTGTGCAGCGAGGTGGCCGCGCTGTCGAGATAGATCATGCTTCGTTCCTCAAAATTCAATGAGATGACAACCCTCGTATTCCAGCCCTTCGGCCTTGAAAAAGGCCCGGAGGGCTTCGCCGTCTTCGGGCGACGCCATCCAGGCCAGGCCGCAGCCCGCGGTGATCTGCCGGGGCACCGGCACCAGGCGGCCGGGCTGTCCGGCGGCCCGGCACAGGCGCTCGGCCTCCATGGCCGCCGCGGTGGCCGCGAAGCTGAAAAACAGGGTGGGCCTCCGGGGCCGCATCAGGGCCGCAGGACCAGGTCCGCCCCGGCCAGCTTCTCCACGATGCTGTACATATTGGTGACGCCGCCCACCCGCAGCTTCTCGGACAGGCCGTAGAAGTTCAGGCAGGTGCCGCAGCTGAGAATCTCCACGCCCCGGCCCTCCAGGGCCTTCAGGTCCTCCAGAGACTCGGAGCCCTCGCAGGTCAGGAAGGCGCCGCCGTTGTAGAAGAGGATCGCGGCGGGCAGCTCCTCCTGCTGGCCCAGGGCGAAGAGGAAGCCCTTCAGCAGGGTGCGGCCCAGCTTGGGGTCGCCCTCGCCCATGTGGTCGGCGGTGACGGCCACCACGGTGCGTTTTCTGACCGGAGGCGCATAGCAGGCGGGAGCCTCCCCGGAGCTCTCCGCCCCGGCCTCCGCGCCCAGCAGGACGCGGTACTCGGCCTCGCCCCGCTTCTCGGAGGAGAAGGACCAGCCCTTGGACAGGGCCAGGCGCCGCAGGTTCTCCACGGCGGTGGGGTTGTCCACCAGGGTCTCCACGGTGTCGGGGCTGCGCAGCCCCTTGATGGCGTTGAGGGTTTTGACGACGGGCAGCGGGCAGGCGTCGCCCAGGGCGTTCACGGTAATCATCTTGCTTTGCTCCTTTTGTTATCCGTTTTCGGCCCCGCCGGGCTCGGTGGGCGTGGTGGGGGCGGTGGGCGTCGGCGTGGGCGGGAGGGCCGCCACCACCTTATCGCGCTTGCGGTAGCGGCTGGTGGAAATCTTGGTGGTCTCCACGGCGTTGCCCTCGTCGTCGAGAACGGTCCGATAGGTGGAGATCAGATAGCCGGTGTAGGGGCTGACGATGGTATCGCCGGGGGCGTAGGAGCCGTCGTAGACGTACTGGTAGGTGGTCTCATAGGGGACCTCCTCCAGGATCTGATAGCTCAGCTTCACCCGGTAGTCCTTCCACTCGGTGCCCTTCAGATAGATGTGGACCCGGCCGTCGGAGACGTCGGCCTCGATCTTGAGGGGATAGGGGCTGGAGTTGCGGAACTTGTAGTCCAGCATGCCCCAGTAGATGGCGGCGTCCATGCCCTGGGGCACGTAGGTCACCAGATACATGTGGCTGGAGCGCTCCACCGTCTCCAGGTCGGCCTGGAGCACGGCGTAGTAGATGGAGGAAGCCACCTGGCAGACGCCGCCGCCCAGCTCCGGCACCGAGGCGCCGCCGGCGCCGTAGACCGTGGCCTCCCGGTAGCCCTTGGCGGCGGTGCGTTCGCCCACCGTCTCGTTGAAGGAGAAAATCTCGCCGGGCATGACCACCGTGCCGTTGATGGCCTCGCAGGCCAGCTTCAGGTTCACCGTGCGGTCGTTGATCCAGCTGTGGGGGGTGTGGGCCTCGGCCAGGGTCTCGTCGTAGAGAGAGGCCTCCACCACGGCGGCGGTACGCTCCGCCTGGACCGGCCGCAGCAGCAGCCGGTAGGCCGTCCCCTCGTCGGCCATGGGCAGCAGGGCCTCCAGCTCCGCCTTGTCGAAGCCGTAGCCCGGGATATCGGGGGTGATGGAGAAGTCCGTCTCGTTCAGCACGGCGTCCACCGGCGGAACGCAGAACTCCTTCCAGAGGGCGTCCGCGTCCAGGGGCTTCGGGTCCCTGGCCTCATAGGAGAGGACCGGGGAGAGCTCGGCCCTGTAATAGGCCTCCAGCAGGGCCTCGTAGATGGCCTCGGCGGAGACGGCGCGGCCCTTGCTGCCCACGTTGACCACCAGCTCGTGCACCTCGTCCTCGCCGATGGAATGGCTGTCCAGCACCGCGAAGGACTCCTGGAAGTCCCGCCGTTGGATGCCCTCGGTCTGCTCCGCCAGTCGGCGCAGGGCGGCCCGGTCCAGGGAGATATATTGCTTGGGGTCCACGCTGTAGCGCAGAAAGCCCACGCGGCCCACGCCCCGGTCCAGATCGGCCTCCAGACCGGCCAGGTCCACCTGAACCCGGCTCATGGCGGGCGGGACCGTCAGCGTAATGGGCGGGATCTCCAGCTCCGGATCGTCGGCCTTGAGGGTCAGCACCATGTCGTGCTGCTCCAGCACGCCGGCCATCCAGCGGTAGAGGTTCAGGGTGTCGGACTTGCTCATGCCCTCGTCCAGGGTCTCCTCCACGTTGCCGCTCCCGGCGTTCAGAAAGACGATGGCCGCCAGCGCCGCAATCACCAGAATCGGCACCAGGATCAGCAGCCAGTCCGGCCGACGGCGTTCGCCGGTCTTCTCCGCGCCCTCCGGCTTCCGTCCGGCTTGAAATTTTCCTTGCTTCATGTGCGCTTCCTCTATGGAATCCCCGCTCTGCGGGGTCTTTCTCAAAATGTCCGGTCTATTTTACCGCATTCTTCGACGAAAATCAACCATTATTCTGTGAACAAATCAAAGAAATGCCTTCCCCCGGGAGGGGAAGGCATCGTTGGTTGTCATGGAATTGTATCGTGTCGGATTCACAGGCGCGGCTTTTTTCAGGGATCAGGGATCAAGGCTCGCCCTGTCATTCTCTGTAGGGACAAGCCTTGCTTGTCCCCTACAAAGAGAACGGACCGGCGCCTCGAACGGGCGGGGTGCGGCGGGCGGTCAATGACCGCCCCTACAGGCGCGTCTGTTCCCTGTTCCCTGTTCCCTGTTCCCTGTTCCCTGTTCCCTGTTCCCTGTTCCCTCGCCCGGGCGGGCGCCCTACTTCGTCTCCACGGAGGCGGCGAAGCGGAGGAATTCGGCGCGGCAGTCCTCGTAGCGGGAGGCCTTGCAGACGAAATTCACCAGCAGAAAGCTGTCCCCGGTCTTGTAGGCCGCCTCCAGGCAGGCGTAGCGGGTTCCGCCGCTCTCGTACTCGGCCTCAAAATACGGCACGCCGGCCTCGGTCTTGATCTCCGAGCCGCCGTTCCGGGCCGCCTGCTTCTCCGCGAACGCCGCGGCGCTCAGGGCCGCCAGCTCCTGATCCCCGTTGAAGGGAACGACGGACACGTAGACGGACTCGCGGTTGGACTTGTAGGCCCGGTCGTAGCCGCTGCGGTCGCCGGTCTCCTGAAAGCGGGAGGCCAGGGTGATGCGGTATTGCTCGGCCTCAAAGAGCTTCTCCGGGGCCTCGTGGGGCTTGCAGCGGGTCAGCAGCAGGCCCAGACCGACGCCCAGGACGATCGCCGCTGCCAGCATGATCTTCCGCAGACGCGCCGCCTTGGCCGCCAGCCGGGCGGCCTCGTCCTCCACGGGGGTGCTTTCCGTTCTTCTCTCCTCCTGCATGCTCTGCTCCTTTCCTCCGCGCCGCCGGCATCCCGGCGGAGGCATGGAATTCAAGAAAAAACCCGTTGCTTTCGCAACGGGTTTTTGGCTCCCCCTGTTGGACTCGAACCAACGACACACGGATTAACAGTCCGTCGCTCTACCGACTGAGCTAAGGAGGAATATGAATGTTGGCGTTATCTATTTTCACACGCAGTCACCCGCGTACTATCGTCGACGGTCTTGAGCTTAACTTCTGTGTTCGGGATGGGAACAGGTGGACCCTCAAGCCAATCAACACCAACTGATTCATGCGCTCCCTGCGGAGCGTTTTTGATTATAGCAGGTTTTTCGGAAAAGTCAAGTGTTATTTTTTGTTTTTTGCAATTTTTTTCGGCCGCCGCCGCGGCGCGGCTGCCTGTCGGCGGCGGTCCGGCTCAGTACAGATAGCCCACGCCCCAGTCGCGGGCCTCATAGTCCAGATAAAACAGGGGCTCCAGATTCCTGCCCTCGGCCCGGGCGGAAAGGATCTCCGCCAGGAAGCCCGTGAAGATCGCCGCGCCGGAATCGGAGAGATGGGTCTCATCCCCGAAGTGCTGCTGATCGTCCAGGAGCTTGTGCTTCTGCCGGTAGAGGTTGAAATCGTAGTAGTCGATATGCTCCGCGGCGGCGAAGCCGGTGTACCAGGCCCGGAAGTAATCCAGGTTGTCGTATCTGGCGTCGTAGAACTCGGTCTTGGGGGTGTTGATCAGAATCAGCTCCGCGCCCTGCTCCCGGCAGAGGGCGGCGATCTGCTTCAGGGCCTCCACGTTCTCGGGGCGGATGGCGGTGCTGAGGGTGGCGGTGTGGTAGTTATCCAGCACCCAGGTGGAGATATAAACGTCCTTCTGGGCGTTGGGGTAGTAGCCGTCGCGGAGAAATTCGTTCCGCGTCTGATAGCTTCCCTCCAGCAGGCGCAGGGCGTTGTCGATGCCCTTGCTGACCACGTCGTAATAGACGGCGGGGTACTCGGAGAGGGGAAAGTTATGCAGGAAGAAGCTCAGCCGCTCCTTCCCCTCCAGGCGGCCCAGCAGCTGCAGGTCGCCCTCCGGTCCCTCCTCGGCCCGGTCCCGGACCAGGGTCTCGGCGGAGACCTCCAGCAGGACGGTGCGGACCGGGTTGCGGGCCAGCTCCAGCCGCAGCAGCTCCAGCCGGCCCCCCATGGAGACCAGCAGGCCGGAGAGATTGTAGCTCCTGCCGCCCAGGGCGGCGTCCATCACGTCGGGCCGGAAGCCGAAGTACATGTTGGAGGAGCCGCAGCCCAGCGTGGTCACGCTGCCGCTGAGGGCCTCCCGCTCCCGGGCGTCCTGGTAGAGGAAGCACTCGCCGCGGAAGTAGAGGGCGGCCAGCCCCGTGCTCAGCAGGGCGGTCAGCAGCAGGAAGAGCCCCGCCGTTTTCAGAATTTTCTTAATACTGTGCA
This sequence comes from Oscillospiraceae bacterium, assembly GCA_017519005.1. Classification (GTDB taxonomy): domain Bacteria; phylum Bacillota; class Clostridia; order Oscillospirales; family Oscillospiraceae; genus JAFRPC01. The sequence continues at coordinate 3,060 of JAFWTG010000084.1, read as the reverse complement.
TAGATAAAATCTCCCAGGCCGCCGGAGGCGGGCACGCCGAAGTAGAGGATCAGGAAGAAGAGGAAGACGAAGACGCAGATCCGGAGCAGATAGGGCACGCGGCGGCGCAGCAGCGCCCGGACGGAGCCCTTCCGCTGCAGCAGGCTCACCAGGAACATCAGGCCCACGCTGAAAAGCACCGCCAGCAGGGGGCGGCGGTCCCCCACGAAGGGCAGCAGCTCCGACAGGGAGTGGGGCAGGCTGTGCTCGGTGAAGATGCGCTTCCACAGGCCCAGGCCGTCCCGGAGGCTGCCCACCTCGGGCAGGACCTTGATGAAGGTCACCAGCAGGAAGGTCCGGCCCACCTGGAAGGCCCGCCAGAGCCAGGCGCTCTCCCGGATGCGCAGGGCCTTTTTCCACTTGGCGTAGGGGCCCTCCATCCACATGGAGAAGATGATGAACAGGCCGTTGACGCCGCCCCAGGCGATATAGCCCCAGCTGGCGCCGTGCCAGAGGCCGGTGGCCAGCCAGGTGACCACCAGGGCCAGGGTGGCGGGCAGGTAGTTGCCGAAGGCCTTGCCCAGGCGCTTTTTGGCCCACTTGCCCAGCCTCTGGTTCCATTTGGAAACGGCGATGGGATAGTAGACGTAGTTCTTGAACCAGACGCCCAGGCTCATATGCCAGCGCCGCCAGTATTCCGCCACGGACTTGGAGAAATAGGGCCGCTCAAAGTTCTCCGTCAGCCGGATGCCCAGGATCTGGCACAGGCCGCACATGATGTCCATGTAGCCGGAGAAATCGGCGTAGATCTGGGCGGCGTAGCACAGGGCTCCCAGGAAGGTCGCCAGGCCGGAGTAGGAGCCGTAGTTGGCGAAGACGTCGGAGACGTAGCCGGAGAGGATATTCGCCGCCACCATCTTCTTGAAGAAGCCCCAGATCAGGCGCTGGGCCCCCAGGGAGAAGCTGTCGTAATCCAGGCTGTGGGGGGCGAAGAGCTGGGCGGAGAGATCGTTCCAGGCGGAGATAGGGCCCTGGGTGATCTGCGGGAAGAAGGAGGTGAAGAGCAGCAGCTTCAGCGGGTTCCGCTCCGCCTTCGCCTTCCCCCAGTAGACGTCGCAGAGATAGCCCAGGGTCTGGAAGGTATAGAAGGAGACGCCCAGGGGGACGATCCAGCGGACCGAATCCCGGACCTCCCCGCCGAAGAGCCCGGCCAGCGCGTTGGCCTGGGCCAGGAGGAAGTGGACGTATTTGAAGACGCAGAGCACGCCCACGTTCAGCAGAATGCAGAGGGTCAGCGCCCGGCGGCGGGTCTTCTTGCCCTTCGCCTTCCGGGCGCTGCGCTCCTCCTTGCTGAGCTCGGCCTTATGCGCGGCCAGAAAGGCCTTTTCCGCGTCGGCGCGGTCCTGGATATAGCGGGCCGTCGCCCAGGCGGAGAGAGCGGTCAGCAACAGCCAGGGCAGGCTCAGCAGGCCGCCCAGGGCGTAGAAGCCCAGGCTGAAGGCCAGCAGGACCCACCACTGGAAGCGCTTGGGCACCAGAAAATAGACCAGGCAGAGCCCCAGGATAAAGAGCAGAAAGGAGACGGACAGGATGCTCATAGGGTCTTATTCCTCGTCCAGGATGCTCTGGATCATCTTCCACATGGCGGCGGCGCTGTTGAAGTTTTCGGGAATCAGATGCTCCGGCCCCAGCTCGATATTGAAGGTCTCGGAGATGTTGGAAATCAGGGTGATGATGCTGAAGGAGTCGTAGACCTTGCCGTCGATCAGCCGGTCCTCGGTCTCGTAGTCCACGTCGGGGTTGATGTCGTTCAAGATTTCAAGCAGCTCGTCCATAGCAGTTCCTCCGTCCGTTTGCCGCAAAGATTCGCAGATTTCGTCATTTTAACACTAATATTGTACGCAAAACCGGTGGAATGTCAAGCAGAAAATCTCCGTCGTTTTTCCGATTTGCCCTTGCGTTTTCCTCCTGCTTTTGGTAGAATAACGGTAACGGAGGATCGCGCGCGATCCGCTGAATCCGAAAAACAAAGAAAGAAAGGAAATGTATTATGGGTACTACGAAACTCGGCGTTCCCGCCAAGCTGCTGGCCTGCCTCGCCTACCTGGTCGCCTTCTTCTCCGGCTACGTGGGCTTCCTCCTGGTGGCCGGCTACGTGCTGATCCGGGAGCAGAACGACTGGCTGCGCTTCCACACGCTGAAAGCCTGCCTTTTGATGCTCTGCTTCTCCATCCTCAGCACGCTGATCTCTCTGATCCCCAACCTCTTCACCTGGATCAGCGACCTGATCGGCATCTTCGGCGGCTACTTCCGCCCCGACTTCATCTACGACGTGCAGAGCTGGCTCACCACCACCCTCAACCTCCTGCAGAAGCTTCTGTTCCTGCTGCTGGCCTTCAAGGCCTTCAAGGGCGGCGACCTGGGTCTCGGCCCCATCGACAAGCTGGTCAATTCCCTGCTGGGCAAGCTGCCCACCAAGCTGGACCCGCCTTCCGCTCCCGCGGAAGCGCCCAAGCCCGCGGAGAAGAACGAGCAGTAATTCCTTTTATACAAGCAAACGCGGCAGCCCCGAGGGACTGCCGCGTTTGCGTCCGGCTGTCAGAGAACCGATGAACGCTGCCCGGAACATTCCGGCGCGAATCGCGGGGAAGGGCGGGCGGCAGAGTGCCGTACCTACACGGGACCTCCGCCCGTAGGGGCCGAACTCGAAGAGTCACGAAGTATGCCCACGTCGGCCCTCGTCCGCCGCAGACGGCCGGTCAACGGGATTTGCCTGCGGCAAATTGTCCGCCCATGGCGGACCGGGCGATCGATGATCGCCCCTACGGCGTGGTACGGCGGGGGGTACGGCGGGGTTACGGCGGGGCGTCGAGGACGCCGCCCCCTACAAGCTCTGTTCCCTGTTCCCCGTTCCCCGTTCCCTGTTCCCCGTTCCCTGCCGGGTGGCGAGCAATGCTCGCCGCTACGGGCGGGTCTGTTCCCCGTTCCCCGTTCCCTGTTCCCCGTTCCCCGTTCCCTGCCGGGTGGCGAGCAATGCTCGCCGCTACGGGCGGGTCTGTTCCCTGTTCCCCGTTCCCCGTT
>JAFWTG010000083.1 GCA_017519005.1 Oscillospiraceae bacterium | reverse complement strand
AGGGTTCGAAAGCGTTCCGAGTGGGAATCGCGCCAGACGAGGCGGAGGACGCAGGCGGGCTTGACGCCCGGCAAGGACGACAACGAAGTATGGCGCGATTCCAGCCGGAACGAATCGAACAATTTAGTCAAATATTAGTATGAACTCTGCAGCCAAGAAAGGAGACCCATCTTGAACGTATACGCCGCGGCATCGCTCTTTGCCCTTCTGATCCTGCTCTACTGGGTCATTTCCGAGGTTTTCACCGTGCTGTTCCGCCTCATCGGCCTGCCGGAGGACAAGGCGCGCTTCCAGGTGGTCTCCATGCTCACCGGCGCGGGCTTCACCACCCGGGAGAGCGAGATGATCCTCTCCACGCGCTCCCGCCGCCGTCTGGGACGGGTCACCATGCTCTTCGGCTTCGTCTTCAACGTGACCATCGTCTCCGCCTTCGTCAACGTCTTCGTCTCCATGAAGATGACGGCCTTCGGCAGTACGATCCTGAGTCTGCTGATCCCCGTTGCGGCGGTGGCGGCGGTACTCCAGGTGGCCCACTATCACAAGGTCCGGAACTGGGTGGACCACCTGATCGAGCGGGCGGCGGACCGCTACGGCAACGTCCAGGGCAACAACGGCGTCACGGTCATCGACCAGATCGGCGTGCGGACCATCGCCCGCGTGAGCCTGCGGACGGTGCCGGAGGCCTACCGGGAAAAGCCCCTGTCGGAGATGGACCTGAAGCCGGTCCACGGGATTCTGGTGCTGATGATCGAGCACGCGAATGGCGACGCCGAGGAGCCCACGGCCGGAACGGAGTTCCGTCCGGGCGACAAGCTGACGGTCTTCGGCGGCTACGAGACCATCTGCCGGGTGCTCAACGCCAAGGAGCGCTTCACCTGAGGACCGGAAAATAAAACGAGGCGGCCCCGGGGCAGGGACCGCCTCTTTGCAGGATTTGCCCCATAGGGGCGGGAAGAGAGAGGTAGAAAAGACAGGACAAACAATTTTGTTTGCACTGTCATTTTACCAGAAATACCCCCTTTTCAAATACGGACAAAAGTGGTATAATGTCTAAAAATGACACAGTTCTATAGAAATGAGAAAGGAGGAAGTCCGCCGTGAAGCAGTCGAACCGTACCAAGCTGCTCCTGGCCGCCGAGCTGAAGCAGATTGCCAAGCTCAAGCCCTTCGCCCGGATCACCGTTTCGGAGCTCTGCCAGCGCTGTGGCGTGGACCGTCGGACCTTCTACTATCACTTCCGGGACGTCTACGACCTGTCCGCCTGGATCTTCAACCAGACCGTGGACGCCTGCATGACGGAGCGGGACGGGTACTATGATGCCGCGGAGCTGGCCCTCGTCATGGACGCCTTCTGCAGCGACCCGGACTTTTACCGCCGGGCACTGGCCGAGGACTCCCAGAACTCCCTGGGCCGCCACGTGCTGCAGCACAACGTGACGATGTTCGAGGCTGCGGCCCGGAAAATTCGCGGCACGGAGGAGCTGTCCGCCGAGGACAGCTTCGATATCCGCTACCACAGCTGCGGCAGTCTGTTCAGCATTCGCCGCTGGCTCTTTTCGGAATGCCGGGAATCGCCGGAGGAGATGGCCCGCCTGCTCCTCCACGCGGCGCCGCCCATCATCAAGGAAATCTACAGATTCGAGCAAGAGGAGAAAGGAGCGCGAAGCGATGCGTGACGAGGAACTGAAATGGACGGTCCTGGAGACAGGGACCCTGCTGCACACCCCGGTTTTTGACGTGCTGGCCCAGAAGGAGGCCGCTCCGGCCGGACCCGAAGGGACCTATATCGCCATGACGGCCCCGGACTGGGTGATGGTGATCCCGGTGCTGGGGGAGGGCTTTCTGCTGGTGCGCCAGTGGCGGCACGCCGCCCGCGGGCTCACCACGGAGTTCCCCGGCGGCGTCGTGGACGGGGACGAGGACCCCGCTCTGGCGGCCGCCCGGGAGCTGGCGGAGGAGACGGGCTTTCGGGCCGGGAAGCTGACGCATCTGGGCTCCGTGAGCCCCAACCCAGCCCTCTTTGCCAATCGCTTCCACTGCTACCTGGCGGAGGAGCTGATCCCCACGGGGACCCAGCACCTGGACGCCGACGAGCTGCTGCGCTACGAGCGCCGCCCCATTCGGGAGGTCCTGGCCGATTACGGCAGCCCGGAGTACAGCCACGCCCTCATGGGCACGGCCCTGGCCTTCTACCTGCGGAACAGATTGCGCTGAGATTCCTGAAAACACGCCGGCACGGGCAATCCGAAAGGACGGCCCGTGCCGGCGTCGTTTGTTTACGGCTTCGTCGGGTGCAGCCTGGCCCGCAGGAGGATCACCCCCGCGCCCAGAAGGACCACCGCGATGCCGATCAGCTTCATGGCGGTCAGCCGCTCGTGGAGGAACACCGCGCCGATGAAGCAGCTCACCACCGGCATCAGCAGCAGCCAGAGCTTCACCACCCAGACCTCGTGGGTCCGCAGATTCCGGTAGTAGAAGAAGTAGATCAGGGTCTGGGCCAGGCCGCCCAGGGCCGCCAGCCACCAGAAGCCGGGGAGCTTTTCGGGCTGCAGACCCCGCAGGTCTCCCCGTGCCAGCGTAAAGACTGCGAATAGGACCAGCACCGTGAAGTTGTTGTAATAGGAGATCACGTCGGTCTCAGCCCGGTATTTTCCCTGGGCCCGTTTGATCAGGAAGGCGTTGGCCGTCACGCAGGCGGCGGAGGCCAGGAAGAAGAGGTCCGTGGGGGTGAAGCGCATCCCCCGGAAATCCACGCCCAGCACCAGCAGAACGCCCAGGAGCATGACGCCGGTTCCCAGCCAGTCCGTGGCGTAGAGCTTCTTGTGCAGGACGGCCACCGTCACCAGGTTCACCATCAGCACGTCGGTTTTCAGCAGGGCCGTGCCGGTGCTGAGGGAGCCTCCGGCGTAGCCCAGGTTGGCGAAGAGGTCCAGCAGGAAGCCGAAGACGCCGATCAGAACCAGCAGAAGCACGGCCCGGCCCTGGCGGAAGAGCCGCCGAAAGCTCCCGTCCGCCAGCAGCTGGAGCGTCAGAAAGACCAGAGCGAAGGAGCGCAGCAGGAAGCCCGCCGCGTAGGCGGAGCCGGTGGCGTCCACCATCAGCTTGGAGACCGTGTAATAGACGGACCAGGCCAGGACCATCCCGGCCATCATGCCCGCGGTTTTTGCCTGCTTCATGCCAGACGCGCGAACATCCGCCGCAGGGCGGCCTCGTCCATGGGGACGGGGTTGTTCTTCATCAGGGGATGAACGGCGCTGTCATGGGCCAGCTTGTCCAGGTCCACCTGCCCCAGCTCCGCCAGCCGGGTCCGCAGCCCGCCCAGCTTCTTCAGGGCCGCGATCCGCTCCGCCAGCTCCTCGGCGCCGCGCAGCCCGGCCCGGCGGCAGAGCTCCTCCAGCCGCGCGTCCGCGTTGATGCGCACGAAGCTGTCCAGGGTGAAGGCGCAGGCCTCCCCGTGGGGCAGGCCGTAGTCCTCGGAGAGGGGATAGGAGCAGGCATGGGAGCCCGCCGTCTTGGGCAGGGCGAAGGCCAGACCGCCCAGCAGGGCCGCCAGGGACATGCTGGCGCGGGCCTCCGGATTCGTGCCGTCCCGCCAGGCCGCCTCCAGGTTCTCCATCACCAGCCGCACGGCCTCGACGGCCATCAGGTCGGAGATGGGCTGGTGGTTCCGGCTCCAATAGCCCTCCAGGGCGTGGGCCAGGGCGTCCAGGCCCGTGTTCATGGTGGCGCGGGGCGGCACGGAGCGGGTCAGCAGGGGGTCCACCACGGCGGCCCTCGGCATGAAGGCCGGGTGATTGATGGTCTTCTTCTCGGTCCCGTGGCTCATGACGGAGACCTGGGTCACCTCGCTGCCGGTCCCGGCGGTGCTGGGGACCGTCACCACCGGAATATGCTCCAGGGGGAAGACCAGATTGCCCCGGAAGTAGTCCAGAGCCTCGCCGCCGTTGTAGGCGATGGCCGCGGCGAATTTGGCAGTGTCCAGGGTGGAGCCGCCGCCCACGGCCACGACGCCGTCGGCCTCCCGCTCCCGGATCAGGGCGGCCGTGGCCGCCGCGCCGGAGAGCTGGGGATTGGGCTGGACGTCGGCGTAGACGCCGACGATGGCGGGGATTGTCTCCCGCAAGGCGTCCAGCCGGGGGGAGAGGAAGGGGTCGCAGACCGCCACGCAGCGGCGCAGGCCCAGCTCCTTCAGAATCTGTCCCAGGAGCTCGAATTTCCCGGCCCCGAAGTAAATCTTCACGGGCTGGGAGTAGATGAACTCAAGCCCCATAGATCTCGTCCTCAATGGCCGCCACCTGGGCGGCGAACTTGTGCATGTTGACGGCCCGCCAGTCCTCCAGGTCCTGACACCAGGCGGTGTTCAGGAAGGCGCGGACCATTTCGATGGCCATTTCCGGCCCCACGATCCAGCCGCCCATGCAGAGCACGTTGGCGTTGTTGATGGCCCGGGCCATTTTGGCGGCGTAGATGCCCTCGCAGGCCACGGCGTACACGCCCTTGAACTTGTTGGCGACCACGCTCATGCCCGCGCCGGTGCCGCAGATCAGAATCGCCTTTTCGTAACTTCCGTCCTGAATCTTCGGGGCGACCTCCGAGGCCACCTGATAGTAGGGATGGACCTCGTTCATATCCACGGTCCCCAGGTCGTCAAATTCAATGTTGTTTTCAGCCAGCCATGCTTTCACTGCCTCTTTGACGGGGAAACCAGATTTATCGCTTCCGATCGCAATTTTCACAGTATAACCTCCCATATCTTATGTAGGGACAAGCCGCGCTTGTCCGCCATTTATTCCCGTCGTTCAAATGGCAATTTGAACGACACCGAAATTTTCAATTCTCAATTTTCAATTTTCAACTTTTGACCGTACCGCTTCCCGTGCGACCTCGACGATGTGCTCCTTTGTCAGGCCCAGGGCGGGCTTCAGATATGGCAGCTTGCCCACTTCTCCGAAGCGGTCCTCCACGCCCACGGCGAAGACGGGGACCCGCTCCCGGGCCAGAGCCTCCAGCACGGCGGCGTGGAGGCCGCCCACGACGTTGTGGTTTTCCACGGTCAGCACGGCTCCGGTCCTCCGGGCGGAGGCGGCGACGGTCTCCCGGTCGATGGGCTTGACGGTGTGGACGTTGATCAGCTCGCAGGAGATCCCCGCGGCGGCCAGCTCCTCAGCGGCGTCCAGAGCGTCCCGGGTCAGGATGCCCGACACGCAGATCGTCAGATCCGTACCCTTCCGCAGCGTGTCGGCCCGGAAGAGATCAAATTCATAGCCCTCGCCGAAGACGGCCGGCTGCTCGGCCCGGGCCATGCGGATATAGACCGGTCCCTCGTAGGCGTCCAGGGCGGGCATGGCGGCCCGGAGCTGGACCTCGTCCACCGGCTCGAAGATCACGATGCCGGGAATGGAGCGGACCACGCCCACGTCCTCCATGGTCATGTGGGTGGCCCCGTTGAGCTCGGCGGCGATGCCGGGATCGGTGCCGAGAATTTTCACGTTCAGGCCGGGGTAACAGATGGAGATGGCGATCTGGTCGCAGATGCGCCGGGTGGCGAAGGGGGCGAAGGTTTCGATCCAGGGCTTGAAGCCGTAGCTGGCCAGGCCGGCCCCGATGGAGGCCATGTTCTGCTCGGCCACGCCGCAGTCATAGATCCGGTCCGGGAAGCGTTCCCGCAGACCCAGGGTGCCGCTGGCCCTGCCGAGATCGGCGTCCAGCAGGACGATTTTGGAGTCCCGCTCCATGAGCTTTCCAAGCTCCTCCGCGTATACTGCCCGCAGCTGCATGCTCATGCCTCCTCTCTCAGCGCCCGGATGGCGGCCTCGGCCTCTTCCATGGGAACCTTGGTGTTGTGGTTGGCGGCCCCCAGCTCCACGGCCCACTTCATGCCGCAGCCCTTCGTGGTCCGCAGCAGCACCATGGTGGGCCTGCCGCAGCCCAGATTGGCCTTCGCCTGCTTCACGGCGGCGGAGACGGCCTCCACGTCGTTGCCCTTCGGCACGTCGATCACGTTCCAGCCGAAGGCGGCCCACTTGTCCGCCAGGGGCTCCACGTCGTTGACCTCGGCCACGGTGCCGTCGATCTGGAGCCGGTTCACGTCCACGAAGCCGATCAGATTGTCCAGCTTCTTGGCCGCCGCGAACATGGCGGCCTCCCAGATCTGGCCCTCCTGGCACTCGCCGTCGCCCAGCAGGGTGTAGACCCTCGCCCCGTCCCCGGCGATTCGCGCGCCCAGGGCGATGCCCACGGCGCAGGAGAAGCCCTGGCCCAGGCTGCCGGTGGTCATGTCGATGCCGGGCGTCAGGCGCATGTTGCAGTGGCTGGGGAGCCTGGTGCCGCCCTGGTTCAGGGTCAGCAGCACGGACTTGTCGAAGAAGCCCCGGTTGGCCAGGGCCGCGTAGACCGCGGGCCCCGCGTGGCCCTTGGAGCTGACGAAGCGGTCCCGGCCCTCCATGGCCGGATTCTTCGGGTCTACGTTCATGGCCTCGAAGTAGAGCACCGCCATCAGCTCCACCACCGACAGGCAGCCCCCGATGTGGCCCACGCCCAGGTGGGCGATGCTGTGGATCACGTCGCAGCGGATCTCCCGCGCCACGCGCTTCAAATCGTAATTCATATCAGTGGATCAACCTCCGTGTTGATTTACTAACTGTTAGTTTACCCCCGAAACGCCCCGTTGTCAACCCAAAAAGCCCCCGCGGGCAAAAGCCTTCCCCTTGATAGGAAGCTGCCCCAGTGCGCACACTGGGGCGGATGAGGTGGTGTCCCGCCCTTGTACCGCCCGCCCCCGCCGCTGTAGGGGCGCTCATTGAGCGCCCGCCCCCCCGT
>JAFWTG010000006.1 GCA_017519005.1 Oscillospiraceae bacterium | reverse complement strand
TTGTCGGGCTCTCGCCGTAGGGCGGCCTGACCCCAGGCCGCCGCTGACACGCTGGTGGTTATCGCGGCGGCCAGAGGTCTGGCCGCCCTACGCAACATCCATACAAATCCCGATATTGCGCGCAACCATTCCCTCGCAAAAGTTGATTACCTTTACAGAAAGCCTTCATCACGCGGGAAAGGTGAAGCGGTATGGACGACGGACGGATCGTGGACCTGTTTTTGGCGCGGGACGAGTCCGCCCTGGCGCTGGCCGCGGAGCGCTACGGCGCACGGCTGCTGCCCCTGGCCCGGAACATTCTGGGCGACGAAGGCGAGGCCGAGGAATGTCTGAACGACGCCTGGCTGGAGGTCTGGAAGCGCATCCCGCCCCATGAGCCCCGGGACTATCTCTTCCCCTTTCTGGCAAAGATCGTCCGGGCCAAGGCCTTGAATCGCGTGAAGGCCATGTCCGCCGGAAAGCGCAGCGCGGAGCTGGTCGCCCTCACGAATGAGCTGGCCGGGCTGCTCCGCTCCGACGAAGACGTCGAGGCCGCCATGGAGGCGCGGGACCTGAGCGAGGCGGTCAGCCGCTGGCTCCGCTCCGTGTCGGAGGAGAAGCGCCGGGTCTTCGTACGCCGCTACTGGTACGCGGAGTCTCTGGGGCAAATCGCAGCCCGATACGGCATGAGCGAGCCGAAGCTCAAGTCCCTGCTGTGGCGCGCCCGGCGGGAACTGGCAAATCACCTGAAGAAGGAGGGGTATTTCCCATGAAAGAATTGGAATTTCTGGAAAAGACCAATGACATTGACCCGGAGCTGCTGGAGGATCGTCCCGCGCCTGTCCGGCGCGCCAGAACCAAGCTGATTCGGCGCATTGCCATCGCCGCTGCGGCGGTGCTGCTGCTGGGCGGGACGGTCTACGCCGTCGCCCGCGGCATTGAAATGCGGAGAACCCGCCGGCCCGCGGGAGAGGAAGAAGGCTTCGAAGCAAAAACGGAGCTGTCCCTGATAAAGTGGAGCAGCTTCGAGGGCGAGATCAAAAACGCTGGCGAGGCCATTATCAGACAGTATCAGGAGTACGTCCCGGAGCCTGATTGGTCTTCCTATAGGAGAGATCCCGGCAGTTATACGCAGCGCTTTGCCGGCATCGAACAGGCCGTGAATTATATCGGCCTGCCGGAGCTGAAAACGCCGACGTTTCCCTTTGACAAGTACGACTGCAGCGTGACCGCCCACGGGGACGAACAGGGCCGGGTGGATCGGGTGACGCTCTACGCCGAGCATATTGAACGGAACGATATCGGCGCCCAGGAGACCGTAACGATCCTGACCGAGCACGCACAGGAATCGGAATACGTTTCCCGCAGCGTCTGGACCTCCGAATTCCCCCGGGACGCGGAATTTCTGAGCCATACCACACCGGGCGGAAGCGAGTGCCGGATCGCCGTGCTGAAGCCGAAGTATGACAGCAAATATATGAGCCTTACCGGCTATGTTGCCGCAGGCAGCGCCTTCTACGAGCTGAACCTGGGCGCGGTGCCGATGGAAAAGTACGAGCAAGCCCTGGAGATCCTGCATCGATGGGCCGACGCGCTGGATTGAAGAAAAACCACCGACTCTGTGTGTCGAACGGCGCACAGAGCCGGTTTGTGTTCGGACGATTTGGATTTGTCGGGTTCTTGCCGTAGGGCGGCCTGACCCCAGGCCGCCGCCGTCACGCTGGCGGGCATCGCGGCGGCCAGAGGTCTGGCCGCCCTACGCAGCATCTCGACAAATCCCGATCTGCGGCGACGTGATTGACATTCCTCCGAAAACCCGGAATACAGAAAACACGCACAACGGAGGCCAGCATGAAAACCCGTTATCCGATCCTTCTGGTACGATCTCGTCTATCGGATCCTGGGCGACCGGCACCCGGACAGCTACACCGCCTGTCAGGAGCTGGCAAGGGCGGAGCATCTGGAGACCGAGACCGTAAACCTGGCCGAGGGCGTCCTGTGTCAGAGCTTTTCCGCCTCGGTGAAAAAGGGCCAGGGAAAACGGGATTTCGTCATGGCGATCCCGCCGATCTTCTCCCGCTTCATCGAGAAGGGGCGGATCACCGACGGCATGGTCCCCCGGGATTCCGCCATCTTCGGCAAGTACCGGGGCGAGTGCGTGGACGATTCGATCTCCCACACGGAGATCGTGGACTTCATGGTCCGGGACAGCAAGCGGGACACGATCTACGCCTTCTATTCCTCCCTCTGCGAGGAGCTGGTCCATGCGGGACTGTAACAGAAAAGACCACCGGCGCAAGGATCGTCGGTGGTCTTTTCTGTTTTTACGCGCCGGCCTTCCTGCGGAACAGGAGCGCCAGGAACGCGCAGACCGCGATGCCGAGGAGAAAGGGGATCGCCAGCAGGAAGGCCGTGGAGGCCGGGGCGCTGTTGATCATTTGGTTCACCTCCATGACGCCGTAGTTATAGGCAACCACCGCGCACATGACGTCGGAGAGCAGGACCGCAAGGACCCAGAAGACGATTGAAAGGTTTTTCATTCGGATTCCTCCTTATTTTTTGGACGTGTTTTTCAGGAGGAGCACAGCACCGGTAAGCATCAGCGCGACGCAGAGGAGCAGGAGGATCCCCCGCCCGTCGATCCGGATCACGGAGGATTCCGCAAGCTGCTCTGCGGTCTCGGGCCGCAGGATCGAAAGCAGGCCCCAGACCAGCAGGCAGAGAACGCCGCCGATGCAAGCGATCAGACCAAGCCACAGCCCTTCCCTGCCGTCCTTTGGCGCAGCCTCCGGTTTTGTCTCTGTTTCCTGCGGCTCCGGCGCCGCCCTCGGCGGCTCCGGGGGCTGGGCTTCATCCTTCATGAGGCCGTCCAGGGAAACCTGGAAGTAATCGCTGATCGCCAGCAGCTTCTCCGCCTCCGGGAAGGATTGGCCGGATTCCCATTTGGAGATGGCCTGCCGGGATACGTTCAGCTTTTCCGCCAGCTGTTCCTGGGAGAGCCCGCTCTGTCTGCGGAGCTGATAGAGCTTTTCCGAAAATGCCATAACTCCTCCTTTCAGTCAAACCGTACCAAAAAACACGGTGGAACACAAGCTATAATGATAGGCAATTTCGCAACCGGCGGTTGCAAGTGCTTCATTCGCCGTTTTTTCGGCAAATATGGATCAGGTGGGACGAGCTGCCCAGCAGCTCCCGGCTTTCGCAGAAGCGCAGGTGGTATTGGGCGTAGCGCTCGAATTCCGCATCGGACATGGCGAAGTCCGCCCGGCCCTCGGCCAGCTCCAGGGGTCCGTCGGCGGCGGCCGTTGTGAGATGGGTCACGGGCAGGCCTTCAAACAGGGCCTCAAACTCCGGGACGTCGTAGGCGGTGAAGAGCTGCTCCCGGAAGTGGCGGACCCGGAACGCCCCGTCGAAGTTCTCCTCCAGGCCCTCCGCCAGATTGCCCCGGAGGTAGTTGTCCCAGAGGATGGCGTGGACGGAGAGGAAGGCCGTCAGGATAACGCCGCCGGGCTTTGTGACCCGGACGGCCTCCCCCAGGGCTGCGGCCCGCTCGGCGTCCTCGTAGAGATGATACATGGGGCCGAAGGACAGGGTCAGGTCGAAGCTGCCGTCGGCAAAACGGCTCAGATCCACGGCGTCGCCCTGAAGGGTTGTCAGATTGTCCAAGCCCGCGGCGTTCTGCCGCAGCAGGGCGAGGTTCTTTTCTGCCAGCTCCAACGCCGTGACGCAGAAGCCCTCCTTCGCCAGGGCGACGGAATAGCGGCCCGTGCCCGCTCCCAGCTCCAGGATTTTTCCATTCTTGGGCAGGAAGCGGCGGATCAAGTGCATCGTGGTCCGGTATTCCAGCTGCCCGTGGCGGCTCCGGGCCAGGCGGCTGTCCTCGTAATAGCCGTCATAAAAGCTGTTGATCATTTCGGAACGGTCCACAGTCTGTCTCCTTTCCTTCCTTGCAGGAGTACGGATTGCCGCGACCAGTCTGCGGACTGGTCGGGCAATGACAAAAATCAAAGGATTTCCCAGACGAAAACGGCGGTGTCGCTGAGGTCGATATCCTGGGGGCGGAGGGCCGCGGCAAAGCTGCGCTTGGCGTTCCGCATCCCGCCGCCCGCCTGGGGCATGGCGCACTCGGCCATGTCCATCATGGTGGCGGAGTTGAAGTTCAGGCGGTTCAGATCGTAGTCAATCCGCTGCAGCTCGCCCAGACGGCAGCCGGAGGCGGCGCAGAGGACCTCGGCCCGGGCTTTGGCGTTTTCGGCGGCGGAGCGGAGCAGCTCGGCCTCCAGCTTCTCGGGCTCCCGGACCGTGAAGCGAACCTGGAGCTCCGGCTTGGCCTTGCTGGCGGCCACGGCGTTCAGGGCCTCCCCCAGGCGGGCGGCGTCAAAGTCGAAGCGCAGCAGCTGGTCGTAGCTGCAGTTGTAGCCGGAGAAGACGGTGTGATAGTTTCCCTTTTCATCGGGGACGCTCTCGTACTCGGTGTTGACGTGGAAGCCCGCGGTCTGGAAGTCGGTGGCGGGGAAGCCGGCGGCGCGCAGCGCAGCCTCCAGCGCGGCGACCTGCTTGTCGGCGGCCTCCAGAGCCTTGTCGTAGTTCTTGTGCTTGGCCCAGACGCGGAGGCTCAGCTCCACGGTATCCACCGGCGCGGAGGCCCGGCCGACGCCCTTGACGGTAATAGTTTTCACAATTTCTTCCTCCCTGCGTTTTTTCTCAGTTTAGCACCGCTTCGCGGAAATGTCAATCGTTCGGAAAAATGTGCTTCCATCAGACCGAAAAACATGATATAATATTTTAAATTTTGAAATCGGGATTTGTAAGTCTGTAGCGCGGGCTATTAGCCCGCAAATTCGACAGGCTAGTGCGTAACGGGCGGGCAGATTGCCCGCGCTACAGCCTCACAAATCCGAATTGACCTCACGCAACGGAGGATACGTTATGAAAGAAACATTAACTGCCGGGCTGCAGCGCCTGGAAATCCAGCTGCCGGAGGAGCGGGTGGACGCCATCGTCCGCTTTGGGGCGCTCGTTCTGGAAAAGAACAAGGTCATGAACCTGACGGCCATCACGGACCCCGTACAGGCGGCGGAGCTGCATCTGCTGGACAGTCTTTCCCTACTGAAGGTCCTGCCGCCGGCCGGGAAGTCTCTGCTGGATCTGGGGACCGGGGCCGGCTTCCCCGGCGTGCCGCTGAAGCTGGCGGAGCCCACGATTCGGCTGACCCTGCTGGACAGCCTGCAAAAGCGCATGCGCTGGCTGGAGACCGAGGCCCTGCCGGAGCTGGGCGTGGAGGCCCGCTTCCTGGCGGGCCGGGCCGAGGACTTCGCCCGGGAGCACCGGGAGAAGTTCGACCTGGTGACTTCCCGGGCCGTGGCCCGGCTGGATCTGCTCTGCGAGCTCTGCCTGCCCTTCGTCCACAGGGGCGGCTATTTTCTGGCCATGAAGGGCGCCCAGGCGGAGGAGGAGCTTCACGAGGCGGCGAAGGCCATCCGCCTGCTGGGCGGCAGCTATGAGCGCACGGAAGAATTTGAGATCGGCGGCGCTGTGCATTCCGTAATTGTGATCCACAAAACGGGCAAGACCCCGGAGCAGTACCCCCGGAGCTGGGCAAGGATGAAGCAAAAACCGCTCTGATAAACGAAAAACGCATAACGAAAAACGAAAAACGAAGGTGTCGCTTCGCGACAAATTCAATTTTTCATGCTTCAATTTGCAAAATTGAAGCATACCACAGTTTTTCTATTTTCATTTTTCGTTTTTAGTTTGGAAAGGATAGACGAATGAACCATTCGAAGCAATGCTGCGTCGGTCTGCTGGCCCACGTGGACGCGGGAAAGACGACCCTGGCGGAGGCGATCCTCTACAGCTGCGGGGCGCTGCGGAATCTCGGCCGGGTGGACCACGGGGACACGGCTCTGGACTTCGACCCCCTGGAGCGGGAACGGGGCATCACAATCTTCGCGGCCCAAGCCCACGTGGACCGGGCCGACTGGAGCCTGACCCTGCTGGACACTCCCGGCCACGTGGACTTCTCCGCCGAGACGGAGCGGATGCTCCGGGTACTGGACTGCGCGGTGTTGGTCATCAGCGGCATCGACGGCGTCCAGGCCCACACGCGGACCCTCTGGAAGCTGCTGGACCACTACCAGGTTCCCACGGCAATCTTCGTCACCAAGATGGACCTGGCCCGGAACGGCCGGGACGAGCTGCTGGAAGGCCTGCGGCGGGAGCTGGGGGACGGCGTCGTGGATTTCTCCCCGGATAATGGGGAGCGAGACGAGCAGCTGGCCATGTGCGGCGAGGCCGCCATGGAGGAATATCTGGAAACCGGGGCGCTCTCCCCCGCCGCCTGCCGGGAGCTCTTCGCGGCCCGGGAAGCCTTCCCCTGCTTCTTCGGCTCCGGGCTGAAGCTGGACGGCGTGGAGGCGTTTCTGGACGCCTTCACGGGTCTGTTGCGGCCCCGGCAGTGGCCGGAGGCTTTCGGCGCAAGGGTCTTCAAGATCAGCCACGACGCCCAGGGCGTCCGGCTGACCCATCTGAAGGTCACAGGCGGGAAACTGCGGGTCCGGGACCTGCTGCAATACGACGGGCTGGAGGAAAAGCTGACCCAGCTCCGCCAATACAACGGCGGGCGCTATACCGCCGTGGAGGAGGTTCCCGCTGGGGAGGTCTGCGCCGCCGTGGGGTTGACGGCCGCCCGGAACGGCCAGGGCTTCGGCCTGGAGGCCGACGCGGGCAGCCCCGTGCTGGAGCCTGTCATGCACTACCGGATCGGCTTGCCAGCCGGGACAGACCCGCGCCTGGTGCTGCCCAAGCTGCGTCAGCTGGAGGCCGAGGACCCCATGCTGCGGCTGCGCTGGGACCCCCGGCTCCAGGAGCTCTCCGTGGGCCTCATGGGCGAGGTCCAGGCGGAGGTGCTGAAGAGCCTGATTCTGGACCGCTTCGATCTGGCCGTGGAGCTGGACCGGGGCCGGGTCCTCTACAAGGAGACCATCGACCGGACCGTGGAGGGCGTGGGCCACTACGAGCCCCTGCGCCACTACGCGGAGGTCCACCTGCTGCTGGAGCCCCTGCCCCGGGGCAGCGGCCTGGCCTTCGCATCCAGCTGCAATGAGGACAAGCTGGACCGCCACTGGCAGCGGCTGATCCTCACCCATCTCATGGAAAAAGAACACCTGGGGACCGCCATCGGCGCGCCCATTACGGATATGAAAATCACCCTTGCGGCAGGCAAGGCGCACCTGAAGCACACCGAGGGCGGCGACTTCCGCCAGGCCACCTACCGGGCTGTGCGGCAGGGCCTGATGCAGATCCCCTCTGTCATTCTGGAGCCCTGGTATCGCTTCCGGCTGGAGCTGCCCACAGCCCAGATTGGCCGGGCCATCACCGACGTCAAGGCCCGCTTCGGCAGCTTTGAGGCTCCGGAGGAGCTTGGCGGGGTCAGTCTGCTGCGGGGCCGGGCGCCTGTCAGCACCATGACGGACTACGCCCGGGAGCTGGCGGCCTACAGCCGGGGCCAGGGCAAGCTGAGCCTGGAGCTGGACGGCTACGAGCTCTGCCACGACCCGGAGGCCGTCAAGGCCGCCCATCCCTACGACCCGGAGGGAGATCTGGACAACACGCCGGACTCCGTCTTCTGCGCCCACGGAGGCGGCTTCACGGTCAAGTGGGACAAGGTCTTCGCCAACATGCACCTGGAGAGCGTCCTGGCCCCCAAGCGGGAGGCCCCTGCCTCCGTCCGGCGGCGGCTCTCCATCGACGAAAAGGAGCTGCAGGCCATTCTGGAGCGGGAGTTCGGTCCCATCAAGCGGCCCCAGTATTCGGCGGCGGTGTGGACTTCCATTCCGGAAGCGGAACCGGTACGTCCCCTGCCGGAGCGTCTCGTCTCCACAATGCTGGTGGTGGACGGCTTCAACGTGATCTACGCCTGGCCGGAGCTGGCCGCCGCTGCGGAGACGGACTTTCAGCAGGCCCAGGAAAAGCTCATGGAAATTCTGGCCAATTACGCGGCCTTCACCCGGACGGAGACCGTTCTGGTCTTCGACGCCTACAAGGTCAAGGGCGGCAGGGGCGAGCGCTTCGACTATCACGGGGTCCGGGTGGTCTACACCAAGGAGAACGAAACCGGCGACGCTTACATCGAGCGTCTGCTCCGTGAGATCGGCAGGAACGGCCAGGTGCGGATCGTGACCTCGGACAATATGATTCAGGTTTCCGCCCTCCGCTCCGGCGTGCTGCGGCAGTCCGCAAGGGAATTCGGAGAAGAGATTGACCGGATCTACGGGGATATCGAGCAGTACCTGCGGAGCCACAACCGGGAGCAGCTTGGAACCGTGGGAGAAAACATCAGGAGCAAACAGGAATAAGCAATTCGAATTTGTGAGGCTGTAGCGCGGGCAATCTGCCCGCCCGTTACGCACTAGACTGTCGAATTTGCGGGCTAATAGCCCGCGCTACATACTTACAAATCCCGATTGAGCGATTTGAAACGCTATGGAACATGAAGCATTATTCAAACGGATTGACGATCTGGTTCGGCGCTGTGAAAAAGCGAATACCCTGACGAACACGACCTTTCTGACCCCGGCGGAGCAGGGAGCGCTTGTAAGTTATGTCAACCACATGCCCGGCTGCCGGATGGTCCTCCACGGGGGTGGGCCGGACTGCGAGCGGCGGGTCGCCTTCTTCCTGCCGGACTGGATGGAGGAAGCGGACTTTGAGCCCGTGGAGGCCCTTGCCGCCCTGCGGATCGACGCCTACTTCGGCACGCCGGGCCACCGGGACTACCTAGGCGCCCTGCTGGGCCTGGGGGTCCGCCGGGAGTGGGTGGGGGATATCCGCGTGGATGGCCAGACCGCCTGGGTCTTCTGCCTGCCCTCGGTGGCGGAGCAGTTGGCCGGGCTGGAGCAGGCCGGACGGGTCAGCGTCAAGGCGGCCGTCGTGCCGCTGTCGGAGGTTCCGGAGCCGGAGCGGAAGCGGAAGGCCGTGAAATTCACGGTCCAGAGTCCCCGCTTCGACGCGGTGCTGGGCGAGAGCTTCCGCCTCTCCCGGACCCAGGCCGTGAAGCTGATCGCCGCTGGGGCCGCCTGCCTGAACTATCTCCCCTGCCTGAAAAACGACGCCCCCGTTTCCGAGGGCGACGTGATCTCTTTGAAGGGCCACGGAAAGGCCACCGTCGCGGAGATCGGCGGCAAAAGTCGCAAGGACCGGCTGTTCGTCACCGTCCAGCTTTGGGAATAGCGGATAAAAGTAAAAAGTAATAAGTAAGAAGTAAGAAGGATCGGTTTTCGGGCCGTTCCTTCTTACTTCTTGCTTATTACTTATTCTTTATTCTTTTTTATTTGGTACAGCAGAGACAGACGCTTCAGCAACAGGTCGAAGAACAGGAAGGTCACGCTGCCGAGGAATGCGAGCACGAGCAGCATGACGAAGCCGGTCTCTTGGGCCTCCTGGACCAGGGCCTCCAGGCGGAAGACCAGGATCAGCAGGGCGTAGAGGGCGGCCACGGCCAGATTGAAAAGCAACAGCTTCGCCGCGATCCGGAGCAGCCGCGGGAGGCGGTCCAGGGCGGGCCTGGCGATTGGATACCAGCCCAGGAAGACGAAGACGAAGGCCGTCTCCTTGTCGGGGCAGAGCGTCGCGCCCAGGATCGCCACCACGGCGTACCAGCCCAGGCAGAGCCCCTTGGTCAGCTCTGCCAGCAGGACGATCAGCGGCAGAGAGGCCAGCACGGGGGCGAGATAGGTGCCGATGGGGATGACGCCGCCCAGGGTCAGGAGGACCACGGCGAGGGCGGCGAAGACGCCGCCCAAGGCAAGCTGTCGGGCCAGATGACTTGTTTGTTTCATATTCACTTTGTTTGCTGCATCGGGCAGAACCCCTCCACCGGCCTTGAGGCCGGTCCCCCTCCCCTTGGCAGGGGAGGTTTTATCTTGCGTCCACCGTGATCGCGTCGTCGGCGGCGGAGAGATGGATAATCCGGATGGGATCCTGGTAGCTGTCGATGATCTTTTCGGCCAGGGGGTTCTCGATTTCCTTTTCGATGGTGCGGCGGAGGTTCCGCGCGCCGTACTGGACGGAGTAGGACTTCTTCGTCAGGTAATCCAGCACCGCGTCGTCCCAGCCCAGGGCGATACCCCGGTCGTCCAGCGCGGCCTTCAGCTCGTTCAGCATGATGGCGGCGATATCCCGGAAGTTGGCCTCAGAGAGCTGGTTGAAGCAGACGATTTCGTCCACGCGGTTGATGAACTCGGGCCGCAGGAACTCGCCCAGGGCCTTCAGGGCCTTTTCCTTCGTCTGCTCAGTGAGGCTCTTGCCAAAGCCCACGGAGCCCTCCTTCCGGTCGGAGCCGGCGTTGGAGGTCATGACGATGATGGTGTTCTCGAAGTTCACCAGCCGGCCCTGGGCGTCGGTGATGCGGCCGTCGTCCAGGATCTGCAACAGGATGTTCAGCACGTCGGGATGGGCCTTCTCGATCTCGTCGAAGAGAATGACGGAATAGGGCTTGCGGCGAATTTTCTCCGTGAGCTGGCCGGCCTCGTCGTAGCCCACGTAGCCCGGGGGCGAGCCGATGATCTTGGAAACGGAGTGCTTCTCCATGTACTCGGACATGTCCAGCCGGACCAGGGACTCCACGGACTCAAAGAGCTCGTCAGCCAGACGCTTCACCAGCTCGGTCTTGCCCACGCCGGTGGCGCCCACAAAAATGAAGGACACCGGACGGCGCTTGGGGCTGATGCCCGCGCGGCTGCGGCGGATGGCGGAGCAGATGGCGGCAATGGCCTCGTCCTGGCCCACCACGTGCTTCTTCAGGTTCTCCTCCAGGCTGCGGAGCTGCTCGTACTCCTGGGCCTGGATCTTGGAGGCGGGAATCTTGGTCCAGAGCTCGATGACCCGGGCCAGATTCTCCATGGTCAGCCGGGGCTTCGGCTGAGATTCCAGATCGGAGATCTTCTCCCCCAGCTGCAGGGACTTGGTTTTCAGGGTGGCGATGCGCTCGTAGTCCGCCTGGGTCTTCTCCTCGGTTTTCTCCGTCAGCATTTTCAGCTCGAACTCCACGTCCGCCAGGTCCTTGGAGGCGGTGGCCAGCTCGTTGATGACGGGGTTGCGCAGATTCTCGTCGGAGCAGGCCTCATCCAGCAGGTCGATGGCCTTGTCGGGCAGGAAGCGGTCGGTGATATAGCGCTCGGAGAGCAGAACGGTCTGCCGGGCGATCTCGGGGGGGATCTCCACCCCGTGGTACTGCTCGTAGTAGCTCGCGATGCCCTTCAGAATCGCGATGGACTGCTCGATGTTGGGCTCGGCCACAGTGACCGGCTGGAAGCGGCGCTCCAGGGCGGAGTCCTTTTCGATATACTTCCGGTACTCCTTGAAGGTGGTGGCGCCGATGACCTGGACCTCGCCCCGGGAGAGGGCCGGCTTGAGGATGTTGGCCGCGTTCATGGAGCCCTCGGCGTCGCCTGCGCCTACTAAGTTGTGGACCTCGTCGATCACCAGGATGATGTTGCCGCAGGCCTTGATCTCCCCGATCAGATTCTTCATGCGGCTCTCGAACTGGCCCCGGAACTGGGTGCCCGCCACCATGGCGGTCATATCCAGCAGGAAAACCTCCTTGTCCTTCAGCTTGAAGGGCACTTCCCCCTTGGCGATCTTCTGGGCCAGGCCCTCGGCGATGGCAGTCTTGCC
>JAFWTG010000082.1 GCA_017519005.1 Oscillospiraceae bacterium | reverse complement strand
GCGATGTCGTCCGAGCCGTGGATCTCTTCGCTGTTGGACTTGATGGCGTCGATGGCGACCTTGACGGCCTTCTCGATGCCCTTGCGCATGACCATGGGGTTGGCGCCGGCGGTGACGTTCTTCAGACCCTCGCGGGTGATAGCCTGGGCCAGCAGGGTGGCGGTGGTGGTGCCGTCGCCGGCCACGTCGTTGGTCTTGGTGGCCACCTCGCGGATCAGCTGCGCGCCCATGTTCTCAAAGGCATCCTCCAGCTCCACGTCCTTGGCGATGGTCACGCCGTCGTTGGTGACGAGGGGCGCGCCGTACTTCTTGCCCAGGACCACGTTGCGGCCCTTGGGGCCCAGGGTGACCTTGACGGTATTCGCAAGCTGGTCGAGACCGGCCTGGATCTTCTTTCTGGCTTCTTCGCCGTAAATGATCTGCTTTGCCATAATGCTTCTGCCTCCTTACTCAACAATGGCCAGAATATCGCTCTGGCGCACGATGGAATATTCCACGCCGTCCAGCTTGACCTCGGTGCCGGCGTACTTCGCCACGACAACCTTGTCGCCGGGCTTCACGGTCATGACGATCTCCTTGCCGTCCACGACCCCGCCGGGACCGACCGCGATGACCTCGGACACGATGGGCTTCTCCTTGTTGGCGGTAGAGAGAATGATACCAGACTTGGTGGTTTCTTCAGCCTCCGTGGCTTTCAGCAGCACACGGTCAGCCAAGGGCTTTAACTTCATAGGAATGCCTCCTTCAAAATATTACATACTTGACGTAGCGGCGAGCATTGCTCGCCACAGAAAAGTAAATAGCTTAGCACTCTGTATTTCTGAGTGCTAAGCTATTATAGCATATTTGTTTCGTTTGTCAACCGTTGATTTGTAAATTTTCTGTGATGTCCCTGCAGATGATACAGGGCTGCCGCTCTTATAAGCAGGGCAAGGTCGAATGTGCCTGCCGTGTGCAACAGTCGCCGGGGACGACATCTCCAGAATGGCGCGGAGCTGAACCTTAGCTGCCTTTGATCAGCACCGTGTCGATCCGAAAACGTCCGTTTTCCGCAGCGACGGAAAAGACTGCGCTGGCACGATTACCGGACTCAGAGATCAGTTTTGCGGTATAACGGCCGCCCTTCCCGCTGACGGATTCGATCCGATACCGGACAGCGGTACCCGCGCCGGAGAAGACAGCCGTTTTCCCGTCTTCCTCCCGATAATACTTCCCCTCAAATTCAGCCTGATAACAGCGCTCCGTGATATAGGGCAGGAAGCTTTCCACGAAGGAGCCGTAATCCAGGTCATAGAGCATCATCTGTCCTCGCAGTACCCGCAGGGGCGGATCCGAAGCGCCGATTTGCTCCGTCTGGGTCAAATACAACCGGGAACCCAGCCCGCAGCAGTATTCCCGGAGCCAGAGATAGGCCCGCAGAGCGCCTTCCGGCGTTCCGTTCCATTCCTCCGGCGGTCGGAAGGACTGCCCGCAGCGGGGATAACAGCGCTCAAACAATGCGATGTAAGTCCGATTGGAAACAGAATCCAGATATTCTTCTGATACGGCGAAATACTGATTCTGGCTGTAGTTGACCAGATTTGTGTCCCAGGTCACATCAAAGCAGTAATAGCGTCCGTAGAGCATCGCGGCGTTCCAGGCGTGATTCTGAGCCTCGGAGAAGTCAGTGGACTCTACATGACCGAGCAGACAGACGCAGTCAATTCCGGCGAGATTGAAGAGATAGTAGAGGGCGTCACTGAAGCCGGTGCAGACGCAACTCCCCTTTACGAGGGCGTCGTAGAGGAAAAACCAGTCGTAGTTGTAGTAATTCTGTTTCAGCATGTCGTATTTGACATGGTCTTTCAGATAATTGTACAGATAAAGTGCGCTTTCATATTCATCCAGCTCCGGGGGCATTTCTGCTACGATTTGCCGTGCTTTCTCCAGAGCCTCAGAGAAGCGAGCCATGGAAGCCTCGTTGGGCAGAATCAGCCAGACCGAGTTGAATTGTACCGCACCCTTGTTGTCAAAGAACAACTGGGTGCAGGGAACCGCGTTGTCCACCCGGTAGCTGCAATACAAATCAAGCAACTGTTTCTCGGAAATCGGCTTCAGTTCACCCTTCCGGACGGGCATGGTGACGCCGGCGAAGCCGTGACAGAGCCCGTAATCCAGAATCTGCAGAAGCAGAGGCAAATCCTGAAAGTCTTCGTCGTAATAATGCGTCCGGGGGAGATAATCCTGCGCCGCGTGCCAGGATCGCAGCTCGTCCAAACGAACGAGGGTTCCGCGGTGATCCTCCGGAAGCTTGCTGTCCCGAATCTGATCCTGCTGGAAGAACAGGACGCAGTCTCCCGCCTCCAAGGCTTCTTCCTTGGAATGCAGTATCGGTTCCACTGGGTCTGAGCTGCTTTCCGACCTGTCGGAGGAGATTGGTACGGTTTCCGAAGCGGGTTGTGCGGCGGAGGGCGCTGTCTGCACTGCGTCGTTTTCGGCTCGCTGCGTCTCCGCCTGATGCCCCGGGTTACTGCCTCCGGATTCTGCAAAGCTCGGCCCGCAGCCGCAGAGCAGCAGGAGAATCAACAGCATTGCGGCAATACGTTTCATTAGCTTCTCCTCTTTCAGAAGTCAGGATTTCACTTGTGCTCCATGTCCAGAATGGTTCGGAACTGGGTCTCGTAGAGCTCCCGGTAGACGCCGTTTTGGGCCAGCAGGGTTTCGTGGTCACCGGCTTCGCAGATGACGCCTCCCTTGACCACCATGATCTGGTCCGCCTTCAAAATGGTGGAGAGCCGGTGGGCGATGACGATGGAGGTCCGGCCCTGCATCAGGTGTTCCAACGCCTCCTGGATGGCGCTTTCCGAGATGGAGTCCAGGGCAGAGGTGGCCTCGTCCAGAATCAAAATCTTTGGGTCCTTCAGAATGACCCGGGCGATGGAGAGCCGCTGCTTTTCTCCACCGGAGAGCTTCAGACCCCGATTGCCCACGACGGTCTCATAGCGCTCCGGCTGATTCTCAATGTACTGGTGGATGTTGGCGATCCGGCAGGCCTCCTCCAGCTCTGCGTCTGTGGCGTCCGGCTTGGCATAAAGCAGATTATCCCGGATGGTGCCGTTAAAGAGATAGCTCTCCTGGGTCACCACGCCCACGTTGGTGCGGAGGTATTTCAGGTCCATGTCCCGCACGTCTACGCCGCCGATGCTGACGCTGCCGTCCAGCACGTCGTAGAGCCGGGGAATCAGATTCACCACCGTGGATTTGCCGGAGCCGGAGGGCCCCACAATGGCGTACATCTTTCCGGCAGGCACCGTAAAGTTGATATCCGTCAGCAGGGGCTTCTCCGGGTCGTAGGAGAACGCCACGTGCTCGTAGCGGATGTCGGCGTTCTTCATATCGGGCTTCATGCCGTTGTCCTTGGAGACGATGGGGTTCTTCCGGTCAAAGTAGTCAAAGATCCGGGTGAAGAGGGCCAGAGAGCGGGTGAAGTCCACGCCGATGTTCAGCAGGCTCTGGACGGGCCGGTAGAGCCGGTTGATCAGGGCCACCGTGGCGGTGATGGTGCCCACGGTCAGGGAAGTGTCGCCCTTGGAGATAATCAGCCAGCCGCCGGCGAAATAGATCAGCAGAGGCCCCAACTGGGTGAACATGCCCATGACCACGCCGAACCACTTGCCGGAGCGCTGCTCCTTCAGCTTCAGCTTCGTCAGCTCCTCGTTGAGCCCCACGAAGCGGGCGTACTCCTGATCCTCCCGGGCGAAGAGCTTCACCAGCAGCGAGCCGCTGACGGACAGGGTCTCGTTGATCATCTGGTTCATCTCGTCGTTCTTGGCCTGGCTCTCAGTCAGCAGCTTCCAGCGGGTCTGGCCCACGCTGCGGGTGGGGATGATCAGCAGGGGAATCACCACCATGCCCACCAGGGCCAGCTGCCAGCTCATGGTGAAGAGGGCCACCATGGAGGTGACCACCGTGGCGATATTGCTGACGATGGAGGACAGGGTCCCGGAGATCACGGAGCTGACGCCGGAGATGTCGCTGTCCATGCGGGTGATCATGTCGCCCTGCTTCTCCGAGTTGAAGAAGGCGTGGGGCATGTGTTGCAGATGGTCGTACATCTGGTTCTTCATGTCGAAGATGATGCGCTGGCTGATCCAGGCGTTGATGTAGCTCTCCAGCACGCCGATGACCTGGGAAACCGTCAGGGTCCCGAAGGCCGCCAGCAACAGGGTAATCAGCAGCTTCATATTCCTGCCCACCAGGGCCTCGTCCACGATGCGGCCCGTGATGATGGAGGGCAGCAGACCCACCGTGGCGGAGAGCAGGATGGCCAGGAAGACCAGAAGGAACTGGGGCCAGTAGGGCTTGAGATAGGAGAGAATGCGGAGCAGCAGCTCCTTTGTGACCTTGGGCTTGTTTTTCTTTTCCTCTTCGGTGAGGAAGCCGCGCGGACTGCGTCCGCCGCCGGGACCGGGCATGAAGATCACTCCTTTTTTAGGGATCAGGGAACAGGGAACGGGGAACAGGCCCGCCTGTAGGGGCGGTCATTGACCGCCCGCCGTTCCCGCCCGTAGCGGCGAGCATTGCTCGCTACGCCGTCCGGAATGGAAGAATAACCGTCCTTATGATAACATATTTGGAAAAGAATGTAAACCGATAATCGTTGCTTTTTATCAAAAGATGTGGTAAAGTAATCAAAAACAGGGGAGGAGGAACGGTCGATGAAACCGAAGTGGAAGCTGATCGCGGCCTTGATTGCCACGGCGCTGTGGCTCTGGTTTATCTTCGCCCGTTCGGCCCGGTCCGCCGAGCTGTCCCGGCAGGAGAGCGGCGCGGTGCTGGAATGGCTGAGGAAGCTCCTGCCCTTCCTTACGGTGCATACGGTTCGCAAGCTTGCCCATTTTATTGAGTTTTTTATCCTTGGTGCTCTGCTCTGGACCGACTGGCGGCTGCTGCGCCGGGGGCCGATCCTGCTGCCCCTGGGGTTCAGCCTGCTTGCGGCGTCGGCTGACGAGCTTCTGCAGACCCGTTTTCCGGGCCGCAGCGGCGAAGTGCGGGACGTTCTGCTGGATTTTGCCGGCGCAGCTGCCGCAATCCTGCTGTGCCTGTTGCTTTCTCGTATCAGAAGGAGGCGCACATGAAATCTGAAGCCAGGACCGGGACCGATCACTCCGGCCACCGTCAGCGTATGCTGGAGAGCTACCTGTCCGCGGGGCTGGACGGCTTTTCCGAGGTCCAGACGCTGGAATTTCTGTTGGGCTATGCCGTCGTCCGCAAGGACGTGAATCCCCTGGCGCATGCGCTGCTGGAGGAATTCGGAAGTCTTTCCCGCGTGCTCAGCGCGCCGCTGGACCGTCTGCTGCGGGTCCCCGGGGTGGGGCCGCGGACGGCCGCGCTGCTCCGCCTCGTTCCGGAGCTCTGGCAGCGCTGTGAGATCGGGCAGAAGGAAAAATCGCTCTATCTGCGGAGCACCGGGGAGATCGGGCGCTATCTGGCGGCCCGTTCCGTCGGCCTGCGGGAGGAGCGGGCCTGGCTGCTCTCCCTGGACGCCGGCTGCCGCTTTCTGGAATGTCGGGAGCTCTGCCGCGGGGCGGTGAACGCGGTCAATCTGCCCTACCGAAAGGTGGTGGAGGCCGCGCTGCTGGCAAACGCCAGCTCCGTGGTGCTGGCGCACAACCACACCAGCGGGGTGCTTCTGCCCTCGGTGGAGGATTTGGAGTTCACCCGCGGCCTGAAGCACGCCCTGGAGCTGGTGGACGTCCTTCTGGCGGACCACATGCTGCTCAGCGGCGGCAACTATCTCTCCATGCGGGCCAGCAGCATGATGGATCTCTGACGGTCCGGCCGCGGCGGGAGCTGCCGCCGGAAACGACGCCCTTCCCCCGAAAGCACGGGCTTTCGGGGGAAGGGTCCTTTTTTCGTCCCGGCGCATAGAATGGCCGGGAGGGATCAAAAATGTATGATATGTATCTGACCGTGCGCTCCGTGACCCGGGGCCAGAAGGGAAGAGACGTCCTGAGCCGGGCCGGCCTGCGCTGCGCCTTGGTCCGCGCCCCGCGGGCCATTGCCCCTGGAGGCTGCGCCTATGCCCTTGCGCTGCGCCGCGGCGACGAGGCCCGGGCGCTGCGCCTGCTGGAACGTGCGGGTGTGCCCGTGGAGGGCTGCTGGATTTCGGGAGCAGACGGGCGCTTCGAGCGGGTGGGACCATGATCTACCTGGACAACGCCGCGACCACGCTGCGCAAGCCGCCCCAGGTGGAGGCGGCCGTGCTGGAGGCGCTGCGCAGCTGCGCCAATCCAGGCCGGGGCGGCCACGCCGCCGCCGCCCGGGCGGAGGAGAAGGTCTACGGGACCCGGCGGCTGGCAGCGCGTCTCTTTGGACTGGAGCCGGAGCAGATCTGCTTCACCGCCAACGCCACCGAGGGACTGAATATCGCCCTTCGCACCCTGGTCAAACCGGGGACCCGGGTGGTGATTTCCGGTCTGGAACACAACGCCGTCACCCGGACCCTGGCCGGCCTGGGTGTGGAGCCTGTCGTCGCCGCCGCGCCGCTCTTTGACGCCGCGGCCTGGACGGAGGCCTTTGCCGAAGCGCTGAGGCCCGGGGCGGCGGCCTGCGTCTGTCTCCAGGTCTCCAACGTCTTCGGGGCGGTTCTGCCCGTGGCGGAGCTCGGCGCGCTCTGCGCGGCGCGGGGCGTCCCCCTCGTGGTGGACGCCTCCCAGTCGGCGGGGCTGCTGCCGGTGCGTCCGGCGGACTGGGGCGCGGCCTTTGTCGCCATGCCGGGCCACAAGGGGCTGCTGGGGCCGCAGGGGACCGGCCTGCTGCTCTGCCTGGAGCAGCCGGCGCCTCTTCGCTTCGGCGGCACCGGCAGCCGCTCGGAGGACCGGCGTATGCCGGAGGAGCTGCCGGACCGGCTGGAGGCCGGGACGCTGAACGTTCCGGGGATCGCGGGGCTTGGAGCGGGTCTGCGCTGGCTTCTGGCCCGTGACCCCTCCGCGCTGCGCCGGAACGAGACGGCCCTGCTGCGCCGCGCCGCCCGGGGGCTGGAAGGCCTGGGCGCCCGGGTATGGACCGGCCCCGGCCAGACGGGGGTGCTGTCCTTTCGCCTGCCCGGCCGCGACTGCGAGACGGCGGCCTCGGCCTACGCCGCCCGGGGAATCGCCCTGCGGGCCGGGCTGCACTGCGCGCCTCTGGCCCATCGGACCGGCGGCACTCTGCCGGAGGGAACGCTGCGCCTGTCGGTTTCACCGCTGACCCGGGAGTCGGAAATCGAAGGCTTCCTCTCCGTCAGCGAGGCGCTGATCCGAAAAAAATAGCACTTGCTATTTTCAAGGAAATGGGGTATAATCTCTAAGATAAAATAGGATTACTGTATGGAAGCAAGCACAACATTCGCGAATTCAGGAGCTGCCTATGAAAGAGATACAGGAATTTTTTGCAAATCTGAGAAGCACCTTCCCCTCGGTGACGGTCTGGGACGTGATCGATATCCTGGTGGTGGCGTTTCTCTTCTATTCCATCATTCGCCTGATCTGGAACACCAGCGCGCGGCGGATCGCGGTGGCCATCGTGATCCTGCTGGGCATGACGCTGTTGACAGAGGTTCTGAATCTGCACGCCCTCAACTATTTGTTGGACCGGGTGCTGCAGTTGGGCTTCGTCGCCCTGGTCATCGTGTTCCAGCCGGAGCTCCGGCGCCTGCTGGAGCGGCTGGGCAGCAAGGCCAGCGACGTCAAGAATCTTTTCAGCCCCACCGGCGGCAGCCAGCAGGCGGATACGCCGAAGACCATTGAAGAGGTGGTCCTGGCCTGCGAGGCCATGTCCCAGGAGCGGGTGGGCGCGCTGATCGTCTTTGAGCGCACCAATTCCCTGGAGCAGATTTCCGCCACCGGTACCCACGTGGACGGCGCCGTTACCCAGGAGCTGATCCGCAACATCTTCTTCCCGAAGGCCTCGCTGCACGACGGCGCGATGATTATCCAGAACAGCCGCATCCTGGCGGCCGGCTGCGTGCTCCCCCTCTCGGAGAACCGGAGCCTGTCCACCGATTTGGGCACCCGGCACCGGGCCGGCGTGGGCATGAGCGAAAACAGCGACGCCGTGATTGTCATTGTCTCCGAGGAGACGGGTGCCATCTCGGTGGCCATCGGCGGCATGCTCAAGCGCCATCTGGCCAGGCAGACTCTGCAGAAGCTGCTGACGCAGGAGTTGATCGGTGAGCAGCGGGAGCGGACCAACGTCCTTTCCATGATTAAGAGAAAGAACCGCAGAAAGGGGGAGGACGACGATGTCGCAGGGAACTAAAAAACTGGTATTTATGCTGATCTCCCTGCTGGCCGCCATCGTGCTCTGGCTCTACGTGGTCACGATTGTGTCCCCGGAGTCCACCATCACGGTCAGCGCGATTCCCATCAGCATTGACGGCACCATGGTCCTGGAGGAGCGGGGCCTGATCGTCACCGCCCAGGACGTGGCCATGCTGAACATGAATCTCAGCGCATCCCGCGTGAATCTGACCAAGCTCAACGCGGAGTCCATCCGGGTCAACGCGGACGCCAGCCGCATCCGTGCGCCCGGAAAATTTGCCCTGACCTGCTCCGTCACCTTCCCCGACACCGTCCGCTCCAGCGAGGTGGACATTCTCCGCAAGAGCGTGGACTCTGTCACCATCACCGTGGAGCGGCTGGACAGGAAAACGGTTCCCATCGAGCTGGACTGGACCGGCAAGGTCCGGGAGGGCTACCTGCTGGAGGCCGAGAGCGCCGTGCTGGAGCCCGATTCCGTGACGGTTTACGGGCCGGAGAGCGACGTCAGCAGGATTGCCAAGGCCGTGGTCAACTACGACGTCTCGGACCTGGTGGATACCACCGTCGAAATCCTGCCGGTCGTCTTCCTGGACGAGAACGGCGAAACGGTGGAGCTCAGCGAGCATACCGTGGTCAGTCCTCCGGAGGTCAGCATGACGATTCCCGTGGTCCGCAGCAAGAAGATTACCCTGGCGGTGGATCTGAAGGAGGGCGGCGGCGTCACGGCTGAGAACGCGGAGGTCACGCTGGACGTGGAGACCATCCGCGTCAAGGGGGCCGCCCAGGTCATTGACGCACTGGACGATACCCTGGTTCTGGGCACCATC
Source organism: Oscillospiraceae bacterium (assembly GCA_017519005.1). GTDB lineage: Bacteria > Bacillota > Clostridia > Oscillospirales > Oscillospiraceae > JAFRPC01. The sequence continues at coordinate 9,285 of JAFWTG010000082.1, read as the reverse complement.
GATCTGGCCAGCGTGACCAACGGCGAGGAGCTCAGCTTTGATCTTGTACTGCCGGTGGGCGTTACGAACGTGGGCGGCGAGGAGGAGATCAAAGCCAAGGTCCGGCTCTTCGGCGTCACCACGGATGAGATTTCCGTTTCGGATATCCGTTTGATCAACGAGCCTGCCGGCTACCACACCGAGCTCTCGACCCGGACGGTTCGGGTGAAGGTCCGGGGCAGCACCGAGGAGATCCGGGAGATCAAGGCCAACCCGGCCAACGGCATCTATATTCAGGTGGATCTGGCGGACTACTCCCAGATCGGCGCCTTCACGGTTCCGGGTCAGGTCGTCAACGAGAGCCATCCCGCCGTCAGCGCGGCCGAAACCGTGGAGATCGGCGTGGAGATTTCCGCCGCTGCGCCGGTCCCGGAAGGCTGAGCAGATGTTTGGCTACGTCAGACCCCGCCGGGACCTGCTGGCCCCGGAGGACCTGGAGGCCTATCGGGCAGCCTATTGCGGTCTGTGCCGTGCCCTGGGGAAGCAATACGGCTTCGCGGCCCGCTTCCTTGTCAACTACGATATGACCTTTCTCTACCTGCTCCGGGCCTCCGCGGCCCCTGCCGCGCAGTCGGCCCGGTGCTGGTGTCCGGCGAAGCTCTGCGGGCGAAAGGACTGCACCCTGGACCCGGAGGGCTTCGGGGCGGCAGCCGCCTGTACGGTGATCCTGACGGTGGAGAAGCTGCGCGACAACGTGCGGGACGAGGGCTTTTTCAGGGGCCTGCCCTACCGCTTTCTGACCCTGCTCTACCGCCGCGCCTACTGCAGGGCGGCCCGTCGGCTGCCGGACTTTGCCGCTCTGACGGTCCGTCAGCTGCACGCGCTGCACGCGCTGGAGGCGGCCAAAAGCCCGTCCATCGACGCCGTGGCGGACGCCTTTGCCCAGATTGTGGCGGGCTGCGCCGGGGATCTGAAGGACCCTGCCCTGCGCCGCCCCACGGAGCAGCTGCTCTATCAGACTGGGCGCTTCCTCTATCTGGCCGACGCCCTGGACGATCTGCGCGGCGACTGCCAGCAGGACGCCTACAACCCCTTGCGATACCGCTTTTCCGTTTCGGACGGCGCCCTGACCCAGGGCGATCTGGACTATCTGACCCAGCTCACCGACAGCTCGGTGAATCTGGCCGGTGCGGCCCTGGCTCTGCTGCCAATGCGCGCCCATGAAGCCCTGCTGGAGAACGTGATCTATCTCGGCCTGCCTTCGGTCTTCGCTGCCGTAAAGGCCGGGAAATTCCAAAGCCGGGACCGGATTCAATGGAACAAAAACGCGAAGCGCGAGAATGAAGATAAGGAGACCGACAGATGAAAGATCCCTACGAGGTGCTGGGCGTGGCCCGCACCGCCTCCGACAGCGAGATCAAAACTGCCTACCGCGAGCTTGTAAAGAAATATCATCCCGATAACTACGCCAACAACCCCCTGGCCGACCTGGCCTCCGAAAAGATGAAGGAGATCAACGAGGCCTACGACGCAATCACCAAGGCCCGCGCCGGGTCCTCCGGCGGCTACCAGAGCAGCTATCAGAGCCACGGCTCCAATGCTTACAGCGGCGCCAACAGCGCTTACGCCCAGGTCCGCGCCTATATCAACGCCAACCAGCTGGACGCCGCCGAGTCGATGCTGAACACGGCGGCCAATCGGGACGCCGAGTGGTACTACCTCAAGGGCTGCATCGCCTACCGCCGCGGCTGGCTGGACGAGGCCCGGCAGAACTATCAGACCGCCGTCGCCATGGTCCCCAACAACTATGAGTATCAGAACGCCCTGCGCACCGTCCAGGGCGGTTATACCCCCTATCGGCAGGCAAACTACCAGAACAACAACATGGACACTGCCTGTGAGCTCTGCAACACCCTGCTGTGCCTGAACTGCCTGTGCGGAGGCTGCCGATGAACCGCACGAAAAAGCTGACCTTTTCCGCTCTGATTGCCGCCGTCTGCACGCTCGTCCTGGCGGGCAGCGCGCTGCTGCCGAAGGTGACCCTGTCTCTGGCTGCCTTTGCCGGACTCTTTCCCGCTGTCGTCGTAATCGTATGCGGTTACGGCTGGGCAATCGGGGCCTCCGCCGTCGCGGGCGCCCTGGCCCTGCTTCTGCTTCCGGAAAAAACGGCCGGCGTCTGGTTCCTCTTCTTCTTCGGCCACTATCCCATTTGGAAGCTGTTGATCGAAAGCTGGCAGGCGAAGGAGGAGATGCCTCTCTGGGGCTGGATTCTGAAGGTTCTTGGCTTTTCAGCCTGCATGGCCCTGCTGTACTGGCTCTTCGGCAGTCTGTTTGCGGCCGCCATCCCTTTCGCCTTTGCGGAGTATACCTTCGGCCCCTATATCCTGCTGATCGCCCTTGCAATCTGCTTCGTCATGTACGACATGGCGTTCTCCATCCTGATCGGCTGGTTCCGCGTGAAGGTCCTGCCGAAGCTGAAATAGGGAACGGGGAACAGGGAACACGCCCGCCTGTAGAGGCGGCCATTGACCGCCCGCCGTACCCCGCACGGACGAGGCATCAGGTACCAGGCATCAGGCATCAGGCCCGCCCGTAGCGGCGAGCATTGCTCGCCACGCATACCCCGCCTGCAGGGCCGGCACTCTCCCGGCCGCTCAGGCCTGCGCAGATCAAGAACAATGGAGCGAAAAATGACCATCGAAGAACAAAACGCATATCAAATCCTCGGCGTCCCCGAAACCGCAAGCCCGGAGGAAATCCGGGACGCCTATGAGAAGCTGGAGGAGCGCTACAGCGAAACCAACTATCTGGGCAGCCCCCTCTGGGACATGGCGGCAGAGAAGCGGGAGCTGATCCGCGCCGCCTATGCGCTGCTGAGCGGAGATAAGACGGGAGCCGGGGAAACGGAGTCCCCTGCGGAGGGACTCAACACGGAGTCCCCTGAGGCTGCGGCTGCGGAGCAGGACTCCGTCAGCGTCCGGGTGCGCCGTCTGCTGAACCGGAACGAGCCGAACGAGGCAGAAGCGCTTTTGAAGGAGCAGCCCGATCTGGAGACGAACCCGGAATACGTCTACCTGCGCGGCATGGCCGCCTGGAAGAAGGGCTGGCTGGACGAGGCGACAAGTTACGTGGAGAAGGCCGTCCAAATGGCGCCCAAAAATCAGGAGTACCGCCATTCCTGTGAAACGATCAAAACGGGGTCGCCGGCCTCCGAAAAGCTGAAGCAGGCGGCTAAAGACAAGAAAAAAACCTGTGGGGCCTGCGGCGCCTGCGCAGGGGAATGCCTCTGCGAAGCGCTCTGCGAGAGCATCTGCGAAAGCATTTCTTGCTGATTCGACGCGGGACCCGCCGGGATGCTTCCGCTGCAATTCTCAATTTTCAATTCATAAGGAGCGACAGATCTTGATCAAAAGTATGACCGGCTACGGACGGGCCGTCGGTGCGTTTGCGGACAAGCAGATCACCGTGGAGCTCCGCTCCGTCAACAACCGTTATCTGGACTGTTCCGTAAAGCTGCCCCGGCTCTACGCCTTCTGTGAGGAGGCTGTCAAGCAGGCGGTGAAGCAGTCCGTCACCCGCGGCAAGGTAGACGTTTTCGTTACCGTCAACCTGACCCAGAGCACCGACGTCTCCATCGGCCTGAACCGTCCCGTGCTGGAGGGCTATCTGGCCGCCATGAAGACCATCGCGGACGGCTATCCCGTCCGGGACGATATCAGCGTCAGCGCCCTCTCCAGACTGCCCGACGTGTTCACCGTCGAGAAGACGGAGCAGGACGAGGACGAGCTGAAGGCCCAGCTTCTGGGCGTGGTGGCGGAGGCCCTGGCGGGCTACGACGCCATGCGCCGGACAGAGGGCGAGGCTCTGGCCCGGGACCTGAACGCCAAGGCGGATCTGATCCTGGAGAAGGTGGCCTTTGTCGAGGCGCGCTCCCCGCAGTCCGTGGCCGAGTATCGGGAAAAGCTCTACGCCAAGATGCAGGAGGTTCTTGCCTCCGCTGCGGTGGACGAGGCCCGTATCCTCACCGAGGCCGCCATCTTTGCCGATAAGGTGGCCGTGGACGAGGAGACCGTCCGCCTCCGCAGCCATCTGGACCAGCTCCGGACCATGCTCCGCTCCTCCGAGCCCATCGGACGCAAGCTGGATTTCCTCATGCAGGAGATCAACCGGGAGACCAATACCATCGGCTCCAAGTGCTCCGACCTGGAGATCGCCCGGACCGTGGTGGACCTGAAGGCGGAGCTGGAAAAGATCCGCGAGCAGATCCAGAACATCGAATAGGGCGGAAGCTATGAAACTGATCAATATCGGCTTTGGCAACCTGGTGTCGGCGTCCCGATTGCTGTCCGTCATCAGTCCCGACTCCGCACCCGTCAAGCGGCTGGTGCAGGAGGCCCGGGACCGGGGCATGCTCATCGACGCCAGCTTCGGAAGAAAAACCAAATCGGTCCTGGTGATGGACACGGACCACGTGATTCTGTCTGCCCTGGAGCCGAAAACCGTGCGCGCCCGCGCAGAGGGGGCGGAGGAGGATGAAACGGATGAAGAAGGGTAGACTGATCGTGATTTCCGGTCCCTCCGGCGTCGGCAAGGGTACCGTCGTCAAGGCGCTGCGGGAGCGGGACCCGAACGTAAAGCTCTCTGTCTCCGCCACCACCCGGGAAATCCGTCCCGGGGAGATCGACGGCGTGCATTATTACTTCATCACCCATGAGAAATTTGAACAGATGATCGCCGAGGACCGCTTCCTGGAGCATGCACAGTACGTGGGCAACCGCTACGGGACCCCCGCCGCGCCGGTGAACCGGATGCTGGAGGAGGGCTATGACGTTATCCTGGAGATCGAGGTCCAGGGCGGCCTGCAGGTGCTGGAGCGCCGGCCCGACGCCATTTCCGTCTTTATCGCCGCCCCCTCCTTCGAGGTCCTGGGAGCGAGGCTGCGGGGCCGCGGCGACACCGATGAGGAAAAGGTTCTCATGCGGCTGCAGCAGGCCAGGATGGAATACCTGGTGGCGAAGCGCTACCAATATATCGTTGTAAACGACCGGCTGGAGGATGCCGTGGCAGATCTGCAGGCCATCCTCCGGGCCGAAGCCTTAAAAACTGAACACCAAGAGCATCTACTGAAGGAGGACGATTGACATGCTTTACCCCCCCATGAGCGAGCTGCTGACCCATATTGACAGCCGCTATCTGCTGGTGAACGTGGTGGCCCGCCGGGCCCGCCAGATTGCCATCGAGGCCAAAGAATTCGGCGAGGCCCTGCCCGAAAAGCCCGTAACCATGGCAATTCGGGAGGTGGCTGACGGCAAGCTGGCCGCCGTGGTCCGCAAGGATTATCTGCGCTAAGCCATACGCTGCGCGCGTGAGCCGGAATGCCATGATCGCCGGGATCGCCCTGGACGGGCTGGTCTACGCCATCGACAAGCCCTATAGCTACACCCTGCCCGAAGCGCTGTCCGCCGCCCGGCCGGGCTGTCGGGTCAGCGTCCCCTTTGGGGCCGGAAACCGGCTGCGGGAGGGCATGATCCTGACGCTGACGCCGGGGGAGGACCCTGCGCTCAAGGCCGTGGTTCAGGTTCTGGATGCGGAGCCGGTCCTCTCGGAGTCCATGCTCCGGCTGGCCGCCTTCGTCCGCGAACGCTACTTCTGCAGCTTCTACGAGGCCATCCGGGCCATGCTGCCCGCCGGACTTTGGCTCCAAAGCCGGGAGGTCTTCGCCCTGGCGAAGCTGCCGGAGGACTGGGAGGCCCGTCTTGAGGACGAGCCCCTGCCGCGCCGCCTGGTGGAGCTGCTGCGGGACGCGGGCGGCCGCCTGCGGGACGATGCCCTCTATCGGCAGTGCGGGGCCGGACCCGAGATCGCCGAAGCCCTCCGCCGCCTGCGGGAGCGGGGCTGGCTCCGGGCCGATACGGAGCTCCGCCGCAAGAACAGCGATAAGACCGAGCTGATCCTGGAGCTGACGGCGGACCCCGAGCAGATTGAGGAGCACCTTCGCGCCCGGGGCAAATCTGCCCCCATGCAGCGGGCGGTGATGGAGCTGTTGTCCACCGTCGGCGTCATTTCGCAAAAAGAACTGCAGTATTTCACCGGCGCTTCGCTTCCCACCCTCCGCTCGCTGGAGCGGGCCGGGCTGCTGCGGATCAGCGCCCGGGAGGTCCTGCGCCGGACCCAAATTGCCCCCTACGAGGGGGATCTCAGCTTTGCCCTGAGCCCGGAACAGCAGTCCGTCTTCGAGGGGCTACTGGCCCAAATGCGGGCGCCCCGGCCCGGGGCGGCCCTGCTCTACGGCGTCACGGGCTCCGGCAAGACAGCGATTTACGTAAACCTGATCCGGCGCTGTCTGGCGGAGGGCCGTACGGCCCTGCTGCTGGTGCCGGAGATTGCCCTAACCCCTCAGCTCCTCAGCCTCTTCTCCGCCTGCTTCGGCAGGGACGTGGCCGTGCTCCACAGCGCGCTGCGCGTGGGGGAGCGCTACGACGAGTATAAGCGCATCGCCCGGGGCGAGGCGCGGGTGGCGGTGGGGACGCGCTCCGCGGTCTTCGCCCCTCTGCAGGGCCTGGGGCTGATCGTGGTGGACGAGGAACAGGAGCACAGCTACAAATCCGAAAACAGTCCCCGCTATCACGCGCGGGAGGTGGCCCTCTGCCGGGGCAGCCGGGAGGGCGCTCTGGTGGTTCTGGGCTCCGCAACGCCCAGTGTGGAGAGCATGTACCGCGCCCGCCGCGGGGATTACGCCCTGTACCGTCTGCCAAATCGCTTTAACGGTCGGGCGCTGCCCGCCGTGGAGCTGGTGGATATGAAGCAGGAGCTGCTGCGGGGCAATTCCACCGCCGTCAGCGGCCCCCTGCTGGAGGCCATCCGGGAGCGGATGATCCGGAAGGAAAAATCCATCCTGCTGCTGAACCGCCGGGGGAGCAATCGCCTGGTGATCTGCGTGGACTGCGGCTTCGTGCCGACCTGCCCCCGCTGCAGCGTGAATTTGACCTACCACATGGCCAACGAGCGGCTGATGTGTCACTACTGCGGCCACTCCCAGCCGGTCTACGACAAATGCCCCGCATGCGGAGGGCATCTGAAACGGGTTGGCATCGGGACCCAGCAATTGGAATACGATTTAGGGAAGCTTCTGCCCGAGGCAAGGCTCCTGCGCATGGACGCCGATACCATCAGCCCAACCAATCCCCACGAGGCGGTGCTGAGCCGCTTCGCCAAGGAGGATATCTCGGTGCTGATCGGCACCCAGATGGTGGCCAAGGGCCTGAATTTCCCGGAGGTCACCCTGGTGGGCGTGGTGGACGCGGACGCCTCTCTCTACGTGGACAGCTACCGGGCCGCAGAGACCAGCTTCTCGCTGATTACCCAGGTGGTGGGCCGCTCCGGCCGGGGCGACAAGCCCGGAACCGCGATCATCCAGACGCTGACGCCTCAAAACGCCGTCCTGCGGCAGGCAGCCGCGCAGGACTACGACAGCTTCTACGAGACGGAGCTGCCCCTGCGCCGTCTGCGGAACTGCCCGCCCTACTGCGACCAGATCTGCGTGGGCTTCTCCGGCTTCCCGGAGCGCCACGTGGAGGACTGCGCCGCCCGCTTTGCCCGCGTCCTCTGGCAGCGGCTGGAGCAGACGGGCCTTCGCGGCGCCGTGACGGACCTGTTGGGTCCCGCCCCGGCCCCGGTGGCAAAGATCAACAACAAATACCGCTTCCGTCTTACCCTGCTGTGCGCCAACTCCAAGCCCCTGCGGCTGGAGCTGAGCAGCCTGGTTCGGAGCTTCTCCAAGGAGAAGGAGAACCGCGGCGTCGCGCTGTACGTGGACGTGAACGGATACGAATAGGAGAATACTATGGCGCTCAGAAATATCATTACCGAGGGCAATCCCACCCTCAATAAGGTCTGCCGTCCCGTAACGGCCTTCGACGAGCGGCTTGCCACGCTGATCGACGACATGAAGGAGACCGTGGTCCATGCCAACGGCGTCGGCCTGGCCGCGCCCCAGGTGGCGGTGCTGCGCCGGGTCGTGGTGGTGGACCTGGGAGAGGAGATCGTGGAGCTGGTGAATCCCCGGATTCTGACGACGGAGGGGGAGCAGGACGGCCTGGAGGGCTGTCTCAGCGTCCCCGACCGCTACGGCATGGTCAAGCGGCCGCAGAAGGTCAAAATCGAGGCCCAGGACCGGCATGGCGATTGGTACGAGTACGAGGGCGAGGACCTGATTGCCCGCTGCTTCTGCCATGAGCTGGAGCACCTGGACGGACATCTCTACACCGAGAAGGCCTACCGGATGCTGACCGAGGAGGAATACGAGGAGCTGATACACGGCCAGGAGGACGAGGCATGAGGCTCGTCTTCATGGGGACCCCCGCCTTCGCCGCCGCCTGCCTGGCGGCTGTGCTGGAGACGGAGCACCGGGTCGTGGGGGTCTACACCAAGCCGGACACGCCCAAAAACCGGGGCATGAAGCTGATCCCCTCGGAGGTCAAGGTCCTGGCCCAGGCCCACGGCCTGCCGGTCTTCCAGCCCGCGAGCTTCCGCGACGACGCGGTCTGTGAGGAGCTGGAGGCGCTGGCCCCGGATCTGATCGTGGCCGTGGCCTACGGCAAGATCCTGCCCCAGCGGGTGCTGGAGATCCCGCCCCTGGGCTGCGTCAACATTCACGGCTCCGTCCTGCCGGCTCTGCGGGGCTCCGCCCCGGTCCAGTGGGCCGTGCTGAACGATCTGCCGGAGACCGGCGTCACCGCCATGTATATGAACGCCCGCATGGACGAGGGCGACGTCATCGCCGTCCGCACCACGCCCATCGGAGAAACCGAGACCGCCGGCGAGCTCATGGAGCGGCTGGCGCCCATCGGCGGCGCGCTGCTGAAGGAGACCCTGGCGGCCATCGCCGCCGGGACTGCGAGCCGCACGCCCCAGGACCCGGCCCTGGCCACCTACGCCCCCATGCTCACCAAGGAGCTGTCCCCCGTGGACTGGAGCCGCCCCGCCCGGGCGATTCTGGCCCAGATCCGGGGCCTGAATCCCTGGCCCGCGGCTTCCGCAGCCTTCGGCGGCACGGAGTTTAAGCTCTGGGAGGCCCGCCCCTTCGAGACGGAGACCCAGGCCGCTCCCGGCACGCTGCTGGCTCTGACGAAGCAGGGCCTGGCCGTGGCCTGCGGCGACGGCGCGGTGCTGATCACCCGCCTCCAGGCCCCCGGCGGCAAGGCTATGCCCGCCGCCGACTACTTCCGGGGCCACCCTTTGAAAATGAATAATGAATAATGAAGAATGAAGACTGAAGAATGAAGAATGAATAATTGCGGTGTCGCT
>JAFWTG010000081.1 GCA_017519005.1 Oscillospiraceae bacterium | reverse complement strand
GGGTGTCGTCTTCAGGTAAGGCTTAGCACTATATTCGTGACCGGCTATTGTTCCCTGCGTCCGCATACTCACAATGGTCTGGTTCACATTGCCTCTCAGGATAATCTGCCAAGGCTTCTCCGGAGCATCAATATAGTTTCGGTCAACACCCTTGACTGCCATTGAATCTATCTTGGTTCCCACTTTCTTGATGAGGGAAACCAAGTCTCCTTGTGCCATGATTTGCCCGCAGAGGCTAACGCCAATGAAAAGCACGATATACTTCAATGTATGCACTCGCACGCCGACGACGGCAAGGACTCCATGGTCAAGCCCGCCACCCTGACCCGCTTCATCCAGTTCTGCACCAAGAACTACCCCGCCAACCGGCAGGCCCTGATCTTCTGGGATCACGGCGGCGGCTCCGTCTCCGGCTACGGCTACGACGAGAAGAACGCCTCCCTGGGCTCCATGGGCCTCAGCGGCATCGACTCCGCCCTGAAGAAGGCCGGCACCCGCTTTGACTTCATCGGCTTCGACGCCTGCCTGATGGCCACCCTGGAGACCGGCCTGATGCTGGACGAGTACGCCGACTACATGATCGCCTCCGAGGAGACGGAGCCCGGCATCGGCTGGTACTACACCAACTGGCTCACCAAGCTCTCCCAGAATACCTCCATGCCCACCATCGAGCTGGGCCGGAACATCGTGGACGACTTCGTCTCCGAGTGCAACCGCCGCTGCGCCGGCCAGAAGACCACCCTCTCCGTGGTGGATCTGGCGGAGCTGAGCGCCACCGTCCCCACCACCCTCAAGAGCTTCGCCACCGGCACCTCCAAGCTGCTGAGCGGAAACGACTACAAGACCGTCTCCGACGCCCGCAGCGGGGCCCGGGAGTTCGCCAGCTCCAGCCGCATCGACCAGATCGACCTGGTCCACCTCTGCTACAACCTGGCCACCCCCGAGAGCGAGGCCCTGGCCAAGTCCCTGCTGGGCGCGGTGAAGTACAACAAGACCTCCTCCTCCATGACCAACGCCTACGGCATCTCCATCTTCTTCCCCTACAAGAACAAGAGCTACGTCAAGTCCGCGGTGAACACCTACAACGCCATCGGCCTGGACAGCGAGTATTCCCGTTGCATCCAGCAGTTCGCCACCCTGGAGCAGGGCGGCCAGATGGGCTCCAGCTCCGGCTACGGCTCCTCCGGCGGCCTGGACATCGGCAATCTGCTGGGCGGCCTGTCCAGCGGCAGCTCCGGCGGCGGCGCGGACTTCGGCAGCATCCTGGGCTCTCTGCTGGGCGGCGGCCGCTCCGTGGAGCTGAACCTGGACCCCGACGCCGCGGCGCAGACACTTTCTGAGAACCGCTTTGACGCCTCCAAGCTGATCTGGACCAGCGAGAACGGCCGCAAGCTCATGAAGCTGAGCCCCGAGCAGTGGGAGCAGGTCCACAGCATGCAGCTCAACGTCTTCTACAAGGACAGCGACGGCGGCTTCATCAACCTGGGCCTGGACAACCAGTACAGCTTCACCAAGGAGGGCGCACTGCTGGGCGAGTACGACTGCACCTGGGTCGCCATCGGCACCGTCACCGAGGAGGGCGACGCGAACAGCGTCCAGCCCGTGATGTTCAACTATCAGGACGCCGTGCTGGAGGGCAGCACCCTCACCACCACCGGCACTGTCCCCGTGCTGCTCAACGGCGAGCTGGCCAACCTGGTCGTGGTCTTCACCGAGGACATCCGGACCGGCGCCAGCCGCGACTTCGTGGCCGGCGTCCGCTACGACTACGGCAAGCTGAAGCTGGACGAGGGCGCCACCAGCGCCGAGGCCAAGCTGGCCGATCTCCAGGACGGCGACGAGATCCGCTTCGTGGCCGACTACTACGACGCCGACGGCGAGTTCAGCGACAGCTACGAGATCGGCGAGCCCATCACCTACAAGCTCTTCAACGCCGCCGACAAGTACGACGAGGAGGGCTTCGAGCGGGCCTCCTTCGAGCCCGACGGCAACCTGATCGTGGGCTACACCAACATGAGCAGCGTCTCGGACAAGCTGGTCGCCACCCTGATGTTCACCGACATCTACGACAACGAGCACTGGTCCGCCCCGCTGACCAACGTGGAATACAGCAATTAAGCCAGGCCGCGGCCCGTTCCCACCGGGGACGGGCCGCGCAGACTGTCAATGAATTGTCTGCATCCAAACGTCCCGGATGCAGGAGAAATGGTTTTCCCGAAAAATCAACACAACAGCTTGAAAAATGCGTTTTGTTGTGCTATAATGGCCCGGTCGAGGGCGTATGGCCCTGCGATTCTTCTGAAATCCATCAAATAACATGAAACAGAACGGAGGAAACAACAATGAAAAAGCTTCTGGCATTGGTCCTGGTTCTGGCGCTGGTTGCCGCCCTGTTTGTGGGCTGCTCCAACGACACGCCCAGCGAAAGCGCGAAGCCCGCTGAGAGCGGCAAGCCCGCCGAGGGCGGCGAAGCCAAAACCATCAAGGTCGGCCTGATCTGCATCGGCGACGAGAACGACCAGGGCTACACCTACAACTTCATCCGCGGCAAGGACGTCGCCACCAAGGCCCTGGAGGAAAAGGGCGTCAAGGTCGAGTGGGTCGTCAAGTGGAACGTCCCCGAGGGCGACGCCTGCGAGGACGCCAACCGCGAGCTGGCTGAGGCCGGCTGCAAGATCATCTTCAACAACTCCTACGGCTTTGAGGACTACATGCTGAAGGTGGCTCCCGACTACCCCGAGATCCAGTTCGTGGGCTGCACCAACCAGGCCTCCTGGGGCGACAGCCTGAAGAACACCCATAACGCCTTCGCCAACATCTACGAGGGCCGTTACCTGGCCGGCGTCGTGGCCGTCATGAAGCTGGAGGAGCTCATCGAGAAGGGCGAGCTCGAAAAGGACAAGGCCGTCATCGGCTACGTGGGCGCCTTCCCCTTCGCGGAGGTCAAGTCCGGCTACACCGCCTATTTCCTGGGCGCCCGGAGCGTCTGCCCCAGCGTCACCATGAAGGTCCAGTTCGTCAACAACTGGTCCGACGCCACCGCCGAATCCAACGCCGCCTCCGCCCTCTGCGACGCGGGCTGCAAGATGATCTCCCAGCACGCCGACAACTCCACCCCCGCCACCGTGGCCCAGTCCAAGGGCGCCTTCTTCACCAGCTACAACAACGACATGATCTCCGTGGCCCCCGAGGCCTGCCTGATCGGCACCCGCATCGACTGGTCCGTCTACTTCTGCGAGGCCATTGAGGCCGTCGTCAACGGCCAGGAGATCCCCCAGGACTGGAGCAAGGGTCTGGCCGACGGCGCCGTTGTGCTCACCGAGCTGAATGAGAAGATCGCGGCCGCCGGCACCAAGGAGATGCTGGAGCAGGTCGAGGCTGGCCTGAAGGACGGCAGCATCCAGGTCTTCGACACCAACCGCTTCACCATCAAGGGCGAGAAGCTGACCCAGGCCTTCGCCCTGGACACCGACGGCGACTTCCAGGCCGACAAGGAAGAGGCCGTCTTCGACGGCGCGTTCCACGAGTCCTACTTCCAGAGCGCTCCCTACTTTGCCCTCGACATCGACGGCATCGAGCTGCTGAACTGAGTCTGCAACCATACGGGCGCACGGCCCAATCCGCCGTGCGCCCGCAATCTATTTGGAAAGGATGACAGCCTTGGAAAAAAACTGTTACGCCATCGAGCTGCGGGGCATCACCAAGCGCTTCGGGCCCGTCGTCGCCAACGACGGCATCGACCTGGGGCTCCGCAGGGGGGAAATCCTGGCGCTGCTGGGCGAAAATGGCAGCGGCAAGACCACCCTCATGAACATGCTGGCGGGCATCTATCTGCCTGACGAGGGCCAGATTCTGGCCGACGGCCGCCCCATCTCCATCCGCTCCCCCAGGGACTCCTTTGCCCACGGCATCGGCATGATCCATCAGCACTACAAGCTGGTGGACGTGTTCACCGCCGCGGAAAACGTGGTCCTGGGTCTGGAGGATGAAAAAAAGCTGGACCTCAAAAAGGCCAACGCCAAGGTCCGGGAGATCTGCGGGCGCTACGGCTTCGAGATCGACCCGGAGAAGAAGGTCTACGACATGTCCGTCTCCGAAAAGCAGACCGTGGAGATCGTCAAGGTCCTCTACCGGGGCGCGGAGATTCTGATTCTGGACGAGCCCACCGCCGTCCTGACCCCTCAGGAGACCGAACGGCTCTTCGCGGTGCTCCGCAACATGCGGGAGGACGGGAAGGCCATCGTCATCATCACCCACAAGCTCAACGAGGTCATGGCCATCTCCGACCAGGTGGCGGTGCTCCGCAAGGGCAGGTACATCGGCACCGTCAACACCGCCGAGACCGACCCCCAGGCCCTCACCGACATGATGGTGGGCCGCAGCGTGAGTCTGAACATCGACCGGCCCCTCTACGAGAAGCAGGTGGAGCGCCTGTGCGTCCGGGACCTGACGGTCTACGACCACGAGCACGTGAAAAAGCTGGACGCCGTCAGCTTCACCGCCAAGGGCGGCGAGATTCTGGGCGTCGCCGGCATCGCGGGCTCCGGCCAGCGGGAGCTGCTGGAGGCCATCGCCGGACTCTATCCCGTGGCCGAGGGCTCCATCAGCTATCTGCCCCCCGAGGGCGGGAAGCGGGAGCTGGTGGGCCAGACCCCCATGCAGATCCGCAAGCAGGGCGTGTCCCTGGCCTTCATCCCCGAGGACCGGCTGGGCATGGGCCTGGTGGGCTCCATGGGCATGACCGGGAACATGATGCTCCGCTCCTGGCGCAAGGGCAGGCTGCCCTTCGTCCGGCGCAGGGAGCCCCAGGCCCTGGCGCAGAAGGTCTTCACCGACCTGGAGGTTGTGACCCCCGGTCTGGAGTTCCCCGTCCGGAAGCTCTCCGGCGGCAACGTGCAGAAGGTGCTGGTGGGCCGCGAAATCGCCACCAGCCCCAACGTGCTGATGACCGCCTACGCGGTCCGGGGTCTGGACATCAACACCTCCTACACGATCTACAATCTGATGACCGAGCAGAAGATGCAGGGAACCGCCGTGATCTTTGTGGGCGAGGACCTGGACGTGCTGCTGGAGCTCTGTGACCGGATCCTGGTGCTCTGCGGCGGCAGGGTCAGCGGCGTCGTGGACGCCCGGACCGCCACCAAGGAGGAGATCGGTCTGCTGATGACCCGCGTGGGCGGAAAGGAGGAAGCCTGATGGACGATCAAATCAAATCCCCCCTGCTCCGCCTGGACAAGCGGAGCAAGGATTCCCTGGGCCCCGTCTCCGTCTGGGGCATCCGGCTGGGCTCCATCGTCTTCGCCCTGCTGCTGGGCTGCATCGCCATCCTGCTGACGGGCAACAGCCCCATCAAGGCCTACGGCACCATGATCAACGGCGCCCTGGGCAGCGCGGTCTACCGCCAGCAGACGGTCAAGAAGGCCATTCCCCTGCTGGGCTGCGCCCTGGCCATCGCCCCCTGCTTCAAGATGCGCTTCTGGAACATCGGCGCCGAGGGCCAGATCACCGCGGGCGCGCTGGCAGCCACCTTCGTGGCCCGGCTGCTCAGCAGCTCCTTCCCCGGCGACAAGCCCTCCCTGCCCCTGCTGCTGCTCATGGCTCTGGCGGCCCTGCTGCTGGGCGGGCTCTGGGGCCTGATTCCCGGCTTCTTCAAGGCCAAGTGGAACACCAACGAGACCCTCTTCACCCTGATGATGAACTACATCATCATCGGCGTGGTGGCCTGGCTCCAGGCGGGGCCCTGGGAGGCCCGGCAGGGCCGCATCGCCCAGTTCGCCCCGGCGGCCCAGCTGCCCAAGGTGGCCGGCGTCCACTGCGGCTGGATCATCGTGCTGGCCCTGGTGATCCTGGTCCACGTCTACATGAAGCACACCAAGCACGGCTATGAGATTGCCGTCATCGGCGACTCCATGCGGACCGCCCAGTATGCGGGCATGAACGTGGGCCGGATCATGATGCGGACCATGTTCCTCTCCGGCGCCATCTCCGGTCTGGTGGGCTTCATCATCTGCGCCGGCGCCAACCACACCCTGGCCAAGGAGATCGCCGGCGGCGTGGGCTTCACCTCCATCACCGTGGCCTGGCTCAGCCAGCTCAACGCCTTCGCCATGATCGCCATTTCCCTGCTGCTGGGCGTGCTCTCCAAGGGCGCGGACACCCTGCAGACCGTGATGAACGTCCCCGTGGCGATCTCCGACATCATTACGGGCCTGCTGCTCTTCTGCATGCTGGGCTCCGAATTCTTCATCAACTACCGGATCATTCTCCGGAAAAAGAACGGGAAGGGAGGCGCCGCGCAATGAACGTCGTCGATACGATCATCCTGCTGCTGATTGCGGCCATCGCCTACGGCACGCCCCTGCTCTTCGGCACCCTGGGCGAAATTCTCACGGAGAAATCCGGCAACCTGAACCTGGGCGTCGAGGGCATCATGTTCATGGGCGGCGCCATCGGCCTGGGCGGCATGTTCTACTTTGAGAAGCTGACGGGCATCTCCTCCTATCCCCTGTCGGTGCTGGTGGCCATTCTGGCGGCCTTCCTGGCGGGCGCGCTGGCCTCGCTGATCTTCAGCTTCCTCACCATCACCCTGCGGACCAACCAGAACGTGACCGGCCTGGCCCTGGCCATCTTCGGCACCGGCGTGGGCCAGTTTGCGGGCGAGATGATGCGCATCCGCGTGGGTGGCTACGTGAGCCTCAGCCTGGAGCTGAAGAACGCTCTGCCCGCCTCCCCCTTCCCCCAGTTCCTGCAGGACGTTCCCTACGTGGGCAAGCTGCTCTTCGGCAACAGCATCTTCTTCTACCTGGGCATTCTGGCGGCGGTCGGCATGCACCTCTTCCTGAAGAAGTCCCGGAAGGGCCTCTATCTCCGGGCCGTGGGCGAGAACCCCGCCACCGCGGATTCCGCGGGCATCAGCGTCACCCGCTACAAGTACCTGGCGACCATCATCGGCGGCGGCATCTCCGCCGTCGGCGGCGTGGTCTACATCATCACCACCGCTGGCTGCACCTGGAACAACGAGGGTCTGTCCGGCGTGGGCTGGCTGGCGGTGGCCCTGGTCATCTTCTGCCTCTGGCGGCCCCTGTCCGCCATCTGGGGCTCGGTGCTCTTCGGCGCGCTGATGATCCTCTACATGCGGCTCCAGCTCAGCTTCATCCCCACGGAGCTCTACAAGATCCTGCCCTACGTGGTGACGGTGATCGTGCTGATCATTTCCAGCCTGCGCAACAACAAGGAGAAGCAGCCACCCGCCGGCCTGGGACTGGCGTACTTCCGGGAGGACCGGTAGCGCAATTCAGAATTTAGAATTAAGAAGTAAGAAGTAAGATTTGTCGGAGTTTTGCAAATTGCAATTTGCAAAACAAAAAGGATCGCTCCCCAGCGGAGCGATCCTTTTTGTTTTGTTTACAGCACTTCAAAAATCAGAAGCGCGCCGACGGCGTTGATGGCGATGTTTGCGCAGGCGTGAATGAGCCAGCTTGCGGCGATGCTTTGGTACTTTCCCGAAATCCACTGCAAAAAAAGTCCGACGGCGGCCAGACCTGCCAGGCAGAGGACAAACAGGAACGGGTTGAACCAGCTGATAAAGATGCCGATGTGATAGGCCGAAAACAGCACCGCGCTGAACAGCGCGCCCAGCATTTTATTCCGAAACAGCTGAAACACAAAGCCCCGAAAGAAGGCCTCCTCCAGAAAGGAATTGCAGACAATGATATAGGCGAAGACAAACAGGCAGTTTTGCCGGGTCAGCCCCTCCTTCCGCATCAGGCTTTCCCGGATTCCCGCCAGGTCCAATTGATTCCGGAAGCAGAGGAAGAGAACGGCGACCCCGGCAAAGAAGGCCAGCATGCACAGTAGCAGCGCCTTGGTTTTCGTCAGCTTCCGAAGCCGGATCGTCTCCGAAAAGCGCTGTTTTCCGAGCGCGGCGTAGGCGAGAATCGCGCCGAGAAAGGCCGCCGCTTTCAACAGACTTTTGATCCAGTATCCCGGTTGAAGAACTTGTTCCACCAGAAACACCAGCAAAACGGCAGCCAGCGCCAAAAGCACGCCGATTAAATGTTTCTTCATTCCGCCGACCTCCTGCGGCTGTGGATGCGGACGGCAGAGCGCCGTCCCTGCGGCGAAAACGTCCCGAATTTGTCATTGCGAGGCCAGTGCGCACACTGGCCGTGGCAATCCGTTTCCCCCCGTCCCCGGCGATCTGGCGAAGGAAGATGGAAGAGCGAAGAGGGAAGAAGTTGTGGTATTTTTCAATTCTGCGAATTGAAAAATGAAATTTCATTTTATCCAGAAGGGATACCGCAATTTTGTATTTTGCACTTTGCATTTTGCATTTCGGCGCGAGGGCAAGGGGCCGGCAGATTGCCGGCGCTACAGGCGGGATACCGGGTGGCGCACACTGTGCGCCACTACGTGCGGGGTGTTGAGGGCCGATGTGGGCATCGG